>CAZXKY010000014.1:15840-17679 GCA_964641975.1 uncultured Bdellovibrionales bacterium | reverse complement strand
ATCATTTTTTAAGTTTTTCCAAAATTTCATCAAGCACTTCCGTTTTGCTTTTTGTCCCATCCACCTCAATTAATACATTCTCTTTCCGAAAATATTCTACCACCGGAATGGTCTGATTCTTAAAGATGGAAAGTCTTTTTAGGATACCTTCTTTCGTATCATCTTTTCTTTGCTCTACTGAACCGTTGCAATCCGGACATAAATCTGAAGGATTTTTCAAGTTTTCACCCAAAGCGAAATGCTTGTGACACTTGGGACAGCTATATCTCCTCGAAACTCTGTCTATTGACTCCTCTTCGGGAACATTGAGAAAAACAATCTTGTCTATTTTTCTTCCAGAAATTGCAAACGCTTGCTTCACATCCTCCACTTGGTCAATGCGACGAGGAGCTCCATCTAAAATTATTCCTTTTTCCAGAGGAATTCTTTTGAATTCTTCGGCTAAAACTTTTTCAATAACATCATCAGAAACTAATTCTTTTTTTATATGGATTATTTCATGCAATTCTCTTCCCAGCGGACTTTCCTCTTTCGCCAATTTCCTGAGAGTTTTTCCCAGGTCAATGTGAATAGCATTTAAATTTTTAGAGAGAAATAGCGCCTGCGTTCCCTTTCCACTTCCCTGCGGACCCAAAATAATTATATTCATGCAACATAAAACATAGAACATGGAACAAAAATGAAAGTGATCATGCTCTGTGCTATTTAATTACTCGCTCTTATAAATTAAAATCCTTCGTAATCTCTCATTACTAATTGGCTTTCAATCTGTTTGACTATTTCTATCACCACTGAAACAACGATCAAGATACTGGTTCCGCCAATCGCCATACTGCTAATCCCGCTCACCGCTTTTACAAACAGAGGAAGAACGGCGATCAGTCCCAAAAATAACGATCCGGTAAGGGTTATCCTGTTCATTATCTTATAAAGATAATCGGCCGTGTTTTGTCCTGGCCTTATTCCAGGAACATATCCGCCTTGTTTCTGAAGATTTTCAGAAATCTTGTGAGGATCGAAAACCACTGCCGTATAAAAATAAGTGAAGAGCACCACTAAGATGAAATAAATTAATCCGTAAATCAACTGATTTTGAAAAACTCCGTTCACAAAATTTGCGATTCCGACTACCGTTGCGTTTTTGGCCTGCATTAAGAAGTTAGCAATCATTCCCGGAAACAGCATTATGGAAACGGCAAAAATTATCGGAATAACTCCAGCTTGATTTACTCGGAGAGGAAGATGGCTCGAAACTCCACCATACATCTTATTTCCCCTAATTCTTTTGGCATAGGAAACCGGAATGTTTCTTTGAGCTTCAGAAACCAAAACTACTCCCGCAATAGTAATAACCGCAATTACACCAAAAATGAGATAAGTAAAAAACTGGGTTGAATCAAAAGTAGCGAAAAGCTGAGTAACCCCGCCCGGAAGACTGGCAACGATTCCCGCAAAAATTATGAGTGATACTCCGTTTCCGATTCCCTTTTCCGTGATAAGTTCTCCCAACCACATCAAAAATATCGTTCCAGCTGTAGCAATAATGATTATCATTACAATATCGAACTGGGCAAGATTTCCCAAAACATTTTGCGAACGAAGAAGTGTTATCATTCCGAAAGATTGAAGCGCAGCAAGAGGTATGGTTATCCAGCGCGTCCACATATTGAATTTTTGCCTTCCCGCTTCCCCTTCCTCCTTATAGATTTGTTCCAATCTTGGAATAATCATAGTTAGAAGCTGCATTATAATTGAAGACGTAATGTATGGTCCAACACCCAAAAGAACGATGGAAATATTGCTAAGTCCACCGCCAGAAAAAATATTCAGAAGTCCTAA
>CAZXKY010000014.1:6289-15830 GCA_964641975.1 uncultured Bdellovibrionales bacterium | reverse complement strand
AACTGGTCAGTGTTTACTCCGGGAAGAGGAATAGCTGCCGCTATTCTGAATATGATTAAAATTCCGAGAATAAAAAATATTTTATTCCTAAGTTGTTTTACTTTAAAAATTTGAATCAGTTTTTCAAACACAAGTTTAGCTTTTAGCCTTTAGCTTCTTTAGCTTTTAGTGCGAAAAAGCTGAAAGCCAATGAAGCCGATAAAGCTGAAAATTTATTTCTCAATGACCTTTTTAGCGGATTGCGACATCAATATTTCCTTATCCACTGTGATCTTTTTGCTAAGTTTTCCCGTTCCCAAAATTTTCACCCCATTTCGTGCTTCTATCTTGCCAATAAGCCCTTTTTCTATCAAACTTTTCACATCAACCCTTTCTCCGTTTTCAAAATTTATTTCCAGATCATTCAAGTTTATATTTATCTTTTTCGCATGAGGAGATTTAAATCCGCGAACCTTTTTGAGCCTTTCAACCAAGGAAGATCTTCCACCTTCAAACAAAGGATCGACATTCCCTCCTGATCGGGCTTTCTGTCCTTTATTCCCTCTTCCGGAATAGGTTCCGCGCTTTCCACCACGACCGATAGTTTTTCGCTTCTTTCTCTTTTTAAGTTTTAGCTGATGTATCTGCATATTATTTTTTAACTTTCAATGATTTTAAAGCTTCAATGGTTGCTCTGGCAACATTCAACTTGTTTGATGTTCCCATTGATTTTGAAACAATATCGCGAATTCCCGCCAAATCGACAACTGATCTGACTGCTCCTCCGGCAATGATTCCCCTACCTTCTTGAGCCGGTTTCAAAATAATTTTGGCGCTTCCTAATTTTTTGAAAACATCATGGGATATCGTATTGCCATTCATTTTTACGGTTATCAAATTTTTCTTAGCGTCATTATAAGCTTTTTCAATGGCATCGGAAACATCAGACCCTTTTGAGACTCCCACTCCTACCCTTCCTTTTTTGTCTCCGATAACTAAAGTTGCCCTGAATCGGAATCTTCTTCCTCCCTTCACCACTCTGGTTACACGGGCAAGATCCAGAAGTTTTTGCTCAAACTCCTGTTTTTCTCTTTTTTTAAATTTTCCTCTATCATTCCTACTCATAAACTTTTAATTTTAACTAAAATTTTAATCCACCTTCTCTTGCTCCATCCGCAAAAGATTTTACTTTTCCATGATATTTTCTTCCCCCTCTATCAAAAACTACCTCAGAAACTTTTTTATCCAAACATTTCTTTGCAATCAATTTCCCAAGCTTCATTGCTCCTTCCATATTATTTTTTGCTTTAGCTTCTTTCAGATCGGCCGATGCAATCGTATTTCCTTTTTTATCATCAATAGCTTGAACATAGATATCCTTAAGGCTAATGAAGATGCAAAGTCGCGGACGCTCCATGCTTCCGGAAATCACCTTTCTGATTCTTCTTTTTCTCTTTTCTCTTAAAATTTTTCTATCCATATGATATTTTAATTCGTTATTTTAACTTGTTGTTCCTGATTTCTTTCCTTCTTTTCTTCTGACTATTTCTCCGACGTATTTGAATCCTTTTCCCTTATACGGTTCGACTTTCTTGAGAGCCTTGATGCTTGCGGCAAACTGTCCTACTTTTTGCTTATCAATTCCAGAAACTGTCAATACATTATTTTCAATTTTAACCTCGATTTCTTCTGGAATATCAACCACTACTGGATGAGAAAAACCGAGAGCCATATTTATTTTTTTCCCTTGAAGAGCCATTCTAAATCCGACTCCATTAAGTTCTAATTGCTTTTGATATCCTTCAGTCACCCCCTTAATCATATTTTCAATAATTCTGGCAGTTGTTCCCCAAAGAGCCCCGGCATTGTTCGAATTTCCTTTCTTAATAACGGAAACTTCTTTTTCGGAAATTTTGATTTCCATTTCCGGACTAAATTTAAAAACCAGATTTCCTTTCGGACCAGTAACTGAAGCTGCTCCGTCTTTGACTTCAATCTTAGCTCCATCCTTTATCTCAATTGGTTTTTTGCCTATACGACTCATAATATGATTACTAAAAATTTATTACCAGATTTCACAAATATATTCTCCTCCCAATCCCAATTTCCTAGCTTCTCTTCCGGTCATTATTCCTTTGGATGTTGAGATTATGGAAATTCCAAATCCGTTTTTGACTTTCTTGATGTCTTCTTTTTTAAGATAGATCCTTTTCCCCTCCTTGCTGATCCTTTTTACCTCACTAATTACAGGGGTTTGTTTGTTGTTGCCAATTTTTTCATATTTCAAAACAATCTTAATCCTGTTAAATTTATTTTCTTCATCCTTTTTTATCATTTCAACAGATTCAGAAAATCCTTCCTTTTCCAAAATTTTGGCAATAGCCAACTTCAAATTGGAAAATGGGAAAACCACCTCGCTGTGTCCAGCTTTCTGGGCGTTTCTTATTCTGGTTAACATGTCGCTAATTGGATCTAACATAATACTTTAATTTAAAACACAAATAACTTTTTATTACCAACTGCTTTTTCTTACTCCTGGAATTTCTCCCTTACTGGCCAATTCTCTAAAACAAATCCTGCAAAGATCAAATTTTCGAAGATATCCATGTTTTCTTCCGCATTTCCAGCATCGCTTAACCTCCCGGGTTGAAAACTTCGGTTTCTTCTTCGATCTTGCAATTGTTGATGTTTTTGCCATTTATTTAATTTAACTAATTTTTTAATTTATTCTCGATTGGAAATCCCATCAGTTTGAAAAATTCAATCGCTTCTTTCTTATTCTTTGCCGTAGTCGTAATATTGACCTGAAAACTAAAAATATTTTTTACTTTTTCCGGAGAAATTTCGGGAAAAATTATATGTTCCTTGATTCCTAAATTCATATTTCCGCTATCATCGATTGATTTGAGCTCGATTCCTTGAAAATCCCTGGTTCTTGGAAGAGCAAAATTTATTAGATGGTCAATGAAATTCCACATCATTTGGCCCCGAAGCGTCACTTTCACTCCAATCTCCAATCCAACTCTTATCTTAAACCCCGCAATAGCCTTCTTAGCTCTTGTTTTAATTGGTTTTTGCCCGCAAATTTCTGTCAGGGAATGAATAATTTCTTCAATCTTTTCTGTTTCCTTGATAATCTTTCCGGTTCCCACGTTAACCACGCATTTTTTGATTCGTGGAACTGCTAAGTCGTTAGTATATCCGAAAACTTTCTTCATTTCCGGAATAACGATTTCTTTATATTTAATTTTAACTGGAGTTATTTTCATATCCTTATAATACTTCTGGCGCTAATGAAATTATTTTATTAAATCCTTTTTCTTTAAGCTCTCTGGCTACCGGTCCAAAAATACGAGTTCCTTTCGGCTCTTTCCCATCAACAATAACTGCTGCATTTTCATCAAAACGGATATAAGAACCATCTTTTCTTCTAAGCGGAGTTTTTTGTCGGACAATGACAACTCTAACCTTGTCTCCCTTTTTAACCATTCCTCTTGGTTCTGCGGATTTGACTGAAGCTACAACAACATCTCCGATACCGGCGTATCTTCTTTTTGAACCTCCCAAAACCTTAAAGCATTCAATTATTTTAGCTCCAGTATTGTCAGCTGATTTTAATCTTGTTTCTGCTTGAATCATATATTAAATTTCACTTTTACATTTTTTACAAATCCTCAGTTTATCTTCTTTATTGACTTTGAAACCTACTCTGGTTAATTTCCCGCATTTAGGACAAACTAGCATTACATTGGAAATATTAATCGATGCAGGCACTTCAATCCTTTGTCCTTTTTCTCCTCCCTTTTTCGGCTTCATATGTTTCTTAATCAAGTTTAATCCTTCAACCACAATTCTAAGATTTCCGGGAATAACTCGCAAAACTTTTCCGGCCTTACCCTTGTCTTTTCCTGCGATTATTTGAATTTGATCACCTTTCTTTATTTTCATAAAATTAATCAGAAACTTCTTTTATTAAACTATTTTAAACTTCTTATCTTTACTGACTGGTTTGCAATCAATGAATTCAACCACATCCCCGATTTTAGCCTTATTTTCAGGATCGTGAACCTTATATTTTTTGGTTGATTTATATTTCTTAATATATTTAGGATGAGTTTTGAAACTTTCAACAGCTACAACAATAGTTTTATCCATTTTGTCGCTTATTACTCTTCCTTTTTTAGTTGTTGCTTTCTTATCCATAAAATAAAATTAATATTTCTAATTATTCTTGTTTTCCTTTTAATGCTGTCAGGGATTTTGCAACCTCTCTCCTCGTGTTTCTGTATTCTCTGTGATTCTTTATTTGTTTTGACGAAATATCAAATCTGAGCTTTGTCATTTTTGCTCTTTGGGTTTCAAGAAATTTCTCAATTTCCGATTTACTCATCTCTTCAAATTTTACTTTTTGCTTTTCAGCCATATTAGTTGTCTTTCTTAATAAATTTCGTCTTAACCGCTAATTTATGCGAAGCCAATCTCATCGCCTCGCTAGCAACATTTTCCTGAATTCCATCCATCTCAAAAAGAACTCTTCCTGCTTTGATTTTTGCCACAAAATGATCAACACTTCCTTTTCCTTTACCCATCGGGGTTTCATCTCCTTTTTTTGTCATTGGCTTATCCGGAAAAATTCTGATCCAAATCTTACCACCTCTTTTTATATATCTGGTCATAGCGCGCCTAGCTGCTTCAATCTGCCTCGCTGAAACCAATCCTCCATCCATCGCTTTCAAACCAAAGCTTCCGAAACTGATTTCGTTTCCCTTAGTGGCCACGCCTCTTATGGCGCCTCCTCTTTGGACCTTTCTATGTTTTACTTTTCTCGGCATTAACATGGAATTTCGTCTATTTTATCTATTTATTAAATACTTTTCCTTTGTATATCCAAACTTTCACCCCCGTTGTTCCATAAGTTGTGTGCGCTGTTGCTCTGGCAAAATCAACATCTGCTCGGAGAGTGTGGAGAGGAATTGATCCTTTTGACAACCATTCTCGCCTCGACATGTCTGCTCCTCCAAGTCGTCCCGACATTTCCAATTTGACTCCTTTGACATTCTTTGATTTCATCACTTGTTCAATGGTTGATTTTAATATTCTTCTGAAAGGCATTCTTTTCTCAAGCTGTTCAGCGATTTGTTGGGAAACCAATGAGGCATTCTCTTCAAATTGCTTTATTTCCTGAGCTTCTATCTTAAGCCCTATTTTCTTTCCAGCAAAAAATTCTTTTTTCACTAATTTATTAATATCTTCTATCCCGGTTCCGCCTCTTCCGATTAAAACTCCCGGTCTGGATGTTTTGATAATAAGTTTCAGGGTTCCGGCTGATCTTTCTATTTCCACATCAGCAATAGCCGCGCTTTTCCAGCGTTTCATCACAAACCTTCTGATCTCAATATCCTCCTTGAGGTTTTTGGCATAATCTTTGCCGCCAAACCATCTAGATCTCCAGTTCGTAGTGATTCCTATTCGTAAACCTTTTGGATTAACTTTATGTCCCATATTTTAAACCGTTTAACTATTATTTTTATGCTGATTTCCTTTGAAATATTTTTTTTGCCCATCCTTTTTCTGCGCCTTTCTTTTCCTCCAATACCTTTCCTACACTCGGAGCGGATATCGTTTTTTGCTCTTCATCTTTTCTTTCCTCGATCATTTCTTTTTCTGCTTTCTTTCTTTCTGTTTCTCGTTTCTTCTTTTCTTTTTCCATCTGCTCCTTAGTCTTCCTGTTTTTTCCTTCTACTCTTTCTTCGAGAACAATAGTTATTCTGGATGTTCTTTTGCGAAGAGGAGTCGCTCTTCCAAATGCTCTAGGAAGCCATCTTTTAAGCGTTGTTCCTTCTCCTACCTGGATATCGTAAACATACAAATTATCCTTATCTAAACCAAAATTATTCTCTGCATTGGCAATAGCGCTTCTCAAAAGTTTTTCCACCGGAAGGCTTGATTTTTTAATCAGATAACCAAGTTGAACCAAGGCATCATTAACATCAACACCCTTGATGGACTGTGTTACCAATCTGGTTTTTCTTGGAGATACTCTTAAACTTTTGAGTTTTGCGATAACTTTCATGCTATTGTTCAATTTATTATTTCTTCTTATCCGCGTCAGCCGCTTTGGCCGCTTTGGCCGTATCCAGTTCTTTTTGTTTTGCTGCTATTTCCAATTCTTTCTGCATCTTTCCTCCGTGCCTTACAAATTTTCTAGTGAATGAAAACTCTCCCAGTCTATGTCCTACCATTTCTTCAGTGATGTAAACTGGAATAAAATCTTTTCCATTATGCACGCCAAAAGTAAATCCAATCATTTCTGGAGAAATAATTGAAGCCCTGGACCAGGTTTTAATCGCATTCCTGTCTCCAGGCTTTTTGTCTTTTATTTTCTTGATGAGTCTTTCGTCTATGTATGGACCCTTTTTTAGACTGCGTGCCATAATAATATAAATCTAATAATTTTATTCGTAATTTCTATTTCTTCTTCCTTCTCTTTAATATAAATTTATTGCTATATCTTGTTTTTTTCCTGGTTTTCTTTCCGAGAGCTGGTTTTCCCCAAGGAGTTTTCGGATGCTTGAGTCCGATTCCTTGCCTTCCTTCTCCTCCTCCGTGTGGATGATCTACCGGGTTCATTGCTGAACCTCTTACTGCCGGGCGTCTTCCCAGCCACCTTCCCTTTCCGGCTTTTCCAAGATTGGTTGACCCATGTTCGAAATTGCTTACCTGTCCTATTGTAGCATAGCACTCTTTGCTGATTAATCGTATTTCTCCCGAAGCAAGCTTGATTTGCGCCATTCTTTCATCGGTTGCCATAATAGTCGCTCCGCTTCCGGCACTCCTCATTATTTGTCCGCCTTTTTTTTCTATAATTTCGATATTAGAGATTATGGTTCCAACCGGAATATTTTTTAATTTTGTCCTATTTCCTTTTTTAATGGGAGCATTCTCTCCGGAAACAATCATTTCTCCCTTTTTCATTCCCTCGGAAGCTAAAACATATCTTTTTTCTCCGTCTTTATAAAAGACCAGGGCAATAAGTGAACTTCGATTGGGATCTTTTTCAATAGCTACAATTTTTCCAGGGATATTAAATTTGTCCATTTTAAAATCAACCAAGCGATATCTTCTTTTGTGTCCGCCTCCCTTGTGCCTCACAGAAATTTTTCCTCCAGCTCTTCCATATTTTCGAGAAAGCATCGACATCAAAGATTTCTCCGGTTTCTTATCCGTCAAATCATCCGGTTTTACTACCGACATATTTCTTCTTCCTGCATGATTTCTTCGATATTTTTTGATTGCCATATATTCTTTACTGTTTTTTTATATTATACTCCCTCAAACAATTCAATCTTGTCCCCTTCTTTCAACTTTACCATCGCTTTCTTAAATCCAGATTTAAAGCCTTTGGTTCTTCCATAAACTCTTTTCTTTTTGGGAATATTTACAATATTAACACCAACAACAGAAACTTTATATAAATCTTCAATTGATTTTTTAACGTTAGCTTTATTTGCATCTGAACTCACTCGGAAAATATATTTATTCTGAGACATTTCTTGGTGAGATTTTTCCGTAATCCAAGGCTCCAATAAAAATCTCGAAGCTAAATCGGCCTTGCCCGAAAAAGATGGCTTTGACTTTTCTGCCACAACTTTCTTTTCTTTCTTGTCTTCTTTTTTAGTTTCAACAATAGCCATTTTTGTCTGCGAGCGGAGCGAGGAGCTACAAAAATGAGCATCCCGCACCAATTCTTTAATTTAACTTTTATACATCAATCAGCTAAGCCGCAGGCGATTCCGAGGATAAAACTTTAAATTATTTTAAAACTTTTCCGGAATTGGTGCTGGGATAGCCAACATCTATTTTTTATATTTTTCTTCTAAATATTCTATCGATTCTTTACTTAGGATCAAATTCTTGTGATTCATTATATCGAAAACATTCAAATCGCTCGTCAATGTATTATTTGTCTTTTTTAGATTTCTTGAATAGAGGCGAAGTTCGCTTTCTTTTTTGGAAAATCCGATAAGCGCGCTTCCTTTAATTTTCAGATTTTTGATTATTTCAGCAAATTTTTTGGTTTTCTTTTCGGCAAGTTCTATCTTTTCCAAAACGATTATTCCTTCGCTCTTAAGCTTAGCGCTTAGTGCTAAAAGAATAGCCTTTCTCATCATTTTCTTATTTATATCTTTCTTGAAATTTCTGTCTTTTGTCGGTCCAAATATGATTCCTCCCTTTCTCCATACTGGAGTTCTGACTGATCCTACTCGGGCGTTTCCAGTTCCTTTCTGTTTCCACGGCTTTTTTCCTGATCCAGATCTTTCCCCTCTGTCTTTTGTATGCGCCAAAACTTGCCTCTGATTGGACTCAATTGCCACATAAGCCTGATGCAGAAGTTCATCATTTTTTGACAAACCGAAAACTTCTGAAGACAATTCAATGTCACTTATTTTCTTTCCCTCTAGATTGTATACTGCTATTTTTGGCATAAAACTCTATCTAGCTATTTCAATTATTTATCCTCGTATTTCCACTAGTCTTCCAACCACTCCTGGAACAGCTCCCTTAACCCCGAGAATATTTTTCTCTTTATCGATATAAACAACTTTCAAATTTTTGGTTGAGGATATTTCTCCTCCCATTCTTCCAGCCATTCTTTTTCCCTTAATTACATGCTCTGGAAAAGTTGCTCCGATTGACCCTGGTTTCCTCCAATCATGTTTGTGTCCGTGGGTTTTGTCTGATCCGTGAAAACCATGCCTTTTCACCACACCTTGAAATCCCTTTGCTTTAGTAATTCCGGTAATTTGAACCTTATCGCCTATTTCAAAAACATCAATTTTAATTTCATCTCCTTCTTTCGCTTCTATTTTTTCAGTTATTCTAAATTCCTTTTGGGTTTTTTTGTTATCAGTTTTGTTGGTTTCCAATTGAATGGCATCGTATCCATCTTTCTCAATGCTTCGGATCAATGAAATTTTGCTGGGAGCACATTCAATCAGAGTGGCATTAAGCGCTCCTTTTTCATCATAAATCGTAGTCATTCCTAATTTTTTTCCTAAAATAAACTTGGTCATCTGTATCTAATTTATCAATTTGATTTAATAACTTTATTTCTTATGCCCAAATCATAGATTTGGACAAGAAATAAAAAAACTGGCTTTCAACTTGCCAGTCCAGCTCAAATTAGAGCGAAACTCTAGGCTAGTTGAGTATCCCGATTTGGGACTTTAACTAGATAATGCACTTTATCACATCTTTATCTCTACGTCAACACCTGCTGGCAAATCAAGGCTGGTAAGATTTTCTATCGTTTTTCCGGTTGGATTCCAAATATCAATAAGTCTCTTATGGATGACCATTTCATATTGCTCTCTGGAATCCTTATGAACAAACGTCGACTTATTGACAGTTACTTTGTGAATTTCAGTCGGAAGCGGCACCGGACCGGTAATTTTTGCTCCGCTTCTTTCGGCTGTTTCCACTATCTTTCTTGCTGATTGGTCAATAATCTTATTGTCGTAAGCCTTTATTTTTATTCGAACTCTTGTTCCTTCTTCTGATT
>CAZXKY010000014.1:0-6189 GCA_964641975.1 uncultured Bdellovibrionales bacterium | reverse complement strand
TTTATTCAAGACTATTTGATAACCTTAGTTGCTACTCCGGAACCTACTGTTTTTCCACCTTCTCGAATAGCGAATCTCATTCCTTCTTCCATTGCCACTGGAGCAATCAGAGTAATTTTGAGATTTATAGTATCTCCAGGCATCACCATTTCAGTTCCTTCCGGCAGAATTACTTCTCCGGTAACATCAGTGGTTCGAATATAGAACTGAGGTTTGTATCCTTTGAAAAACGGGGTATGTCTTCCACCTTCTTCTTTGGTAAGGATATAAACTTCTCCTTCAAATTCAGTATGCGGAGTGATTGATCCCGGCTTAGCCAAAACCTGTCCTCTTTCCACATCTTCCTTTTTTATTCCTCGAATCAATATTCCGGCGTTATCTCCAGCCTGTCCTTTATCCAATGATTTGTTGAACATTTCAATTCCAGTAACAACTGTTTTAGCAGTTGGTTTAAGTCCGACGATTTCAACTTCTTCATTTATGTTCACAGTTCCTCTTTCAATTCTTCCAGTCACCACAGTTCCTCTTCCTTCAATTGAGAAAATATCTTCAATCGGCATAAGGTATGGCTTGTCAACGTCTCGAACCGGTTCTGGAATTTTTTCATCCAAAGCTGCGAGCAAATCAAAAATTGGCTTGGCTGCTTCATCATCAGCTGATGTGGTTTCAAGAGCCTTAAGGGCTGAACCCTTTATGATGACAGCGCCGTCTCCATCGAATTCATATTTTGAAAGCAATTCTCGAACCTCTGCTTCTACCAATTCAACCAGTTCAGGATCATCAACCATATCAACCTTGTTTATGAAGACAATAATATTGGAAACACCTACCTGATGAGCTAAAAGGATATGCTCCCTAGTTTGAGGCATCGGTCCATCAGTAGCGCTTACCACCAAAATTGCGCCATCCATCTGAGCAGCTCCAGTAATCATATTCTTAATATAGTCAGTGTGTCCTGGGCAATCTACGTGAGCATAGTGTCTCTTTTCAGATTCATATTCACAATGAGTAGTTGCAATTGTTATTCCTCGTTCCTTTTCTTCAGGAGCTTTGTCGATTTCGTCTACTCCTTTCGGTTTTGCCCAACCCTTGAAGTTCAAAACGTGAAGAATTGCAGCTGTCAAGGTAGTTTTTCCATGGTCGACATGACCGATAGTTCCCACATTGACATGTGACTTAGTTCTTTGGAATTGTTCTGCTGCCATATTTTTGATTTTTATACTTTAGTCGGAAATTAAAAAATCCCCCGACTTTTAGTATTATTTAATTTAATAAATTATGTAATGTAATTTTAATACAAATTTAAACTTCTGGCAAATCGCCATAAAAAACCTATTGAATTCTAGCAACTATCAAAAAGACTGTCAATAGCCATGTTATCCACTAATAAAAAAGGCGATGCAGAATTTAATTCCCCGCAACGCCTGATTCTTATTGAAGCTACATGAAAAGGAGCCATCGTAGAGTTTGCTTTATCCAGCCTCGGCTGAAAGCAACCCTTGCAACTATTTCTGCTTGCTTCCTGTTGATCTTTTCCTGTTCCATAAGCGTGTTAATAAATTGCCTTCTGGTTCCGAACTGAAGAAATTTTCCATCCTCAAATTTGAAACCAATTTCTTTCAATTTGTAACAGGTTTTTATTGCGCTTACTGAAAAATCATTATCAGTATAAAACCCCCATTGATCTTCCGTTGTGGAAAGTAAATCTTCAATCGTTACTAGGTGTGGAAACTTTCCCAATTGAGAAGATACAGCTTTAAGGGCCTTATAGGAAAGTGTGCCCAGCATCAATACTCTTTTCTTGAGCAAATCTTCCTTTCCCAGTGACCTAAGTGCATCTAACGAAACCGTGCTACTGGGCAAGGCAATCCATTCAACTCTTGTGAGTCCTATTTGAATGAGTTTTTCACAGGCTTCCTTGAACCATTTGGGCGTATTTACCGGTGAACGCTGTGAATAATCCAGACTCCAAGAAAGATATGGGGAGCTTGTTTTATCCCAAGCACTTATCAGATCGGCCACCTTGAGTTCCGAAGCCAACTCTAAGAGTCTCTTCCTATCCTCTTTTTCTTTACCTGGATCTAAAAATGTAATAATCCACTGAACAGCTCTGAGTGTGTGAAGAGAACTCGAAAGGCTAAGCTCTTTGATCGTCATCCCTAAAATCTTTTCTTTATTCATAGCCAAACCTCCTCCTTGAGTATTTTCTTTCATTTAAGGAACTATAACTGGCCATTATAACAGATAATTTCTATTTGTCAATGGAATTTAAATAACAAGAAACTCACTCCTGTAACTGAAGCAAGTTTTTTTACATTGATTGAAGCAATCTTATATTAGCATATCTGTATCAAATTCGTATTTTGTAAAGAATAATTATTTTTTGCTTTTTATTCCTTCGGCAATGTTAGTCGGAACTTCTGCATAATGTCCAAATTCCATCGAATAATTGGCTCTTCCTTGCGACATACTGCGAAGCTGAGTTGCATAACCGAACATCGAGGCTAAAGGAATTTCGGCATCAATTACTTTCACTCTGGCATTTCCTTCTCCTCTGTCATTTATTTCTTTAATAATTCCTCGCTTGGCATTAACATCTCCAACCACATCTCCCATAAATTGTTCCGGTGTGATTACGTCTACTTTCATAACCGGCTCCAGAATAACTGGTTTAGCTCTTCGGGTAGCCTCTTGAAAGGCCATTGACCCTGCAATTTTAAAAGCAATTTCCGAAGAATCAACTTCATGGAAAGATCCATCATACAAAGTAGCTTTTATATCCACCACGGGATAGCCAGCCAAGACTCCGCTATTCATCGCTTCTTTGATTCCTTTTTCAACCGGAGTAATAAATTCTTGAGGAATAACTCCACCTTTAATCTGATTGACAAATTCAAATCCTTTGCCCGGCTCCTGAGGTTCAACCTTGATCCAGCAATGTCCATATTGTCCTTTTCCTCCAGACTGCTTGATGTATTTTCCTTCTGCTTCTGCCGGAACTTTGATTGTTTCACGATAAGCCACTTGAGGTTTTCCGATGTTAGCCTCAACCTTAAATTCTCTTTTCATTCGATCGACAAGAATATCCAAGTGAAGCTCTCCCATTCCGGAAATAATAGTCTGATTGGTTTCTTCGTCGGTCCTAACCCGAAATGTCGGATCCTCTTCTGAAAGTTTCTTGAGCGCTAAGCCCATTTTTTCCTGATCCGCTTTAGTTTTTGGTTCTATGGCAATATCAATAACCGGTTCCGGAAAAGTAATCGATTCTAAAATAATCGGCTTTTCAGGATCGCAAAGAGTATTTCCGGTAGTAGTAGATTTAAGTCCCACCAAAGCTCCAATTCCTCCGGCATAAAGTTCTTCAATTTCTTCTCTGTGATTGGAGTGCATTTGCAGAATTCTTCCGATTCTTTCTTTTTCATCTTTAGTTGAGTTTAAAACATATGATCCAGCCTTAACTGTTCCGGAATAAACGCGAAAGAAAGTTAATTGCCCGACAAACGGATCTGTGGCAACTTTGAATGCCAAAGCAGAAAATGCTTCATTGTCATCAGCTTTTCTCTCTATTTCTGCTCCTGTTCTTGGATCAATTCCTTTCATTGCCGGAACATCAACTGGCGATGGAAGATAATCAATAACAGCATCTAATACTAATTGAATTCCTTTATTTCTAAGAGCGGTTCCGACGAACACCGGAAATATTTTAGCTTGAATTACAGCGCCGCGAAGAGTTTTTTTCAGTTCTTCTTCGGAAATTTCTTCTCCGCTTAAATATTTTTCCGTAAGTTTGTCATCAGTTTCAGCAATTTTTTCAATCATTTTTTCTCTCCATTCTTTTGCCTTATCCAAAAGTTCTTCCGGAATTTCCTTTTCTTCAAGTTTTTCTCCCTTATCTCCAACAAAATAAACGGCTTTCATTCTCATTAAATCCACCACTCCGCAAAAATCACCCCTTTCTCCAATTGGAATTTGCAATGCGACTGCATGAGGAGTGAGTCTATTCCAGATTGAACTCAACGAATATTCGAAATCAGCTCCTTCTTTGTCAATTTTATTAATGAAACAAAGTCTAGGAACATTGTATTTTTCCGCCTGTCTCCAAACTGTTTCCGATTGCGGTTCTACTCCTTCTTTTCCATCAAATACCGTCACACCGCCATCAAGAACGCGAAGCGATCTCTCCACTTCAACCGTAAAGTCCACATGTCCCGGAGTATCAATAATGTTTATCTGGCAATCTTTCCAAAAACAAGTAGTCGCAGCGCTAGTAATAGTGATACCTCTTTCTCTTTCCTGCTCCATCCAGTCCATCACGGCTTCTCCTTCATGTGTTTCGCCTATTTTATGAGTGATTCCTGTATAGAACAAAATACGCTCGGTAGTTGTTGTTTTACCAGCGTCAATATGGGCAATAATACCGATATTTCGATATTTTTCAATTGGATATTTTCTTGGCATTTTGTCTTCGAGCGGAGCGAGAAGCCACAAAATGCACAACCCCGCCCCAATTCTTTATTTAGTTTTTATTATTAGTTAGAATCCAAGCCGCAGGCGATTCCGTGGATAAATATTTTCGAATATCAAGAAGTTTATCTCGGAATTGGAGCGGGGTAGATCGTTGCTTTTTTATGCAAAGTGAGCAAAAGCCTTGTTGGCTTCAGCCATCCTATGGGTATCTTCTCTCTTTTTCATTGCTGCTCCGGTTTTATTGGAAGCTTCAATAAATTCATCAGCTAATTTTTCTGCCATCTTCTTTCCTTTTTTCTTGCGGCACACGTCAATTATCCATCTCATAGCCAACGTCTGCCTTCTTTCTCCCTGAACAGGAATAGGAACCTGATAATTTGCTCCTCCAACTCTTCGAGATTTGAGTTCCAAAAGCGGAGAAACATTTTTAATGGCTTGTTCAAAAACATTAAGTCCTCCTTTTTTTGTTCTTTCATGAATAACATCAAAAGAACCGTAAACTACTCTTTCGGCAACGCTTCTTTTTCCGTCTTTCAATATTCGGCCGATAAAACGTCCCACCAGCAAGTTATTGTAGCGAGGATCCGGTTTCCATTGTTTTTCGTAAATTCTTTTTCTTCTTGGCATTTTGTCTGCGAGCGGAGCGAGAAGCCACCCGCCTCGCCTTGACTAGCCATAAGGCGAGTCGAGGCGGGCAAAAATGCTAATCCCGCACCAATTCTAAATAAAGATTTAATTTAACAAAAAGCTTAAGCCGCAGGTGATTCCGAGGATAAATCTATAAAATTTTATAAACTTATCTTCGGAATTGGTGCGGGATAGGCATCAACTAACTACTTTACATTATCATTCCTTCACTTCCTTCGGTCTTTTTGCTCCATATTTGCTTCTTCCTCTTTTCCTTTTGTCCACTCCGGCAGCATCAAGCACACCTCGGACAACATGATATCTCACCCCTGGAAGATCTTGAACCCTTCCTCCGCGAATCATCACAATTGAGTGTTCTTGGAGATTATGCCCAATTCCCGGAATATAAGCAGTCACTTCCATTCCATTGGTAAGCCTGACCCTGGCGATCTTTCGAAGAGCGGAATTTGGCTTCTTTGGGGTGGTAGTAGCCACTTTAATACAGACTCCTCTTCTGAAAGGCCCCTGTGAAGCAACCGGACGATTTTTAATAGTATTAAAAATATTCGCCATGGCTGGTGACTTTGTTTTCTTCTTAATTGATTTTCTCGGATGTTTCTTTAACTGATTTATCGTTGGCATGCAATTTTGTATCATTATTAAAATATCGCTGGAGGACCAGCAAAATAAATATTACAGAATATACTGAATATTGTCAATCCCGCCTTATATTCCGACCACGTAATGGAAAAACAGACTAAGCATCAGATTGAGAAAAAATCCAAGAAAGCCAGAGAAGACAAAGACAAAAACAAGAAGAAAAATAAATCCGAATTGTTCAAGCATAATTATTGTTTCTGTGCGAAGCTTGAACACAGCAAACAAAAGTTTTGAGCCATCTAGCGGCGGAATAGGAATAAGATTGAAAAAGGCTAAAAAAACATTGATTACCACTATCATAGAAAAAAGCAGGAAAAAAATTGAAGAAAGTGATCCGGAAATTGCAACTGTTAGATTCTCATAATTCCTACTTAAGAGATTCTGGATGATGTCAAGTTTTATGAGCGAGTTAAGATAAATAAACCTGGCCAATAA
>CAZXKY010000013.1:0-17722 GCA_964641975.1 uncultured Bdellovibrionales bacterium | reverse complement strand
TCGCCAGATTTTTCGTTATCTTGAAATTTCCGATGCCGATATGGAAAAAGGAAATATGCGCTGTGAAGTAAATATTTCCCTCTACAAAGAAGGAGAAGAAAAATTAAGCGGAACAAAAGTAGAGGTAAAGAACATTAATTCATTTAAATTTGTAGAAAAAGCGATTAACTACGAAATCGAAAGGCAGACTGAACTTTTGGAACAAGGGAAAAAGATTGTTCAGGAAACCAGGGGCTGGGATAGCAATAAAAATGCGACTGTTTCTCAAAGAAAAAAAGAATCGGCTCATGATTACCGTTATTTTCCGGAACCAGACATCCCCCCATTTAAATTTACTCAGGAGTATGTTGATGGATTAAGAAAAGAACTTCCAGAACTTCCGGAAGCGAAAGCCAAAAGATTTAAAGAAGAATTTAATCTTCCCGAGAAGGATATTGAAATTTTAACCTCAGAAAAAGATCTGGCTGATTATTTCGAAAATGTAGTTAGTGAATTGGAAGACAAGGTGTGTTCAGGTGAAGCTTGTCTTCCAAAAGAAAAAATTATCAAAACTGCGGCAAATTATATCATTACTGAACTTCGCAAGCATCTGGTTGAAAATAATGAAAACATTCGGGATATTAAGATTACCCCGGAGAATTATGCTGAATTTATCGGTTTTATCGCTTCAGGAAAAATAAATTCTAGCGCGGCTCAAACAGTTCTTCAGGAAATGTATCGAAACGGAAGTGATCCGTCTCAAGTAATTGAAGAAAAGAATCTAATGCAGATGGAAGACGATGGGGAGCTGGAAAAAGCTATTGATAAAGTTTTGGCTAATAATGAAAAATCAGTCGAAGATTACAAAGGTGGAAAACAGAATGCATTTCAGTTTTTAATTGGACAGATTATGTCGAGTACAAAAGGGAGAGCTAATCCCAATGTGGCAGCTAAGATATTAAAGGAAAAGTTGGAATCTTGAATAAATGACCAGATCCGCCTTTGGCGGAAAAAAACAAAAGGCAAAGCTAATCCGAAAACAACCGCTGAGCTTCTCAAGAAAAATTTAGATAAGTAATTTTTTTAATCAAACAAATATATGGAAAGATTCATGCCAGAAATAAAAAAAACAAAAAGCCCATATGAAAGAGTTGCAGAAGAAGCTGTAAAAAAAATTCAAAGTCAAAAACCGAAATATTATGAGCAATATAGCAAGGATATTGATGAAATTATAAAAACCAAAGAAGCGGAATTTAATGCAGCATGGAAAAAAGAAGTTTTGGAAGGGAGAATAAACAAAGATCCAGAAAAAGATGAGGAAATGAAAGCACTTGTCTTGCTTGATATGATAAGAACAATTTTAGACGAAAAAAATAAAAGCAATTAGTTATTGACAGCTTTTCATAGAATTGATAAAATAGGAAAAATGCTTGGAATATTATGAAAAGAGATAATGCAAAATTTAAGAAAGTTTCAATAAGCGCAATAATGATCGCCCGCCGGGGCGATTTTTTTTAGGCAAAAATTCAAATAAGGAGGGAACATGGATGAATGCTGTTCTTTTAAAAAATGCGGTTGTCCTATTCCCCCCAAGTCATTGTTTACATGTTTCAGGGGGGATGAAAAATGGTGCGCAATAGCGGCAACTATCAGAAAAAAACAGAAAGAAGAAAATCAGGAGGATAAAGTAATATTCCTGGGGAGGTGAAATCATGCCAGCACTTTTATTGGAAAAGTGGGAAGAAGATAAGGCAAAAAATTGCTATTGCGCCAAAATCAAATGCCCAATGTGTCATAATTGGGCAAAAGGTGGTTGCAGGCGGTGCTCATTTGCCACTCGAACATGCATTAATTGCATCGGAAATTTGAAATAAAAAAGAAGGCCTGGAAATAATTTCTCAGGCCTTAAATTAATTTAGGAATGATTCCACTTCTTTTTCTATTTCTTTATATTTTTTTAACCAAATGATTCGTTTGTCTTTTTTAAACCAGGTAATCTGGCGCTTGGCATAATCTTTTTCAGCTCCCAAGACTTTTTCGAATAAATCTTCCTTGCCCATTTTCCCTCTTAAGTAGAGAGGAATCCAATAATATCCCAGTCCAAAAGATTGAATTTTTTTCCAGCTTAATTTTTGCCTGCGAAGTTCTTTTACTTCTTCAATCATCCCGGCTTCGAAGCGTTTTTCCAAACGTTTTTTTATTTTTTTGTGCAATTCTTCTTTTGGTATATTAATTCCAATCTGAAAAAAATCATATCTCTCACTTTGTATTATAATTTTTGGCACTTTCCCAATGGCTTTGCAAATCTCAATTGCTCTTATCAAGCGCACCTTATTTTTAGCATCAATATTATTTGCTCTTTCCAAATCTAATTTTCGGAGTGTTTTGAATAATTCTTCTACGCTTTTTTTCTCAAGTATCTTTCGCAGTTCTTTGTCTGGTTTCACTTCCGGAAAATTAACGTTGTCGACAATAGCTTTTATCCAAAATCCAGTTCCTCCGCAGATTATGGGAAGTTTTTTGCGTTTTAGGATGTCCTTAATAATTTTCTCCGTGTCCTTTTTGAATTTAGCGACATTATATTCTGTTTTAGGGTTTGCGACATCTATAAGATAATGGGCGATTCCACCAGACATATAAGGGGATCCTGCATAAAATTTTCCTCTAGAAAATTTTTGCGGTATTTCGCCTAATAAATCAGGCTCAACTTTTCCTGTTCCGATGTTCATCTCTCGATAAACCTGCCGGCTGTCAGCGGAAATAATTTCTCCGTTGAATTTTTGAGCAAGCTTAATAGCTACCTCCGATTTTCCGGATGAGGTTGGACCCAAGACGACGATTATTTTATTCTTTTTCATAAAAAATATGTCATTTCGAGCGAGCAATAGTGAGTCGAGAAATCTAATTAGATCTTTCGACTACGTATCGCGGCGACACTTCGCTCAAGATGACAGTTTACTTTCTAAGTTCCAAATATTTGCTTTAGTGATTTTTGCTTTGACGATTTTTCCAACCAGATTTTTCTTATTTGAAATTATCTTCACGTTTTTCATTGTTCGAGTTCTTCCGAAATAATATTCATCCTTTTCTTTATCAATAAGAACTTCCAAGGTTTTGTTTAAATATTTTTTATTATTCTCAAAAGATGTTTTTTTGAGAATTTCATTAAAGAAGTGTTCTCTTCTGGACTTTTCTTTCTTGCTTATATTGTCTTTCATTTTCCAGGCAGCAGTTTCCGGACGAGGAGAAAATTGACCGAAATAAACCATGTCATAGTTTGCTTTTTTCATTATTTCAGCGGATTTTTCAAATTGTTTTTTGGTTTCTCCGGGAAATCCAACAATAATGTCAGAAGTAAGAGAATATAATTTTCCTGGCTTATTTTTTCTGAATGATTTTCGAATTTTTTTTATCAATTCCAGATATTGCTTTTGCGTATATTTTCGATTCATTTTTTGGAGGATTTTGTCGTCCCCAGCTTGGATGGGAAGATGGATATATTCGCAGACTTTCTTTAACTTCGTGGCAGTTTCAATGAGAACACCTGAAAAATCTTTCGGATGATTACTAATGAAACTTATCCAAAAATTTCCGGGAATATGGTTAACTTTCTTTAGGAGCTTGGAAAAATTTATTTTTTCATCTTTATATGAATTTACATTCTGACCAAGCAAAATTATTTCCTTATAGCCAGCTTTTAGTAATCCTTTTATTTCTTTTAATATCTCCGAAGCTGGTCTGGAAATTTCTCTTCCGCGAGCATAAGGGACGACACAATAGGAACAGAAATTGTTGCATCCGGTCATAATTGGAACGAGTGCTGTATGTTTGCTATTGTATTTTGGTTTGATGGAAAAATAATCAAGTTCATTGTTTGTATCCCGATTCTTAATATTTATAATTTTATTAATTTCCTTCTGAAAATCTTTTATGTCAGCAAACAAATCAACTTTATTCTTAAGTCTTCTTTGAACATCTTTCCTGTGTGCTAAACATCCTGTTAGGACAATTTTGACTTTTGACTTTTGACTTTTGACTCTCAAATTATGTATTTGTCCGTAAACTCTGTCTTCAGCCATTTGTCGCACTCCACAGGTATTGAAAACTACCAGATCCGCTGATTTTATATCTTTAGCTGGATTAATTTTTTGAGATTCCAAAAAACCCGCAATTCTTTCACTGTCGGAATAATTCATCTGGCATCCAAAGGTTTTAATATAATAAGTTTTCATAGGGGAGGTTTATTCTTGACCCGCAGCGAGCTTTGCTCTGCTTTTGGGTTGACATCTGAGAGTTTTTATGTAATATTTCATTATTGCAGTTCTTAAAAAATCAAGTATTCTAAAGAATACTTCAAATATCAATCAAAATCAATAGGGAGGTAATTATGATCGAAGTTTGCAGGGAAAGATTGAATTATAGAGTTATCGGTGATTTGAGTGGAAGAATGCCTAATGCAGTAATTATTGCTGATCGATGGTTCGGTGAGTGTTATATTCATGATGTTCAAGAAAAAAGTCTGGTGGTTGAAGATTTAGATGAGCAAGTTCACTCGATTGAAATCAAGGATATAATATCCATGTTGTTTCTCGAATACAAAGATCTCTTCGAGCAAAAAAAGAAACAAAGGGAAGAATCAAGAAGGCTGGATGAAATTTTTGAAAAGATAAATAAATGTGTGGGTGATACCCTGAATAAATAGGATAAAAAAGATAAGCCGAAAAGGTGAAGGAGGTGAGGGAGAATGAAGTATTCAGAAGTATCTATCTCTGAGGATACATTGCGGGATGCATGTAGCCGTTCATATGACTGGGATTGCACGAGCTCCATTATATTTTTTAGAAAGAAGGATGGAGAACGACTCGAGGGCATAGTGCGAGACATATTGCCCAAAAAGTTGGTGCTGCTTTTTCTTGCTAAGAAAGGAGGAAAACTCCAGCTCAAACCAGTCAAATACAAAGAAATCTCCAAGTGGGTGGTTCTGTCCAAGGTGGAAATAGCTCGAGAGTATCAACGGCTGGCATCTATCATTGAAAATTCCGGAAAAGATTTGGATGAATGAAGTCAAAAAGCGGACAGTTCCGAAGGAACTGCCCGCTTGATTTTTTATAAAGAGGAGAATTGTCTATTTTTTATCTGCAATTTCTTTTTTAATCTTTTCAATAAATTCTTCAAATTTTACGACTTCTTGCTTTTCTCTTGAACGCACTGCGACAGATTCAGCTTTTTCTTCTTTATCTCCTACGACCAAAATGTAGGGGATTTTTTGTTTTTCTGATTCACTGATGCGTTTTCCCAGAGATTCATTTTTGTCATTTATTTCTGAACGGATATTAGAATTCAATAAAAATGAATTTATTTTCTTTGCATAATCATTGAATTTTTCCGAAACCGGAATGATTTCAACCTGGACTGGGGATATCCAAAGCGGGAGATTTCCTCCGAAATGTTCCAGTATAATTCCGATAAATCGCTCAAAGGCTCCAAATATAGCTGCATGGATTATTACCGGAGATTTTTTCTTTCCATCTTTATCTATATATTCCAGTCTAAATCTTTCTGGAAGCTGGAAATCAAGTTGGATGGTGGCTAATTGCCATTTTCGTCCAAGCGCATCTTTCATATCAATATCTATTTTTGGTCCATAAAAAGCTCCGTCTTTTTCTTTAATTTCAAATTTTATATCCTCTTTTTTTAAGGCATTTTCAAGATTTTTTTCCGCTTCTTCCCAGTCTTTCTCTTTGCCCATGAAATCATCCGGTTTGGTAGAAAGGAAAAATTCCGGATTAATTCCAAAAGATGAATAATATTCATTTACCATTTTTAAAAGAATGGAAATTTCTTTTTCAACCTGATCCTTAGTCAGGAATATATGCGAATCATCCTGAGTTAAATGACGAACACGAAGAAGGCCGTTGAGCTCTCCTGATTTTTCATTGCGGATAATCCTGCCAATTTCGGTATATCTTATTGGAAGTTCCTTATATGAACGCTGTTTGGTCTGGTAAATTTTAATATCAAACGGGCAGTCCATCGGCTTTAAACAATATGTTTCCTTGTCGACTTCAAAATGATACATTGAATCTTCATAGTGATCCCAATGTCCGGATGTTTCCCAAAGTATTTTTTTTGCTAGAATTGGAGTTTGAATTTCTTGATAGTTATATTTCTTTCGAATACTTTTTCCAAATTTTTCTAATTCATTCCAGATAAGCATTCCTTTTGGATGCCAAAAAGCGCTTCCAGGCGCTTCTGGATGGAAGGAAAATAAATCCAATTCACGTCCTAATTTTTTATGGTCTCTTTTTTCTGCTTCTTCCATCTGTTTTAAATATTCCTTCAGTGCGTTTTTATTTTCAAAAGCCAAGCCATAGATTCTTTGAAGCTGTTTATTCTTTTCATCGCTTTTCCAATAGACTCCGGAAATTCGGGAAAGCTTGAAAGATTCAGGGTCAATCTCTCCAGTAGAATCAAGATGTGGTCCTTTGCATAAATCAACGAACCCATTAATTTTATAAAGTCCGACTTTCTTCTCTCCTTCTTTTTTCAAGTCATTAATTAACTCAACCTTATAGGGCTGTTGGGCTTTAGCAAAATCGTCCTCAGCTTTTTTAATATCTGCTTCGGCTTCTTCTATCTTATGATTAGCCTTGATGATTTCTCTCATTTTTTCTTCCAGAATTGGAAGATCTTCCGGAATCAGGGTTCTTGGCAAATCAAAATCATAGAAGAATCCATTTTCGGTGGCTGGTCCGGTTCCGAATTTAGCTTCTGGAAACATTTCCAGGACAGCGGTAGCGAGGATGTGAGCGAGTGAGTGGCGAGTTGTTTCGAGTTTGTTTTTATTCATATTTTTTATCTAATTAAATTAAAAAAGCACCTAAAAATCACTTTAATGCCAGGACCCGAATAGGGTGGTTCCACCTGGCTTCCTAAATGATCTTTAGGCGCTCTTGGACTATTTCGCTAGTCTTGCGGAAACTCGATAGGTGGTTAGTCTATTTCATCGCTTCACTTATTATAATAGAAAAAATAACGGCAAATAGCAAGAGTGTTTAAAAAATATCTATTATAGCTTCCGGAACGATATTTTTTATCTGAGCTGAAATATCTTCAGAATTCTTGATGGAATAGGGGGTTTCCAGCTTGGTGTCATTTATTCTGAGATAAATTTTTGCGTTTCCTGATTCGCATTTGTCAAAAATTTCCGAAAGTTTTTTGAAAGTTTCCTTAGTGGAATCATTCGGAAGCGTGATGATTATTTTTTGACTCTCATTTTTTTCAGAATGGCCGTTCTTCTTATGAGTGGCTTCAATTCTTTTAAAGTTTTCCAACTCCTGCTGATTTATTTCTTTGGCGCTATCGACTAACAATTTAAAATTCCCATCTTTATCTGAGAGATTTCCGCTGGCGATAACTACTTTATCCTCCTGCCAGGTTGATTCTGAATTTTCTAAAACTTTAGGAAAAATCAAAAGTTCTATCCTCCCCCGAAGATCTTCAATGGTTGCGAATGCCATCGTCTTTTGGCTTTTGAGGAAGATCTTTTGGACTTTGGTAATAACTCCCCCTAAGCTTATTTTTGTTCCGACCATTTTTTTCTCGAGGCTGCTTATTGGAACGGCCATTTTATCGAAATAATTCTGATATTCTCCGGCTGGATGGCCGCTGACATATAATCCCAAAAGTTCTTTTTCCCAGGTAAGCCTTTCTTTTTTTGTTGCTGGATCCGATTCAACCAGTTGCACTGTTCCCGGAGCAAGAGTTTCAATTCCGAACAAGCTTACCTGGTTGGAATTTTTATTCTTCTGAATATTTTTTGAATAGTTCAAAATATTTTCCAAGCTGGCTAAAAGCTGGTTCCTTTCTCCGAGCTCTTTCATGGCACCGACCTTAATGAGAGCTTCCAATGATTTTTTGTTTAAGTCTTTGGTCATCACCCTTTCCAGAAGATCAGCGATGGTTTTATATTTTCCGCCTCTTTTTCTTTCAGTGACAATTTCTTTGGCAACAGTGGCTCCGACATTTTTAATGGCATTTAGTCCAAAGCGGATCAGTTCATTTCCACTTTCATCTTTCACTACCGCAAACTCTTCAAAACTTTCATTGATGTTCGGAGGGAGAACTTCAATTCCAATTTCTTTGCATTCGAAAACTTCAATTGCAACACGGTCAATGTCATTCTGGTCTGAAGTAAGAAGCGCAGCCATAAATTCTGCCGGGTAATGCGCTTTAAGATAAGCGGTCTGATAACCGATAAGCGCGTAGCAGGCTGCGTGCGACCGATTAAATCCATATCCGGCAAAAGGTTCAATGTAAGCAAAAACCTTTTCTGCTATTTTCTGGTTGATGCCGTTTTTTACACATCCATCGACAAACTTTATTTTCTGTTCCTTAATCAATTGAGGAATTTTTTTACCCATTGCTTTTCGCAGAACGTCAGCTTCTCCCAGGGTAAACCCTGCTAAATCTCTCGCAATTTGCATGATTTGTTCTTGATAAATCGCCACTCCATAGGTATTGCTAAGGGTTGGTTCCAATTTCGGATGCAAATAATCCACTCTCCTAGTTCCGTGTTTTCCGGCGATAAAATTAGGAATCCAATCCATCGGTCCTGGACGGTAAAGAGCGACCATTGCGATAATATCTTCAAAAACTGTCGGTTTTAGCTGTTTTAGATATCTTTTCATCCCAGTGCTTTCCAACTGGAATACTCCGGTAGTTCTAGCTTCCTGAAGAAGTTTGAAAGTTTCTTCGTCATCCGGAGGGATATCGTCAATATTGATGTCCAACCCTCTGGTTTTTCGGACTATTTTCAGGGCATTCTGCATAATGGTGAGATTTTTTAATCCCAAGAAGTCCATTTTAAGGAGTCCAATCTTTTCTACATAACTTGATTTAGTGGAAGATGAATATTGGGTCACGGTTCCTTCTTCTTTTCCGATTATTCTTTGAAGCGGGGAATACTCTGTGACCGGATTTTTGGTAATTACTACTCCGCAAGCGTGCATTGAAGCGTGGCGCGCTACTCCCTCCAGCTTTTTGGCGCTATCAATAAGTTTTTTTACGGCTGGATCTTTTTGATAAGCTTCTCGAAGTTCCACAACCTGATCAACCGCTTCTTCAATGGAAGAAAACATCGGAATCATTTTGGAAGTCTTGTCGCAAAGTTCGTATGGATATCCCAAGGCTCTTCCTGTATCTCGAATGGCAGCTCGAGCGGCCATGGTTCCGAAAGTAATAATCTGCGCTACATGATCATCTCCAAATCTTTTTCGGACATAATTCAAAACATCATCCCGGCGATCGTCGGCAAAGTCCATGTCGATATCAGGCATAGAAATACGTTCCGGATTTAAAAACCTTTCAAAGAGCAAATTATATTTTATCGGATCAATGTTAGTAATCCCGATCAAATAAGAGATAAAGCTCCCGGCAGCGCTTCCTCTTCCTGGTCCGACAACTATTCCCTGACTCCTCGCCCAGTTTACGAAATCTTGGACGATAAGGAAATAACAAGAAAATCCGGTTTTTTCAATCACGGAAAGTTCATACTCCATCCTTTCTGTGTGCACGGATGTAATATCATCCCCGAATCTTTTTCGAATTCCTTCTTCAGCTAATTTTCGAAGAAAGGTTTTGGGAGTAAATCCCTCCGGAACATCATAATGGGGAAGTTGGGTTTCTCCTAATGTTATCTCAAAGTTGCATTTTTCCGCGATAATCTGTGTGTTTTCGATAGCTCCAGGAATGTGTCCGAATGATTTTTCCATTTCCTCCGGAGTACGAAGCGACAAGTCAAAATCCATTAGGTTCATCCGGTCTTTTTCAAAAACTTTTCGGTTGGTTTGGATGCAAAGCAAAATGTCCTGGGCAGCGTTGTCGTCTTTTTGGACATAATGGATATCGCAAGTAGCTACTAGTGGAATTCCAGTTTCTTTTGATATCTTTATCAGTCCTTCGTTGGCAATTTGCTGATTTTTGTATTTCGGATGATCCTGAAGCTCCAGGAAAAAATTTCCTTTTCCAAAAATGTTTTCATATTCCTCGGCCAGTTTTTTGGCTTCATCGTATTTTCCGTTAATAACTGTAGAAGGAATTTCTCCTTCAGTGCAAGCGCTTGATCCAATCAATCCTTCTGAATATTTTTTAAGCGTTTCCCGGTCGATTCGCGGCTTATAATAAAAACCTTCAAGATGGGCGATGGAGATAAGTTTCATTAGGTTTTTGTAGCCGACTTCATTTCTAACGAGCAAAATTAAATGATTTCTGGTTTTGTCGATGGTGGTATTGTTTTTGCTCTGTAATCCGCCAGGCGCCACATACATTTCACATCCAATAATTGGCTTTATCCCTTTAGCTTTAGCTTTAATAAAAAATTCCACGGCGCCATAAAGCACACCGTGATCGGTAAGGGCCAGTGAATCCATTCCTAGCTCTTTGGCACGGTCAAGCAAGTCGTCTATCTTGGCGAGACCATCCAGCAAGCTGTAATGGCTATGGACGTGGAGGTGGGTGAATTTCATAAAAATTTTTCAAAATAAAAACCACTAAACAATAGCAGTCAAAAAATCATATTTAAAATATAAAAACTTCTTCATATATTTTTCTATCTTCATCCCCCCGATTGCTCTATGGGCTTTGCAAGATAGTAATTTATTATAGCATGTTTAAGAAAATAAAAAAGAGGTCATGATGACCTCTTTTTTTCTCGATTACAATGCCATGATTATGGTTGCGCAAATGAGTATTGCTGGTGTTGTGAAATGATCAAGGACAAAAGTCGATATTTTTCTTATCCCTTCCCCCCGAGGTTTATGAGCTCAAAACTTTTGTCATGGTAGCAAATTTCTTTCCAGGCTTTTTTGAAAGCTAGGGCATATTTTTTCGCATCTCTTTTTCTTACGAAATAATAATAAGGTAATTCTTGCCAGCATAACAATGCGAATGGGCCGCGTTTTTGCGGATGTGGATTTATAATTACTTCTTCGTCCGAAAATTTAACCGCCCATTTTTTATTTGCGGTTAAGATTTTCCCCGCTTTCAAAATCCGATTCATATCTCTTATTAATTCAGATGTGCATCTTGATTTGTCTATTGCAGAGAAGACATGATAGCGAGCATATAAATCCCAATCCATTTCTGGAACGATGCTTTCTATGGCTCCTTTAATATATTCTATGATGTATGCCCTTATGAAACATTCACGGCAGAAATCAGTGAATCGCCTGATAAAAAATGTAAATCCTTGATATTTGAATCGAACATGTCTATATTTCTTTCTGATTGGTTTTTTGCATCGTTCGCATATCATAATAGTGTTCCTCCTTTTGTTAAGGTTCTTTTTGTGCTTCATGTATGTTGATATTGTATATAGATTTCTGCTATAGTCAAGTCATGATTAAATCAAATTTTGATTTGGAAAATGAGTTAATATCCAGAGGATATGATTTTGTGATTGGGATTGATGAGGCGGGACGGGGGCCATTGGCCGGACCGGTTGTTGCCTGCGCTGCTATCTTAAAGAATTCCGAACTGAGAGCGGAGAGTTGTGGAATTAAAGAGATAGATTTAATTAGAGATTCAAAAACTTTATCTGAAAAACAAAGAGAAAACATTTTTGATTTTATCCAGGATAATTTTTTTGTCGGGATTGGAATGTGCGATCATGAAACAATCGACAGGATGAATATTTTGGAAGCTAGTTTCCTGGCAATGAAAAAAGCAATTACAGTTTTGCTAAAAAATATAGAACACAGGACAGACGACACGGAAAGAAAAACGATTATTTTAGTTGATGGAAACAAGAAAATACCAAATTTTGCAATGGAACAAAGGGCGATAGTCGGAGGAGATAGAATCGTGAAATCAATTTCCGCCGCATCGATAATTGCTAAAGTTTCCAGGGACAGAATAATGAAAGAGGCGCATGGAAAATATTCCCAGTATGGATTCAATAAGCACAAGGGCTATGGAACCAAGTTTCACGTGGAAGCTCTTCAAAAAAATGGACCCTGCGAGATTCATCGAAAATCCTTCGAGCCGGTAAAAACCCTTGTCAAAAAGGGGAAATAATGATAAGTTAATATTGTTATTTAATCAGGCGAAATATCAAAATTAGAAGCAAGATATCAAAATTACTTTTGACTTTTTACTTTTAACCTTTGACTTTTATTATGTCAGTTCCGAAACAACACCATACAAAACAACGAAGAGCTAGGGGAAGAAAGCGATTTGCAGTAAAACCGAAAACTGCTCAAAAATGTCCGAAATGCGGAAGCCCAGTTCTCTCTCATCAGGTTTGCAAAAAATGCGGATTTTACAAAGGAAGAGAAATCGTGAATACGATGAAGAAAGTGGAAAAGAAGAAAAAGAAATAATTTTAGAATGGCTCCCAGCACCAATTTCGATAAAGATTAATATATTTTGAAATATTTGTGCTCGGATTTGCCTACGGCTTTGATTTATTTTCTAAATAAATTTTGATAAAAATTGGTGCGGGATGCTCATTGTTGCCCGCCTCGATGAGTCCAAGACTCAGTCGAGGACGAGGCTGGGTAGCTACTCGCTCCGCTCATAGACAACAATGGCGAACAGGCACCTACAACGTTCAGTCGCGATGCAGTCCCTCTTTGAATGTGATTTTCAGGGTGGAAAAGAAGAAAAGACGGAAGAAATTATCCAAAGAAATATCAAAGAATTTGCTTCTGGGATAGAAGAATCTGAATTTATTGAAAATTTGGTTAATGGCACGTTGAAAAATAGGAGTAAAATAGATGAAATGATTGAAAAATGCGCTCCGGAATGGCCGATAAACCAAATAACAGTAGTCGACAGAAATATTTTAAGGTTAGGAATTTTTGAACTTATCTTTGGAAATTATGAAGAAGTTCCTCCAAAAGTAGCCATAAACGAAGCTATTGAACTGGCGAAAACGTTCGGAGGAGAAAGTTCTGCTCGCTTTATTAACGGAGTTTTGGGAACGATTTATCGGGAAATGGGAGAGCCAATGAAAAATGACGAAAGTAAAAAGAAAGAAAAGAAAGAAAGCGATAAAAAATAATTTTAGTTTTTATGATTGAAGATCTTGCAAAAATAGTCGAAGTTAAATTTAAGGATATCAATCTACTTCAACAGGCGCTTACCCATCGTTCATATCTCAATGAGCACAGGGATTACAAGCTGGATCACAACGAAAGATTGGAATTTTTAGGTGATGCTGTTTTGGAATTAGTAGTTACAGAATATCTATACAAAAATTATAAGAATCCCGAAGGAGAACTTACCAGCTGGAGAGCGGCATTGGTTAATGGAGAAAATCTGGCTCAAATTTCCAAAAAACTGGGCGTGGAAAAATTTCTCTTAATGAGCAAGGGGGAGGCGAAAGATACCGGAAGAGCGCGCCAATATCTTTTGGCAAATGCTATGGAAGCGATTATCGGTTCGATTTATCTGGATCAAGGATATAAAAAAGCGGAAGAATTTATCTTAAAAAATGTTGTTGTGAGCCTCAATGAAGTTCTTGAGAATAAGTCATATATGGATTCTAAAAGCTATTTTCAGGAGAAAGCTCAGGATGTGGCAAAGGTGACTCCGATATATAAAGTTCTGGAAGAAAAAGGGCCGGATCATGACAAACATTTTGTGGTGGGAGTTTATATTAATGATGAGTTGGTGGCGAAGGGAGAAGGAAATTCAAAACAAGAAGCGCAAAGAGAAGCGGCTAAAAACGGATTAGAGATAAAAGGATGGGTGTAGTTTCATTTAATAGCAATAAGTTATAGCGACCTATTGTCGCTTTTTTATTTTTCTGTGGTAGTATAATAATATTATGGACGAAGAGATTAAAAAAAGAATAATAATTACTGCTGATGATTTTGGGATTAGCGAAAAAGCGAATGCCAGCATCTTGAAACTTGCTAAAGCGGGAAAATTAGACAGAGTAGCCGTGATTCCCCACGGAATATTTACTGTCCAAGAAGCAACGGAACTAATTGATTCCGGAGTGAGAATAGATGCTCATCTTAATATCACTGAAAATATTTTGGGGAAGAGAAAGACAAAAGAAGGCGTAATTAGCAGAGGGATTGTTTTTGTTTTGAAGCTTTTTACCAAAAAATTCAGCAAGAAAGGAGTATATGAAAATTGGGATAATGACATAAAATTATTTATAGAAAGATTCGGTAAAAAACCTGACGGAATAAACTCTCACCAGCACGTGCATTTTTTCCCAAAATATTTCAAGATTATTCTTGATTTAATGGGAAAACATAATATTTTATTTGTCCGGTTTGGGAAGATCTCTCTTCTGGGTGACAATAACAGAGTGAAAAATATTCTCAGTTTGCTGAGAAAGAAAAACAAAAATATTTTTCTTGAATCAGGGCGAGATTCCACAGAACATCTGGCAAGCCTCGATTGGTTCAGAAATTTCGATTTATTTATTTCCAATGTTCCAAGAGGAACAGTGGAAATAACCTGTCATCCGGAGAGGGAAGAAGAATACGAAATCATAAATAAATATTTCTAGAGTATGGATATTTTCCAATCAATAATTTTGGGTGTTGTTCAGGGGCTGGGAGAATTTTTGCCGATTTCTTCGACGGCGCATCTAGTGCTAATGCCGTATTTTACCGGATGGAAAGATCCTGGTTTGGCTTTTGATGTAGCGCTTCACACGGGAACTCTAATTGCGCTAATTTTGTTTTTTTTCTGGGATTGGGTAGGGATAATTTATTTGGCATTTTTTAAAAATTCAAAGTTGAAAGTTAAAAATGAAAAGTTGCAATTAAAAATTAAAAGTTTTGAAAATATATATAATTCTAAGTTACTTTGGCTGATAGGCATTGCGACTGTTCCGGGAGTCATATTTGGATTTTTGCTTGAGGATAAGACAGAAACAGTTTTTCGAAACCCTTTGCTAATCGCTTTTACTTTGAGTTTTTTTGGATTGATATTATTTTTGTCGGATAAATATTTGAAGCATAAAAAAAGCATTAGCAATATTGGTATTTGGGATTCAATTGTAATTGGAATTTCCCAAGCGATAGCCATTATTCCTGGAGTTTCCCGTTCAGGAGCAACCATAACTGCCGGATTATTCAGGGGATTAAACAGTGTGGATGCTGCTCGGTTTTCTTTTTTGCTTTCCACACCAATAATTTTTGGAGCGGCTTTTCTAAAATTACCTAAATTATTTTCCGAAGGTTTTGATTTGGGCATTATTATCGGAGTGTTTTTTTCAGCGCTAAGCGGCTATTTAGCGATTAAATATCTCTTGAAATTTGTTGAGAAATACAGCTATGCAGCTTTCTTCTGGTATCGGCTAGGATTGGCGGCGTTAATCGTTCTATTTTATGCATGTGAGTAGACAAATTATTCTTTTATAGTATAATGCTTTTATTGCCTTTTATGGCTCTTTTGTTGTAATGGGCCGGTAGCTCACCTTCCGCCAAAGGCGGACAGGGTCCGAGCGCCGCATTTTTTACTCATTGCAAACAAATTGTTTTGTTGGGCCGGTAGCTCACCTGGTAGAGCGCCGCATTTGCACTGCGGAGGTAGCGGGTTCAAGTCCTGTCCGGTCCACAAAATTTTATAGGATATTCGGGCGTATAGCTCAGTTGGTTAGAGCGCGTCACTGATAATGACGAGGTCCCAAGTTCGAATCTTGGTACGCCCACACAAAATCCCCATTTCAGGGGATTTTTATTTTGTGGACTCAGCGAGAATCGAACTCGCGTCTCTGCAATGCGAATGCAATGTATTACCACTATACTATGAGCCCAACAGTAAAAATGATACATTCTATAACATGTTTTGTCCATCGTTTACTTGCTAAAAGTATTCATAAGACTTAAAATTAAACTATAAAAATAAAAAAATAAAAATATTATGTATGACATTATTATAAAAAACGGAACCATCATTGACGGAACTGGAAAGAAAATGTTTCTGGGAGATATTGGCATAAAAGAGAACAAAATAAAAGAAATTGGCAATCTTCAGAATGATAAGGCGGAAAAAATTATTGATGCCAGGGGAAAATATGTTTCTCCTGGATTTATAGACATTAATAATCATTCGGATACTTATTGGAGAATTTTTTTGAATCCCCAGCTTCAAAGTCTGATTTATCAAGGAATAACAACTATAGTTGGAGGAAATTGCGGTTCTTCCCTGGCACCTCTTACTAGCAAGGAAATAATCCAGACCATCCAAAAATGGGCAAACATCAATTTAGTCAATCTGAATTGGCTCTCTATGGGAGAATTTTTTAAGGAACTGGAAAAAAGAAAATTAGCAGTCAATTTTGCGACTCTTACTGGGCATGCGACGCTTCGAAGAGGCATTGTTCGGGACGAAGTGCGGAATCTTTCTGAAGGAGAATTAAATCTTGCAAACAAGATGCTCGAGAAATCCTTGAAGGATGGATCGCTTGGATTTTCGACTGGGCTAGTATATACTCATGCCAAGTTGGCTTCCAAAAATGAAATCGTGAAAATGGCAAGGACGGTTAAAAAAATGAAGGGAGTTTACACGACTCACGTCAGAGGAGAATCGGAAGAACTAATCCAAGCAGTAAAAGAGGCGCTTGATGTTGCTAAAGAATCAGGAGTGAGTCTCCAAATCTCTCACTTAAAAGCAATCGGGAAAAAAAGCTGGCCACTTTTTGAAAAGGCGCTGGCTATGATTGAAAAAGCCAGTAAAGAAGGAGTAGATGTAAATTTTGATGTTTATCCATATACGGTTACCGGTTCAGTTTTGTATGTCCTGCTTCCCGATTGGGTAGCGGAAGGAGGAAAAAAAATGATGATTCATCGTCTTCGAGACAAGGTGATCAGGGAAAAACTATTGAGAGAAATGAAAGAGGATAATTTTGATTATTCAAAAGTGATAATTTCCATCTCTCCTTTAGATAAAACCCTGAGTCGAAAAAAGATCGTGGACATTGCCAACGTTCAAGGAAAAACGGTTGAAGAAACCATAATTGATATCCTGGTGGCGAGTGAGGGAAGAGTAATCACGATGATGGATGTTTTGAATGAAAAAAATATAATCAAAGCGTTATCTCATCCGTTGTCCATAATTTCCACTAATGGGTCAGGCTATAACCTTGAGCACAGAAATTCAGGAGAGCTGATTCACCCAAGAAACTTTGGTTCCTTCCCGAGAATTTTAGCCAGATATGTAAAAGAAAAGAAAATATTAAGTTGGGAAGAAGCAATTCGAAAGATGAGCGGAAAACCGGCAGAAAAGTTCAATATTAAAAAAAGAGGAACGATTAAGGAGGGAAACTTCGCCGATGTGATTATCATTAATCCTAACACGATTAAGGATTTGGCTACTCCGGAAAATCCGTATCAGTATTCCAAAGGAATCGACTATGTAATTGTAAATGGAAAAGTAGCTTTGAATGACGGAAAATTGGAAACAGTCCAAGCGGGAGAAGTAATCAGGAAAAAATCAGGAATATTTTAAAATTTTATGGATATTAATTTCTTTAAAGATAAAAAAATAACCGTTTTGGGACTCGGTCTTCATGGAGGCGGAGTTGGTATTGTGAAGTTTTTGGCAACACGCGGAGCGCGGATAGTGGTTACCGACATGAAAAGTAAAGAAGAACTTGCTTCATCCTTGGAAAAGCTTAGGGGAATCAAGAATGTGGAATATATCTTGGGTCAGCATCGCAATGAAGATTTTGTGAAAACCGATATGGTGATTAAAAATCCTTCTGTTCGCTGGG
>CAZXKY010000012.1:15879-18032 GCA_964641975.1 uncultured Bdellovibrionales bacterium | reverse complement strand
GGATACAATCAGGTTAAAATCAAGATTATCAGCGAAGACGTGATCGCAGTAGGATGGTCCAATGGAGAAAAAACCGTCCAGACAAAAGTAATCGACATTACGAAAGTTTATGAGGAGGTAAAAAATTAGGTTTAAAGGCAAGAATGATAGAATCTTATCCTCTTGCCTTCTCAATTGAGATTTTAAAAATATTTTGAAATCTCTGAGAGAAAGAACCTTGAAAATAGAATACAAAGTTCTCATCCAATCAAAAACCGCAGACGCGGCAGACTGGAGAGAAAAAAGGAGGGAAAGATGGAGATAGAGAAAAAAGAATGGACCAAAGAAACAGAAGATCAGTTTCGGTTCATGTTAACAGATAAGGTAATAATGCCCAAAGTAGAAGTTGTTCCTATCGGCAGTAAAAGAACTTTAACTCAAAAATATTCTCCTATACCGGGAAAAGAAAAAATAGCGGTGATGCTACTAGGAGACGTTGAATTTGAAAAAGAATATGAACTAGAATCCCCGATTTATTCGGAAGTAAGATTTCGGGTAACCCTTGGAGACAGGGCGGCAATAGTAGTATTTAACGTTGACTCGGATGAAAGAATGATGGTAGAAATTTTTACCACAATTAAACTCTAGATGAAGAGGGATAGTGTAAAAACATTGCTCTATCCCTTCTCAATTGAATTCGTCAACTAGTTGGCGGGTTTTGAGAGAAAGTAAATTAAAAAGGAGAAAAAAATGGAAGAAAGAATATTGGTGGTTGAAGACAAGTTTGAGTTTATATTGGAGGCCTTTTATGGTCTGGATGGGCTTGGTGATGCAAAGGCGGTTTCAAATGTAAATGATGGACTGGATGCCGTAGATGAGTATAAACCTACGGTAGCTCTGCTTGATGTGAACATTATCGGAGGGAAAAGCTTTCCGATAGCTCAGAAACTTTCTGAGTTGGGAATCCCTTTTGTTTTCGTGACAGCAGTGGGTCACCATTCTGAACACTACGGAACTGGTCTAGAAATTCAGGACAAAAATAAAGATGTCCTGGAAAAATTAAAATCGACTTACAAAGGACAAGAAGTATGGAGAAAGGCGTATGATTACGCTGTTAGAAACAGGTAATCATCTGTAACCCGCGAGGTCAATGCATCTTGCGGGTTTTTCTTTGGAAACAAAAAACCAGCTTTTGGCTGGTTTTTTAGATTCCCGCTTTCGCGGGAATGACATATGTAGAAAAGTTTTTTTATCCTTTAAGTCCAAGTTTTTTCACGGTAGCCTTATAGGATTTTTCATTAGTCTTTTTGAGATATTCCATCAGTTTTCTTCTTTTGGAAACCATTTTGAGAAGTCCGCGTCTGGAATGGAAATCTTTGGTGTTTTTCTTGAGATGAGAAGTTAGTTTTTTTATCTTTTCACTGAAAAGGGCGATTTGATATTCCGGAGAGCCGGTATCCTTTTCGTGTCTTTTTACTTCTTTAGTTACTTTTTCTTTCTGCTTGTGGTTTAATGCCATAGCTTTTGAGCAAAACGTTCGTGCCGTTTTTTATTCGCGCACCAATGTTTGCTAGTTAATTAATTTAGATTGTTTTATCAATGAATTTTTATTCTAATACGAAATTTCATTTTTGTCTAGAGGATGGCAGCAGCAGAAATTTTATCTCCAGCGCTGGGTTTCATAATGCGCACTCCCTGAGTGGCGCGACCCAGAATGGAAACGCTCTTGAGCGGAATTCTGATAATTTGTCCTTGAGCAGAAGTAATTAGCATATCGACTTCAATATCATCAACATTGACTACTTTAGCAGCAACTAATTTTCCGGTTTTGGTAGTAACGCTAGAAGTTTTTATTCCGCTTCCTCCACGCTTTTGAATTTTATAAAATTTAAGGTCGGTTCTTTTTCCAAATCCATTTTCAGAAATGATCAGAAGCTGATTTCCTTTTTGGTTTCTAAGCACTGAATCTGCTCCAACAACCCTGTCGTCTTTCTTGAGTTTGATGCCTCGAACTCCGGCTGCATTTCTTCCCATAGCCCGAACGTCCGATTCTTTAAAATGAATAGCTTGTCCTTGAGCGGTTGTAATAACCATCTCATCGGTTCCGGTGGTTGGTTTTACCCAGCCAAGAGTGTCTCCCTTGTCTAAGTTTATGGCAATGAGTCCGGATCTTC
>CAZXKY010000012.1:0-15869 GCA_964641975.1 uncultured Bdellovibrionales bacterium | reverse complement strand
GGACGTTTTCAAAATCTTCTATTTTTACTTTTTTCACCGTTCCGTTTCCGGTGGCCATGAAGAAGAACTTGTAACTGTCTTCTTTGTTGAAGGCAATCATCTCAGTTATTTTTTCATCTTGGGAAAGCTGAAGAAAATTTACAATGGCTTGTCCCTTGGCAGTTCTTTGGGAAACTGGAATTTCATAAGCCTTAGTCTGAAAAACTTTTCCAGTGTTGGTGAAAAACATTAAGTTATCGTGAGTCATTACGCTAGTTACCTGCTCGATAGAATCGCCTTCTTTGGTGGTAGCGCCAATCACTCCTTTCCCTCCTCTTTTTTGGACTTTGTAGGAATTTGGATCCATTCTTTTGATATATCCATCTTGAGTAATGGTGATAATGGCTTCTTCATTGGGAATCAGATCCTCTTGCTTGAATTCTCCGATTCCTCCTTTGATTACTCTGGTTTTTCTTTCGTCTCCATATTTCTCTTTTATTTCAAGAACTTCTTTTCTTACTACCCCTAATAGCTTTTTGGTGCTTTTTAAAAGATCTTCCAATTCTCCTATAATAATCTTTTTTTCTTTCAATTCATCTTCAATCTTTTTTCTTTCTAGACCAGCCAGGGTTTGAAGTTTCATTTCCAAGATAGCCGTTGTTTGTTTGTCGGAGAGCTTAAACTTTTTCATCAAATTTTGATGAGCTATTTCTTTGGTAGCGGATTTTTTGATAGTTTCGATAATGGCGTCAATATGATCAAGCGCTTTTTTAAGTCCTTCGAGAATATGAGCCCGGTCTTTAGCTTTTTGAAGATCATATTGGGTTCGGCGGGTAACGACAATCTGTCGGTGTTTGATAAAGTGTTCTAGAATCGATTTGAGGTTTAAAATTTGCGGTTCAATTCCGTCGACCAATGCTAGCATATTTACGTTAAAATTTTTCTGAAGGTCGGTATTTGAATAAAGACTGTTCAATATTTTTTGTGGGTAAGCGTCTTTTTTCAGTTCAACCACAATGCGCACTCCGTCTTTGTCTGATTCATCGCGGAGATCTTTGATTCCCTGAAGCTTTCCTTCTTTGACTAAATCGGCAATCCTAGTAATCATCGTTGCTTTGTTGGTTGCATAGGTTATTTCTGAAATGACAATCTGAAAACTTCCGCTCTTTGTTTCGATAATATCCGCTTTCCCTCGAGTAACGATTTTTCCTTTTCCGATCGAATACGCCTCCTTAATTTCCCTGGAGTTGTAAATTATTCCTCCGGTCGGGAAATCCGGGCCCTTTATGAAGTTCATTAAATCATCAATATTTGCTTCTGGATTATCAATCAGGTGAGCTATGGCATCAGCAAGTTCATTGAGATTGTGAGGAGGAATGTTGGTGGCCATTCCGACAGCGATTCCCATGGTTCCGTTGAGAAGAAGCTGGGGAAGTTTAGCAGGCAGGACCACTGGTTCCTGATGGGTTCCATCAAAGGTAGGAATAAAATTAACGGTATCTTTTTCAATATCAAGAAGCATTTCATCGGCAATCGGCTTGAGTTTGGCTTCGGTATAACGATAGGCAGCGGCGCTATCTCCGTCCATGGAACCAAAGTTTCCTTGTCCCCAAACCAGTGGATATCTCAGGGAAAAATCTTGAGCCAAGCGAACCATTGAATCATATACGGCAGCATCTCCGTGTGGGTGATATTTTCCCAGCACTTCTCCGACTACAGTGGCTGATTTTCGAAATTTGGCGCTGGCGCGAAGTCCGGTGCTCCACATGGAATAGAGGATTCTTCTGTGAACTGGCTTAAGTCCATCTCTGACATCAGGAAGGGCGCGGGAAACAATAACGCTCATCGCATAATCCAAATATGATTGCTGAACCTCCTCTGTTATTTTGCGAGGCTGGATATTTTCAATTTTTGGTTCTTTTGGTTCTTTCATAGAAAATATTTAAACTACTTAGTTATTGGCTGGCTGTTGCAAATTGTCTTGATTCTGAGGAATAGCAGTTGCGTTTTCCTGATCTGGCAGAGATTCTTCAATAGTATTCGCTGAATTCTGGATGTTTTCTGAAAGTTCATCAATTGAAGGAGCGGAGTTTCTTATGGAGTCTATTTCTTGCAGGCTTTGACCGATATCTGGCAGGTTGTTGTTGTCGGAATTTAGACTTTTTGCTGATTCTTTGACGGACAATACCCAGATTGTTATGATAAAAAGCATTGAAATCGCAACTAATCCCCATATATAACGAAGGCGGATATGTTCCGGTTTTTGGCGTATTTCTTCAATTTTTCTGTTTATATCCATTTGATTTTTAGCCTTATTCCATATCCATCAGAATTACTTCCATGCTTTTTCCTTCTAGATCCTTTTTCTTTATATTTATTTTGGAAACTTTTTCTTTGGGACAATTTCCCATTTCACTGCAAAACTTCTTTTCAGTATCGATATCAATAGTTGATCCGTTTATCTTATAATGTATCGGAATTACAACTTTTGGTTCGATTCTTCTGACTAATTCAGCGGCTTTTTCTCCATCCAGAGTATATTTTCCTCCAATCGGCACAAAAAGAATATCAACATCCATATCTTCCAATTGATCAGAAGAAAGATTGGCGCCTAAATCTCCCAAATGGCAAACCTTAATATCCTCAGAATCTATTGTGAAAACAGTATTTTTTCCGTTTTCGGCTCCTTCTTTCGTGTCATGGAAAGTCTCAATTCCGACAGCATTGATTCCTTTTATGGCATATTCTCCAGGAATGTTGATAATGGTGGGATTTCCTTTCAAGGCATCAATATTATTATGATCATGATGTTCATGAGAAACAAAGATGATATCTGCTTGCCCCTGAGGAGGCCTGAGTCCGATTGATTTGTCAAACGGATCAAAAAAAATAGTAATATCTTTGGTGGCTCTCCCTGCCGGCTTAGTGGTTATTTTAAAACAAGAATGACCGTAATATTGTATATTCATTAGCTTAAATTTATTTTTTACTAATTAAGCTTATCATAAAAAAAACCTCTTGTCGAGGCGTTTTTTTTTTGATAATCTGTTATAATTAGACTATTAAATTTAACTTGATAAAATGATTTATTTTAAGGTAAAAATAGCATTTTTATTAACAGGAATCTTATTTTTATCTGGATGTTCCTTTTTTGATGGTAATTTGAGTCATGGTGTGAGTATAGTTCGAGAAAAAGCTTTAAATAAGCCACAAGAAGTTAAAACAAGAGAGATTTACCTGCTTTTTATCGGGGATTTAATGTTTGATAGGTATATTCGAGAAATTTCAGAAAAAAGGGGAAATGACTTTGTTTTTGAGAAAATGGCGGATTTCTTGAAAGGCAATGATTTAGTGGTGGCAAATCTAGAGGGGCCGATTTCAGATAATAAATCAGTAAGCATTGGAACAATTCCTGGAGAAAAGGGACACCTTTCTTTTACTTTTGACAGATCTCTGGCTGAAACTTTGGCAAAACAAAACATTAAGTTGGTGAATGTTGGAAATAATCACATTTTGAATTTTGGAGAAAGTGGATTGGAGCAGACCAAAAAATATTTAGCCGAAAACGGCGTTGAGTATTTTGGTGGTCCAAATAATTTAGAAGAAGATTATCTTATCAAGGAAATTGGTGGAATCAAAATCGGATTTGTTAGCTATAATCAGTTTGGAGGAAAAATAGAAGAAACAATGAATGACATAGAGAGCATAAGAGACAAGGTTGATATTCTTGTAACTTACACTCACTGGGGAAAAGAATATGAAAAAATCCCGAGTGACAAGATTAAAAGCATAGCATATTCTTTTGTGGATGCCGGAGTGGATTTAATCATTGGATCCCATCCTCATGTTGTTCAGAATGCGGAAGAATATAAAGGAAAGAAAATTTATTATTCTTTGGGAAATTTTATCTTTGACCAATATTTCAGCGCTGAAACAGTGGAGGGCCTGGCAGTTAAGGTAAAAATAAATTCAGAAAATAAGAAACTAGAATTCCAAGAAATCCCTTTGATCATGGAGAAAAAAGGACAGATAAAATTATTCTTGCCAAATTCAAATTAGTGTGTTAATCTGTTTTTACGGTTAATTATTAGGAAAATTGAATATTCGAGATGGTTTAATCTCGGTCCGATTTCTTAATAATTCCTATTTTTAATTCAATAGGTTTTTTTGTTTTCAAAAGCATTGTTAATTATTAAAAACCAAGGCAAGTTAATGCTCTTGCTGATTATAATGAAATGGCTAATATTTTAGACAAATTAGCGGAAGAAGTGGATAAGATAAGAGAAGACAAATCTGCTAAAAGCTCAAAAAAGAAGAATAGCGAGAAAAAATCTTCCATGGAAGATCTTTTAGAGGCTAATCCGATCGAGATTCCTAATGTCGGTGATGTTTTAGAAGGAAAAGTAATTGAAGTTTTTTCTAATTATATCCTTTTGGATTTGGAGCCCCTGGGAACAGGAATTGTTTTGGGAAAAGAGGCAAAGGATGGACTGAGTTTGGGAAAGATTAAAAAGGGCGATGTCGTAAGCGCCACCCTGGTTGACCTGGAAAATGAAGATGGATACATCGAACTTTCTATCCGAGAAGCTTCTTATGGAAAATCCTGGGATGATCTTGAATCTAAAAAGGATACTCAGGACGTGGTGGCAACTAAAGTATTGGATGCTAATCGCGGAGGACTTCTAGTGGAACTCAATGGAATCAATGGATTTTTGCCGGTTTCTCAGCTTTCTAGTGAGCATTACCCGCGAGTAGAAGATGGCGATAAAAATAAAATTTTGGAACTCCTTAAAAAATTAGTCGGCAAGGAAATCCATGTGAAAATCATTGATGCTGACAGGGAAGCAGAAAAGCTTATCGTAAGCGAAAAAGCGGCAATAAGCGAAAAAGAAAGAGAAGTTGTTTCCAAACTTCAGGTGGGAGACGTGGTAGAAGGGGAAATAAGCGGAGTGGTTGATTTTGGAGCTTTTGTAAAATTTCTTCCTCCTGCCAAGAAAGATTCCCAGAATGAAGCTGATAAACTTGAAGGATTGGTTCATATTTCAGAATTAGCCTGGCAGCTTATTGATAATCCGAGAGAAGTGGTAAAAACAGGAGACAGAGTGGACGCGCAAATTATTGGAATTGACGATACTAGAATTTCCCTTTCAATGAAAGCGCTCAAACAAGATCCCTGGGGTGAAATTGAAAAGAAATATAAAGTGGGGGATACCGTTAAGGGAAAAGTTGATAAAATTAATCCTTTCGGATCATTTGTGTATTTAGATAAAGATATCCATGGACTAGCTCATGTGAGTGAATTTCGGGAAGTCTATCCAGATAAAAAAATGGAAGAAATCCTCACGGCCGGAGAAGAATATGATTGGAAAATTCTTTCCATTGAGCCCAAGGAACATCGAATGGGACTCATGCTGGTAAAAGAAGAAAAAAAGAAGAAAAAATAATTGCCTATTTTCAAAAGAGCTCTCATTTACTGGGAGCTCTTTAATATTTAAAACAGTTGTATTTAGGGGATAACTATAATATAATTATTTAATACCTCATAATTTAATAATTAAATTTATAAATAAAAAAATGATTATTTCTTTCAATGGAGATCACGGGTCTGGGAAAAGCACAATTGCTGAAAAAGTTTCAGGTGCTTTGGGTTATTCGAGATTTTACATAGGACAGATTTTTCGCGATATGGCAAAAGAAAAAGGCATGACGCTTGAGGATTTCCAAAAATTACATAAATATGATTCTTCAGCCGATAAGGCCGTGGATGACTATGTTGTGAAGCTTTCCAATGAAAATGACAAGTTTATTATAGAAAGTCGAACGGCCTGGTATTTTATTCCGAAATCATTGAAGATTTATTTAAAGGTTAGCGATCAAGAAGCAGCACGAAGAATTTTGAAAGAAATTAATAGTGAAAACAGAAAAAATGAATTGATTGACATTTCTTCTGAAGAGGAAATAATTAAAAATCTTCAAGATAGAAAAGAAAGAGACGATGACAGATATCGAAGATATTACGGTATTAACATAAGAGAGGAAAAAAATTATGATTTCGTTCTAGATACAACCAATCTTTCTATTGAAGAGGTATTTGAAAAGGTTATGGATTTTATAAAATCCAAAATTAATGAAAAATCTAATTAAGAAAATTCAAAATGAAGTCTATCTGAATCAGCTTTGGGAAAGGGGTGGCAGAATTGTTATTGGTGTTTCCGGTGGTCCCGATAGCGTTTGTCTTTTGGATATTTTAGCTAAGACAAAGAAAAAAGGTGGGATGGAGATTCATATTGCTCATGTAAATTATGGACTTCGAGGAAAGGATTCCCGGAAAGATGAAGAATTAGTTCAAAAATTGGCGGAAAAATATCAGCTTGGTTTAAGCGTATTGGAATCAGAAAAAATAAAAGAAACTGAAATTAATGAGGAAAATCTAAGAAATATCCGCTATAATTTTTTTGAAAAAGTAAGGAAAGAATTGGGATATGATTTAATTGCAGTAGCTCATAATCAAGACGACCAAGTGGAAACTTTTCTTATGAGAATTATTCGTGGAGCCGGACTCCAGGGACTTTCTGGAATGAAATATAAAAATGATAAAATTATTCGTCCTCTTTTGGGAGTTTCAAGAAAGGAAATCATAGAATATTTGAAAAATGAAAAAATAAAATTCAGGTTAGACAAGACGAATGAAGGGGATCAATTTTTTCGAAATAAAATCAGAAATAAGCTAATTCCCTATCTGGAAAAGAGTTTCAATTCCAATATTAAAAAAACAATTGCTGATGCCACTTTGAATATCGCGGATGATGTATCCCTGATTTCTGAATTGTCAAAAAAATATTCCAAATATGCCAAAGAAATACAAGTAAGTTCAATCCTGAAGCTTCATCCGGCGCTTCAAAGGAGAATAATTTTGGAAGCGATAAAAAGCCAGAAGGGAAGTTTGAAAAACATTGAGTCGGCACACGTCGAGGAAATATTAAAGATTATTAAAAGTAGTAAAAATAAAAGCCAAATGTTTTTATTTCAAGGGTTGAAAATAACCCGAAGAGGTGATAAGCTGTTTATGCTAAAACAATAAATTTTTTTAAAAATTATTTCAAAATGTCCTATGGAAAAGTTAATAAAAAACATATCGATAATCGTTCTTGTTTTTCTTCTTATTTCGGGAATATTCGTTCTGTATAATTCTCCATCCCAAAAAACAAAGGAAATAGGATTAAGCGAGTTGGTTAATGAGGTTAATGATGGAAAAGTAAAGCAAATAAAAGTCGAAAGCAACACTTTGAAGATCGAGCTTCAAGATGGAGAACAACAGAAAACTACCAAAGAATCAGAAGCTTCTCTAACAGAATCGCTTAAAAATTATGGAGTGGATACGGAACAGCTTAAAAAAATAGATGTTGCAGTTAAAGGAGAATCGTCGTTTGCCTTTTGGATGAGCGCTATTTTGCCATTCCTGCTCCCGTTTATTTTGATCGGTGCTTTCATTTGGTTTATGATGCGGCAGGCTCAGAGGGGTAATTCGCAAGCACTTTCTTTTGGGCTCAGCAAGGCCAGAATGGTTGATCCTAAAGATAAAAGAAAAAGAGTAACTTTTGCTGATGTTGCGGGAGCTAAGGAAGCCAAGGAGGAACTTAAGGAAATTGTGGAATTTCTAAAACACTCTAAAAAATTTCTGGCGATCGGAGCCAAAATTCCTAAGGGAGTCTTGCTTTTGGGATCTCCGGGAACAGGAAAAACCCTTATGGCTAAAGCAGTAGCAGGAGAAGCCGGAGTGCCTTTTTTCAATATTAGCGGATCTGAATTTGTGGAAATGTTTGTTGGGGTGGGAGCTAGCCGGGTTCGAGATTTATTTAAACAAGCCAAAAAAAGCGCTCCAGCCATTGTTTTTATTGATGAAATTGATGCGGTAGGAAGACATCGAGGAGCAGGATTGGGCGGAGGACACGACGAAAGAGAACAAACTCTCAATCAAATTTTAGTAGAAATGGACGGATTTGAAAGTGAAACCAGCGTTATTGTCATTGCGGCTACCAATAGGCCGGATGTTCTTGATCCAGCCTTACTGAGACCAGGAAGATTTGACAGGCGAGTGGTGCTTGATCTTCCGGATATAAATGAAAGAGAAGAAATCCTCAAAATACACATCAAAGGAAAGCCTTTGAGTGAAAACATAAATCTTAGAACTATAGCGGAAAGAACGTCGGGTTTTTCTGGGGCCGATCTTGCTAACTTGGAAAATGAAGCAGCTATTCTTTCTGCCAGGAGAGGAAAGAAAATTATTGAAATGACAGAACTTACAGAATCAATTGAGAAGGTAATCTTGGGTCCGGAAAGAAGAAGCAAAGTGATTAATCAAAAAGAAAAAGAAATTATCGCCTATCATGAAGCCGGGCATGCATTGATTGCCAGTTTTCTCAAAAATGCCGATCCAGTTCAAAAAGTTTCAATTATTTCCCGAGGACAAGCAGGGGGGTATACCATGGCAGTCCCAACAGAAGACAGAAGGCTTCATTCCAAATCATATTTTGTCGATGAGCTTGCAGTTTTACTTGGGGGATATGTAAGTGAGAAAATTAAATTTGATGATATTACTACTGGAGCTTCCAACGACTTGGAAAGAGCGACGCAAATGGCCAGAGAAATGATAACCAGATACGGAATGAGCGAATTGGGTCCTAGAACATTTGGGAAAAAAGAAGAGCTGATATTTTTGGGAAAGGAAATCAATGAAGAAAAAAATTATTCAGAAAATACTGCCCAATCGATAGATGGAGAAGTTTCTCGATTTATTGACGAGGCTTATAAAGATGCGGAAAAAATAATTAAAGAAAAAATCGATATACTTAAAAATATTGCAGAAACTCTTCTTGAAAAAGAAACCATTGAGAAAGAAGAGTTTGACCGATTAATTGGAAAACAATGAAAAAAGTAGATTACTTGGGAATAATTAAAAAATCTTGGAAAATTACCTGGAAAAACAAGTTTCTCTGGTGGTTTGGATTGTTTTTAGCTTTAGGCGGGGGAGTGAGTTTTAATTTTCCGGGAAACAGCGAGTGGAAGAATAAAATGGGAGAAAATGAAGATCAAATTACAATCTTTATTAATCAGCATTGGCAAATAATTATAATAGTTGTCGCTTTGGCAGTAATGTTGGGGTTAGCGTTTTTTGTCTTAAGTTTGATATCCAAAGCCGGATTGATTAAAACTTTGGATAAAATAGAAAAGAATTTAACCGGAAATTTTAAGGAAGGATTCAGGGAAGGAAAAAAATATTTTTGGAAAATATTAACTGTTGGTTTGATTTTAGGAATTTTTATTTTTGCGCTTTTAGTTGTTTTATCTTTTCCAGCAATATTTTTGTTTTATGTTAAATCTGTGGTCTTGGGAATATTGTCTGCCTTTTTGGCGGTTGTGATTTTCATACCATTGGTAATTCTAGCTAGTTTTATCGGAAAGTATTCAATTTTCTATTTAGTTCTTTCCGATTTGGGAATTAAAGCGTCAATTGAAAATGGCTACCAGGTCTTTAAAAAGAATATTCTAGCCAGTATTATTATGGCTTTGTTTTTTATCCCGATAAATATTGTTTTGTTTTTTTTGACAGCGATTGCTTTTTTAACAGTCGGATTAATATTTTTGCCGATTGGAATTATTTTCTATCTAATATTGGCTAAAATCGGAGTTATTATTACAGTTGCTCTCGGCAGTTTTATTCTGATTATTTTTTTGATTTTAGTAAATTCTGTTTTTCAGGTTTTCTATCAGGCGGTTTGGTTTTTGTTTTTTAAGGAAATTGCCAGTGTAAAAATGGAGGAAAAAGTGGAAGAAAATGTCGCAGAGATTGTTGAAAAAAGTATTCCCACCCCCGAAGAAGTCTAGATTGGGGCTTATAGCTCAGTTGGTTAGAGCGCTTCGTTGACATCGAAGAGGTCTGCAGTTCGAGTCTGCATAAGCCCACAAATAAAACCGGCTACGTAGCCGGTTTTTTCATGAACCATCAACCTGTTTTTACTAATATGATGGCTTGAAGATTTGTCTTGGATCAACGCTGCTTCTTATTTGTTGGGAATAATTACTTGTTTTGCTATTGATCTCTCTCCTTGCATAACTTCCCGCTTGGCCAATTCCCTGTTGAATTGTTCTCACTGTCATTCTTGTGACTAAAGCGGTAATTACCTCGGGAATACTTTTTGCGCTGGCAATAATTTTATTTCCAATGTCTTCGGTCTGAGCCTGAATAGCGGCAATAGTTGATGCAGGAGTAATTACAGTATCTCCTAGCGTTGCAGATTTATATCCTTGTCCTGCGATTCCCTGGACTGCATTAATCATTTCATGTTGAGAGGTTAATGACAGAAATTCGCTTGTTGCCTCATTGTTGTATCCAAACTGATTGCAGGTATCAATCGAAAAAAACATATTGGTATCTGCCCAGGTCTTGCTGTCAAACATGCCCGAAAAATCTGATTGAGGGCAGAGAGGAACCGAGGCATCAGTAGTAATATTTCTGGCTCCTTGCTCGAGAGTCTTGTCATAATTTGTCCAGGTCCATCCTTCGGGCAAAGTATTGTTGGTGGTAACATAATCACCCTTAACCACACCTTCTCTCATTGTACTGGCACCGGCAACTTTTTGATTATTATTTGCCGATCCGAAAAGGTTTAAATTTCTCGAATAATCAATCGGATTTCTTCCTCGGGAAAGATTGGAAAAAAAATCATTCATATAAAGTTCGGTTTTTCTCTGCGGTTGATTAATAAGAAAATTTTCCCAATTAGTTATAAACATTGCACCCGTTCCGGTTCCTTGAGATATGACATTGCTCACAGTTTGGTTTATGGTTTGCGCAGCTTCTTGTTTTAAGGCTGCAACGGAGGCATCTTTAATTGTTTGGAGCATGTGATCCATCGTTACTCCGAATGCATTACCGGCAAAGTCTGGCATCCATCCTGCATGGGATGGCGCTGGAAAGAATAGTATTGATAAGAATAGAATTATTATTTTTATTTTTAACATCTTAGTTTAAATTTATTGGGAGATTATCGATGCCTAATTCTTCAATTTTATCTTTTGTTTCTTGAAAAAGTGATTGGGTCAAAGCCAATAAATTATAGCCTTTGGAAAGATATATGGCCGTAGAAACAGGATCTTCAGAAGTATCTTCATGTTGATCTTTGAGTGAAATTGCATAATTTGCCAATTGCAAACCTTTGACATGATATTCAAGAAGGGATTCTGGCACTTCGATATCTTTTAGCTGATCCAGCATCGATTCTCCTTTGTCTGCAAGATCGTTAAAATATTCAGGAATAGTGCTGGTATCATTTGAAAACTCACTAACATAAGAAAGGATTTCATTTTGGAAGCTTGAAACATCTTCTTCTGTTCCAATTGATTGCGGAGAATTTGTTACAATGATATAGCCGACAGCAGTTAAATATTGAGTCGCATCCTCCTTTTCTTTTTCGTCTCTTGCTTCTTCTGACAAATTTGAATAGTCCTGATTTAATATTTTAATCGTATCTTCATCGATTTCCGGAAGATTTTCAAAGGTTATTTCTTCCCCCATGGTCTGATTTATTATTTCATCTAAGTCGTCTACACCTATTTCTTTATTCTCCGATTGGCTTTGATTTATCAAAGCGGCAGTTTTTTCCGATAACTCTTCTGTAAGATTTTTATCACTAGCATTTTCAACTCCTTTTTTTTCAGTGGATGTCCCGGCTACCTGGTTAGCTGTAGAATTATTTACTATTTTGTCTCCCGGAGCATGTTTCAAAGGGTCATATCCGCTATTTATTTCAATAAAATCGGTATATCCATCTCCATCAGTATCGGAATTATATGGATCAGTTCCATAGGATAGTTCTTCCTCGTTGCTTAGATTATCTCCATCCGAGTCCTGAAAGATATTTTTACTGGAAGAGTTTTCTTGAGCTACAGAAAAAAGAGCAAAACTCAAGATAATAAGCCCTGAAAAAACCAATAAAGTTATTCTTATTTTTTTTATTTTCACTTTTTTGTTTAACAAGATAAGGTTGTCTAAATTATAGCATATTTTTCAAAAGTGTCTATGCCGTTTTTTTGGCAAAAACAAAGGATTTCACGATACTTTTTGCAATGCGGGTAGAAGTATATGAATCGGGAAGCTCGCTTTTTACTGAAATGTTTTTAATCTGATTTTTTGATAGCTTATTTCTTCTGATAATATTATCCAATTCTCTCAAAAGCGCATCAGATAGATTGTTTATTTCTTTTGAAATGATCTTGTCAATCAGACTGTTTTTGTTTTTCAGTAAAATGTGGATATCTTCTTTGGTTAAAACAATTTCTAGAATCATAATTCTTTCCAATCAAAATTCCACGGGTCAGTTTTCCTTCCCGGAGCAATTTGATTGTGTCCCAAGATGCTTTTAATTTTATGGTTATTTTTAATATGAGCTATTAATTTGGTTAGTGATTGATACTGTTTTTCTGTCGGCTTGGAACTTTCCGTGTTCATTATTTCTACTCCCAGAGAAAAATTATTTACATTAGTCCTTCCATCCGGCATTTTGCTTTCTCCGGCATGATAAGCGATATTTTTATCATTCACAAGCTGATAAACACTGCCCTCTCTGTCAATGAGGTAGTGCGGAGAGACTCCATATTCCTTGTATTCTTCAATTAATTTTGCCAAATTATATTTGTCTCCGCCAAGAGCATTGTAGGATGAATGGAGTATGATTGTATCTATGGTTCTTGAATTTTGCGGCTTGGAATATCCCCATGATACTAGTTTTGAAACAATTTTTAATGAATCTGAGGGTTTTTTGTTTTCTGTAGTTTCGCTTGTTTTTCCTTCTGCTGCCGGTTCAGCATTTTTTTTAATAATTTCATTAGTTTTATTATAACTGGAAGGGGCTTCTTTTTTGTCTAGTTCGATGCTGTTTTCGGATGGCAATTCTTCTTTTTCTTCAATTTTTATTTCTTTTGTCGAAGCGGGTGAAAAATAAAGAAAAAGCGCTCCTAAAATCAGCAAAAACAAGATGAAGATTAATATTTTGTAAAACCTTGACATAAGATAAGATTAACAAAAAAACGAATCAGGAGCAATATTGCTAAAAAGCAAAAAAAAGATTACAATTATCTGGTAATTAAATTTTCAGCAAGCATATGAATAAGAAGATATTAATGGTTGTTTTGGCTATTATTGTTTTGGGATTAACTTCATTTCTTATCTTTAAAAATAAAAAAGAAGAAGCTCAGAGGACAATTAATAGTAGTGAGATGATCTTTTTTTATGGGCAAGGTTGTCCTCATTGCGTAAATGTTGAAAAATTTCTTGAAGAAAATAAAAGCGTGGAAGAAAAAGTGAAATTTGAAAAATTGGAAGTTTGGAAAAGCAAGGAAAACACGCAGCTTATGATAGAAAGAGCGAAAAGTTGCGGACTTTCAGAAAAAAATCTGGGTGTCCCATTTTTTTGGGATGGTTCAAGATGTCTAATTGGGGATGCGGATATTATTGACTTTTTGAAAAACAAATCCGGTATTTAACAATAAATTATGAAAAAATTATCATTTTTAATGATTACTGCAGTTCTGCTTTCCGCTAAAACAGCTTTGGCTATTTGTCCAATTTGCACTTTGGCAGTTGGAGCGGGGGTGGGTTTTTCCAGATGGCTAGGGATTGACGATGTAATAACTGGAATTTGGATCGGAGCGCTTCTTGTTTCTATTACAATCTGGACGATCAATTGGATGAATGAGAAAAACTATAAATTTAAAGGGAGAAAAATTTTAATCACTTTGAGTTACTATTTGATAATAATTATTCCCCTCTATTGGAAGGGAATAATGGGGCATTATTTTAATAAGATTTTAGGCGTAGATAAGCTTTTATTTGGAATAATCGTGGGGAGCTTAGTTTTTCTAGGGAGTGTTTGGTGGTATGAAGAGATGAAAAAAGAAAACAATGACAAGCCTTATTTTCCTTTTCAAAAAGTAGCAATGCCAGTCGGATTTTTGGCAATTTTTAGTGCAATTTTTTATTTTCTAACGAAGTGAGCGAAATGATTTCAATCATTTCCGAACAAGTGAAGAAAATATTATTTATTTTATAACTAGAAGTTAAAAAATATGGAACCTTCAATAAAGAATGTCAATGAACTTATCGAAAAAGTTGATCAGATGAAAAAACAGGACAAGATGGACTTATCTTCCGATCAGGATCTTTCTCTTGCTATTATGAATCTGGTCAGCATTGAAGAGCACTTTTTTTTCACTGCCCAAAAAACCGGAAAAAGTGAATATTATGATCTCCTGCAGGAAGTTAGGGCTATGCGGGGAGAATTGCTTCGAAAAATAATCAAGGAATATGAAGGGGAGGTCTGGTGTATTTCCAAACATCTATTAGCAGCTTCAATGAGACTCATGGAAGTGGGGACAAAACAGCATAAAATGGGAAACAAGGAAGAAGCACAAGACTTATTTAACAAATCCTATAATCTTTATTGCCTATTCTGGGCGGTAAATATGAAACTTGTGGATACCAAAGACATAAAAAAAATAGATGAAAAAGCCTTGAATAAACATGACGAAGAAAAGACTGGTTTTATGGGAAAATTAGGAGAATTGGTTAAAAAAGCGATTGATTGTTGCATCGAATAGTAAGAATGTCCTTAAATATAACAAAAGACCCATGGCGGGTCTTTTGTTATATTTAAATATTCTTAGTAGCTAGATACTGATTCAAGGGAATTGAGAATATTTTTTATTTTAACGTCTTCCAAATTTTTGGCCTTTTTATTTAAATCTATCAAGGTTTTTTCGATTTTCTTTATTTCATTCTCGGTTTTATCGAAGTTTTTAAAATCTCTCTTATGTAGACACTCATTTTGAAAAGTAATTAAATACTCAAGTTTCTTGATGATTTCAAATTCTTCCATAATTTTTTGTTTGAGATTTCAAGCAAATTGCAAATAAAAAATACTTTATCAAACAATAAAATATTTTTTCCATTTCAATTTATTCCTCCTCTGTTTATTGAATTATTTTTAATTGCACCGAAGTTAATCATACTCTCAGAATGTTGTTTTGTCAATCATGCGAAATCCAGACTGGACAAAATATTTTTTACTGGGTATAATTTTATTTGTTTGGTTTTGAGGATATGCGGGTGTCGTATAGTGGCTATTATATCAGCCTTCCAAGCTGAGGAGGGGGGTTCGATTCCCCCTACCCGCTCAGAACTTCAGAAACAGCCTTATAAGTGGCTGTTTTTGATTTTTTATAAGATTAAGCGTAAAATTGAGATAGAAAAATCAAAATCCAACACTTGATACACTCAATAAAATTTCCAAAGCACTTGATGTGAGTATCGATGAGTTAATTAAATAGTTAATATATTAAATTTAATAAAAATCAAATGATTTATTTACTTTTGACTATAATAATAGTCTTGCTGGCAGTAATAATTTATCGTGGAAGAGATAAAGGAACTTATTTTAGAAATTTACTTGAGAGAAACGCAAAATTAAACCCTTTGCAAGAGTTCAGGATGGATGACCCAAGGAATGAAACACACCCAGAAGAAATGGTTAAGATAAAGAATGGAGGTCTTTCAACTAGAAAACTGGCAGTGCTTCTGTATAAAATGGGAAAACAAGCAGATGAAATTGAGGAAGAAAGAATAAAAGAATAAATATCTTCTTCAATCTAGAAAAATATGATATATCTCGTGTGGCTAACAATTCTATTATTATTTATTTTTTCTTCATTCAATACGATTCCCTTGTGGGTGCCAATAACGGTTTATGTAATCGTTGTATTTTTTAGAGTTAAAGAAAAAATTGGAAATAATAATGATTGGCTTGAGATAAATAAACGTGATGAAAAATTAAAAT
>CAZXKY010000011.1:0-20416 GCA_964641975.1 uncultured Bdellovibrionales bacterium | reverse complement strand
CCCAAGAGGAGAACTCAATAGCAAATTCAATCCCGACTCGATCGGGATTTTTGCTTGGCTCAATTATCTTTTTTCAGGCTTGAAAAAATACGGTGAATGGAATATACTACAAGGGTATTAAATTAACAAATTTAAGCCTGTTTTATGGAATATTTTGAGATTATTGGCGGGAAAAAGTTGAAAGGAGAGATTGAAGTAAGGGGGTCTAAGAATGCGACTACTCCCATTTTGGCTGCCTGCCTTCTAACTAAAGAAAAATGTGTTATTTCCAATATTCCTCTAATTGAGGATGTTTTTCGGATGATTGAAATTTTAGAAAGTTTGGGAGTAAAGGTTTCCTGGATCGGAAAAAGAAAAGTCGAAATCGAAGCCAAGAATATTGATGCTTCAAAATTAGACTTGAAGGCGGTGAAGAGGCTTCGCTCTTCAATTTTTCTTTTAGGCGCTCTTTCGGGACGGCTCGATAGCTTCAAGATTCCTTATCCGGGAGGATGTGTTATCGGGGCAAGACCATTAGACACTCATTTTGATGCGCTTTCAAAGATGGGAGTCAAAATAAGGGATAAAAAATTAGACAAGAAGGACGAAAAAATAGATTGTTATGAAGTTGATGCAAGAAACAGGCATAGTAATTCAATAGTCCTTAAGGAGTTTTCTGTTACCGGAACTGAAAATGCGATGATGCTGGCAGCTTCTATTCCTGGAAAAACAATAATCAAAATTGCGGCAGCGGAACCTCATGTTGAAGATTTGGCTAATTTTTTGGTAAAAATGGGAGCAAAAATAAAAGGAATCGGAACGCATACTTTGGAAATTTGGGGAACGAAAAAACTTCGAGGAGCAAAGCATGATATTATCCCGGATGCCAATGAAGCAGCAACGTTTTTGATTATGGGAGTAGCGACCAAAAGTCCCATTGTTGTTAAAAATGCCAGGGAAAATAATCTGGATTTGGTTCTGGAAAAACTTAGGGAATTTGGAGCTGATTTTAAAATAGGGAAAAATCAGATTCAAGTTATTCCTCCGAAAAAGATCAAAGCGGTTTCCAAGGTTGATACTCGTCCCTATCCTGGGATTCCAACTGATGTCCAGGCTCCTTTTGGAGTTTTGGCGACTCAAGCAGAAGGAGAAACTTTTATCCACGATTCTTTGTATGAAGGAAGATTTAATTATATTCCTGAAATCAGAAAAATGGGAGCTAAAGCTAAAGCCTTGGATGTCCATCGAGCCATCATTGAAGGGTCGACAAAGCTTAGAGGAGAAACTATTATCAGTTTTGATCTTCGCGCCGGAGCATCGCTTATAATCGCTGCTTTGGTAGCGGAAGGCAAAACTGTCATCAGGGAAATTTATCAGGTAGACAGGGGATATGAAAGGATAGAAGAGCGATTGTCGAAACTGGGAGCGGATATAAGGAGAATTTCGGATTGATAAAGTTTAAATTAGTTTCAAATATCTAATTTTTTCATTTTGGATTTCATTTAAAATTTAAAATTTAGCCTTTAAAATTTTTTAGTTTATGTTTATACGAAAAATAGGAATTGATCTTGGCACTGCAAATACTCTGGTTTTTGTTCCGGGCAAGGGTGTGGTTGTTAATGAGCCATCGGTAGTGGCGGTTTCTATGCCTGAGAATAGAATATTGGCAGTAGGAAATGAAGCCAAAGAAATGCTTGGAAGGACTCCTGACAGCATTGTTGCCAGCCGTCCGCTTAAAGATGGGGTAATCGCTGACTATCGCGTTACAGAAGCAATGCTCAAATATTTTATTAACAAAGTGAGCGGAAAAGTAAGATTTTTCAAGCCGGAAGTGATGATTTCTATTCCAGCCGGAGTTACTTCAACCGAAAGACGGGCGGTGGTTAATGCAGCTTTAAAAGCGGGGGCTAAATCGGCTTATGTCGTAAAAGAGCCGCTTTTGGCGGCAATTGGAGCGGGAATTACTGTTCACAATTCTCAGGGGAATATCATTATCGATATTGGTGGCGGAACTTCCGAAATCGCCGTTATTTCCTTGGGTGGAATCGTAGCAGCGCATAGCGCTAGAGTCGGGGGAAACAAATTTGATCAGGCTATTTCAGATTATATAAAAAGAAAATCTGGTTTAGTTATTGGAGAAAGAACTGCGGAAGAGGTCAAAATTGCTATCGGTTCAGCTGTTGCCCAGGTGAAAGAGGAGTATATGGAAATTCGAGGAAGAGATCTGATGGGTGGGCTTCCGAAAATTATCAAAGTATCTTCTAATGAAATAACCGAGGCGATGCAGGACGAACTGCGAGAGGTTATTAATGCCATCAAAAAAGTTTTTCAAGAAACTCCTCCGGAACTTGCAGCGGATGTGATAGACAAGGGAATGGTTCTTTCTGGCGGAGGAGCGTTGCTGCGAAATCTTGATCAGCTTATTACCAGAACCATTGGTGTTCCTTGCTATGTGGCAGACGATCCGCTTTTTTGTGTAATCAAAGGAATTGGAATCGCGCTGGATAATCTGGAAACTTACAAAAGAACGATAATGATTACGAAATAACTTATGGTTATAGGAATTGACGCTTCAAGGGCCTTTGTTCGAAATCGCACTGGCATTGAAGAATATTCTTACCAAGTAATTAAAAGCCTGATGAATGAATTAAAGGAACATCAGGTTGTTTTGTATATTCGCAAAAATCAAAAAGCAGATTTTAAATTGCCAAACAATTGGAAGATTAAAGCCATAAAATGGCCCTATCTATGGACACAAGTCGGTTTGTCTCTGGAACTGTTGTTTCATCCTGTCGATACTCTTTTTATTCCGGCGCATACGGTTCCAATTATTCATCCTGAAAATACAATTGTAACTGTTCATGGATTGGAATATGAATTTTGTCCGAAAGCTTATTCTTTTTGGGAAAGAGTTTATATGCGGCTAGTGATTAAAAATTCCTGTAAGTGGTCGAAAAAGATTATTGCTGTTTCAAAAAACACAAAAAAGGACTTAATAAATTTGTATAAAGTTCCAGAAGAAAAAATCAAGGTAATATACGAAGGCACAAATTTAAATCAAAATAAAAGCATTGAGAATAAAGATGATTCGTATTTGCTATTTATCGGAAGATTGGAAGAGCGAAAAAATATTCTGGGCATTATTGAAGCCTTTGAGATTTTAAAGGAAAAAAATAAAATTCCACATAAACTTATTTTAGCTGGAAATTCCGGATATGGATATGACAGCATAAAGTTCAAAGTTCAAAGTTCAAAGTTCAAGGAAGAAATTATTTTTAAGGGATTTGTCGGGGAAGAGGAAAAGTTTGAATTGCTAAGGAAGGCAGGGATCTTTCTCTTCCCCAGTTTCTATGAGGGATTTGGGCTTCCGATTTTGGAGGCGCAAATAGCTGGAATTCCGGTCGTGACTTCAAATATTTCTTCGATGCCAGAAATAGCCGGTTCCTCGGCAATTTTAGTAGATCCTAATAAACCAGAGGAAATTGCCGAGGCAGCTTTCAAGCTGATTTCAGATGAAATCCTGAAAAATGATATAATAAAAAGAGGTTTTGAAAATGTAAAAAGATTCAGCTGGGAGAAATGTTCAGAGGAAATTAGCAAATTACTGACCAGTTGAATTATTGAAAATAAAAAAAGAGCCAATCCTAGTTGATAGTGGATCGGCTCTATAATAGAAGACATAATCTTGTTATCTTGAATTAAAGTTCTTGATAATCTTGAAAAAATCCTCTATTCTCCAGCTACTGACAAATACACTTCCATTGAGCAGGGTTTTACCTACCAGCTTATCCGGGCGCTCCTTTTCATCGCTGATAGCTTGATTCCTTACTGGGAAACCTGCATTTTCAAGTAATAAAACTTGTTTCAATGTTGCATGTTCGAAGTTAACTGTCATTTGAATCATGCTCTCTTCTATCATAACTCTCCTCCTGAAGAACTAAATTTTTGAAACATTTTTATTTTGTATTAATATATGACTAACATAAAAAAAAGTCAAGATTTAAAAGTAGCTATTATTCATGACTTTCTGGTTCAATACGGTGGAGCGGAGAGGGTTTTGGAAGTGCTTTCTGAGATGTTCCCAGGGGCGCCGATTTATACTTTACTGTATGACAAAGATAAAATAGGAGACAAATTTGCAAAGCGGGAAATTAGAACCTCCTATCTCCAGAAATTTCCGAAATTCCTAAAAAAAAGATATCGCTGGTTGTTGCCATTCTTTATGATTATTCCGGAAACATTTGATCTTCGGGAATTTGATCTGGTAATTTCATCAACCGGAGCCTGGTCGAAGGGAATTGTGACGCGCTTGAATACGATTCATATTTCCTATCTCCATTCCCCCATGAGATTCGTCTGGGATTATAACGAAAAATATCTGAAGGAAGAAAAGAAAAGATGCTTTTTGACGCGAATTTTGCTAAGTTATGTGCGGATGTGGGACAAGCTAGCTTCGGAAAGGCCGGATTATCTGATTGCCAATTCAAAATATACGCAGGAAAGAATCAAGAAATATTACAGGAGAGAAAGCATGGTAATCTATCCGCCTGTCTATGATACTATCATTCCGAGTGAAATAAGGAATTTTGATCGAGATTCTTCGTGTGGCGCTCAGAATGACAATAAATATTTCTTGATCGTTTCTCGGCTGTCGCCATACAAAAAGGTTGATCTAGCCGTCGAGGCTTTTAATAAGCTAGGGCTTCCCTTGGTAATAATCGGAGAAGGGAAACAAAAGAAACATCTCCAGAAAATAGCCAAGGATAATATCAAAATACTTGGATTTGTGGATGATCAGAAATTGTCAGAATATTATGCTAATGCCAGAGCTTTCATTTTTCCGGCGGATGATGATTTTGGTTTGACAATGGTCGAAGCGATAGGGCATGGAGTTCCGGTAATTGCCTATAAAAAAGGAGGGGCGCTGGAAATTGTGGAAGAAGGAAAAACGGGAGAGTTTTTTAATGCTCAAACTCCGGAAGTTTTGGCAGATGGAGTGAGAAGGTTTATCGCGAAAGAAAACGATTATAAAAGCGAAGATATGACAAACAGGGCAAAGGAATTTTCAAAAGAAAGGTTTGTGAGGGAACTGGGTGAATTTATGGAGAAAACAATAAAATAATGGATATGAAGTTTATTGGAAACGCCAAAGCGATAAAATTGTTGGAGAAATCCATAGAAAGAGGCAAGCTGAGCCAAGCCTATCTTTTTTCTGGACCGGAAAGCGTGGGAAAATTTACTTTGGCGAAACTTTTTGCCAGCTTTTTGATTTTCGGGAAAAACAACATTGATCTCAATGTGCCGATGATTGGAAAAGACAAAGAATTTGAAAATAACAATGAATTTTTTGATCTGATTGTTGTTGAGCCGGAAGTTGAAGAAAAAAGGGGAATAAAAAAAGAAAAAGACATTAAGATAGAAAAAATAAGAGAAGCGCAAAATGATTTAATTATGTTTCCGTATAACAAAAAGAAGAAAGTCCTGATTATAAATAATGCTCACAGGATGACTGTTTCTGCTCAGAATGCCTTGTTAAAATCACTTGAAGAACCAAATGAAACATCGGTGATAATTTTGGTTACCCATGATGATTCGGTAATTATTTCTACGATCAAATCCAGATGTCAGAAGATTAATTTTTTCTTGGCAGATATTGAAGAAATGGAAAAAATGCTAGAGGATGAGAAAAACAAGGAAATAATTGAATTTTCAATGGGTCGTCCGGGATTAGCGCTAAAGATGAAAGAAAACAAAGAAGAATTTAATGCCAGAAAGAAGGATTTTGAAGAACTTTCCGAATTTTCCTCTTTAGGAATCAATGAAAGATTTAGCTTGGCTGAAAAGATGTCTGCTAATCCGACAGAAACCTTTGGAAAACTGGAGTTTTGGATGTGGATAATCCGGTTGGAATCAAGAAAAAGGGGTTTGAGTAATGGCTTTTTTAGCTTTAAAACGATTGAAAAAATAGATAATGCTTTAAAAACAATGAAAAATACCAATGTTAATACCAGATTAGCTATTGAAAATTTATTCTTGGAAATTTGATTGCATCTTTATAATTTTCGAAAAATATTCACCCTGTTAAATAAAATTTTAAATTTTTTATCCAGACAGGGCGTATTAAAAATTTAAAATTTAGATTTTGAATTTATTCAAAATCTTATTTATCAGGTTAAATGTTTTGGAGTAAGAAAAAAAACAAAAGAATAGAACTTGAACTCCGGGCGCCAAGAAAGCGCAGGAGTTTTTTTGAAAAAAAAGAAAAAAAGACGCCAAATCCTGTTTTTTCCAAAATGCTTTTTCGGCTTCTTTTTCTTGTTTTTGTGGGAGCAACTGCATATATTCTTTTTTTCTCTTCCTTTCTGGAAATAAAAAGAATATCCCTAGAAGGAATTGTGGAATTAAAATATAAAGATGTCTATAACAAAATAAGCGAAAGCTTTTCCGGAAAATATTTTTATTTCATCCCTAAAAATAATCTTATTTTGATTTCAAGAAACAGAATAGACGGGGAGGTTTCGGATAGCTTTAAGAAGATAAGCAAGGTTGAAGTCAAGAAAATTTTTCCGGACGGGATAGTAGTTAAGATTGTCGAAAGGAAAGCACTATTGGTCTGGTGCAGCGCCGGTCCGTGTTATATCATTGACGAAAATGGATATGCCTATACGTGGACGGATTTTGAATCTGACGAAATAAAGCAAAATAATTTGCTTAGCATAGTTGATAATAGTGGAAAATCTGTGGCTATAGGGGAAAAAGTTTTAGATGAAGAATATATGGAATTTATTATGGCTCTTAAAGATGAACTTGATAGGGAAACGGGAATAAAGATAAGCAATGAATATCACGTAGGATCCAGAATAGCAGAGGAGGTTAGGGTTAGAGTTGAAGATGGATGGGAGATATTCTTTTCCACTAGTTTGCCAATGGAGAACAGCATTCAAACTTTCAAAACATTCTTAGAAAAAGAAATGGTAGACAAAGACAAGGGTAAATTGGAGTATATTGACCTTCGAGCGGAAAATAAGGTATATTACAAATTCAAAGACGAGGAGAATGACGAGAACAAAGATCAGGAAAACGCTGAAAATACCTCAGAACAAAAAAAGGAAGAGAAAAAAGAACGATAATACTTGATTACTAGAATATATTCCCACTTCTGATTTATTTAAAATATCTAATGAATATATAAGTTATGAAAATTGGAATAGTCGGCTTGCCGAATGTTGGAAAATCTACCCTGTTTAAAGCACTGACCAGAAATCAGGTGGATATTAATAATTATCCTTTTTGCACCATTGAACCGAATGTGGGAATCGTGAAAGTTCCCGATTTTCGCTTGGAAAAGTTAGCCGAAATGTCGAAAAGCAAAAAAGTGGTTCCGGCGATTGTGGAGTTTGTCGACATTGCCGGATTGGTAAAAGGCGCCAGTGTCGGAGAGGGGTTGGGAAACAAATTTTTATCGCATATCCGCGAAGTGGATGCCATTGTCCAGGTTGTGAGGATATTTGAAAATTCCAATATTACCCATGTCTATAATCGCATCAATCCGGTAGAAGATATTGAAATCATAGGCACGGAACTAATAATAGCTGATTTAGAAACGGTTAAAAAAAGAATAGAAAAATTGGAAAAAGAAGCGCGGGGGAACAACAAGGAATCTATTGCTAAATTGGCAGTAGCGGAAAAAATCAGAAAAACTCTGGAAGAAGGAAAATTGGCCAATCAAACTGAGTTGGATCTCAAAAATGAATATACGGAAATCGCCGTGAAAGAACTTTCGCTACTTACAATGAAGCCATTTCTATTTGTATATAATGTTTCTGATGTTAATGAAAGATTATCAGATGAATTAGAAAATAAGCCGCATGTAAAATTGGATATCAAAATCGAAGAAGAATTAAACGAAATGTCCAGCGAAGAAATTAAAGAGATGGAACTGCAAAGCAATATCAGTAAGCTTATTCTGGAATCATATAAGCTTCTTGGCTTAATTACTTTTTTGACTACCGGGGAAGACGAAAGCCGAGCCTGGACCATTAAAAATGGTTCAACTGCACCGGAAGCCGGAGCAGCTATTCATAATGATTTTAAGGATCGATTCATTCGGGCGGATGTGATTTTTTGGGATAAATTACTGGAGGCTGGTTCTTGGCCAAAGGCCAGGGAATTAGGTTGGCTCCGAACGGAAGGGAAGGAATATATTGTCAAAGATGGTGATGTGATGGAATTTAAGATTTAGCGAGTTGACATAAAACAAAATATTTTCTAGAATGTATTAGCAGTCTATCGAGTAGATTGCTAAATTGTTTAAATTTATTGCCTAAGGTAAGTGTAATAATTAGCAATAGACATTGTGGGCTATCCCGCACCAATTCCAAATTTTGCTAGTAGCAATTTGATTATTAGCATTACGGAATACGCCTTATCCGAGGCGGATGCGGCTTAGTTCTATGCATATATAATTATTAATAAAAGAATTGGTGCGGGATGCTCATTTTTGTAGTCCCGACCAAGTCGGGAACAAAAATGGCAAAGCAAATAGAATACAGCGCAGAAGCGCGAAAAAAGATTAAAGCCGGTTTTGATAAGGTGGCTGATACGGTTAAAACTACGCTCGGTCCCAAGGGAAGGAATGTAATTTTAGATAGAGGCTTTGGTTCGCCGACCATTACTAATGATGGAGTGACAATTGCTAAAGAAATTGAACTGGAAGATAAATTTGAAAATATCGGAGCATCTTTGATTAAAGAAGTGGCTGACAAAACCAACGATGCAGCCGGAGACGGAACCACTACTTCAACTGTGATTGCGCAGGCTTTGGTTCGGGAGGGACTCAAATTTGTGGAAACCGGAATTAGCCCAATCGGAATCAGACAGGGAATGGAAAAAGCTAAAGATGAAATAATTAAAATTCTCCAGAAAAATTCCAAGAAAATCAGTTCCAGGGAGGAAATTTCCCAAGTAGCGACAATTTCAGCTGAATCAGAGGAAATGGGGAAAATGATTGCCGATGTAATGCAAGAAGTGGGAAATGATGGCGTAATTACCGTTGAGGATTCCCAGACTTTTGGACTTTCCAAGGAGATAGTCAAGGGAATGAATTTCGACAAAGGATATATTTCTCCTTATATGATTACCAACACTGAGGATCAAACGGCGGAAATCAAAGAACCATATATTCTGATTACTGATAAAAAAATCTCTTCTATTGCTGAGATTTTGCCAGTTTTGGAAAAGGTAGCCGGTCAGGGAAAGAAGGAGATGGTAATTATTGCCGAAGAAGTGGAAGGAGAAGCTTTGGCAACTTTAGTTGTCAATAAGCTTAGAGGAGTGCTTAATGTCTTGGCTATCAAGGCGCCGGAATTCGGTGATAATCGAAAACAAATGCTGGAAGATATCGCAATACTTACCGGAGCGCAGGTAGTGAGCGAAGAAAAAGGAATGAAGTTAGACAAGGTAGAAATTTCTATGCTTGGAAAAGCCCAAAAAATAATTTCTACTAAAGATGATACTATAATTGTTGGAGGGAAAGGAAAGAAGAAAGAGATTGACGAGAGAGTCGAGCAGATCAGGCTTCAGGTAGAGAAAGTAACTAGCGATTATGAGAAAGAAAAACTTAAAAAAAGAATGGCTAAACTTTCTGGAGGAGTGGCTGTTATCAAAGTTGGAGCGGCTAGTGAAGCAGAACTTAATTATATTAAAGCTAAAATGGAAGATGCTCTATCAGCAACTAAAGCCGCAGTAGAAGAAGGTATTGTGGCCGGAGGAGGAACGGCTTTGGCTAAGGCAGCTTCTCAGATTTTAGCAAAAGAAACTTCTTTTGAAAATAATGAATATAGAGCGGGATATGAAACTTTAGTCAAATCTTTGTCTGAACCGCTCAAGCAAATTGTTTCCAATGCGGGAAACAAAGAGTCTTCCGTGGTGTTTAATAAAATAATCACCGAAAAAGGCGTAAATTATGGTTATGATGCCAGAAAAGACAAATTTGAAGTAGATATGATCAAGGCCGGAATCATCGACCCACTTAAGGTAACCAGAACGGCTCTGGAGAATGCAGTTTCGGTGGCCTCAATGCTGCTTACTACCGAAGCGGCAATAACCGATAAACCAGAGGAAAAATCTGCTTGCAGTCATGGTGCGGGAATGCCGGGAATGGGCGGAATGATGTAAGGTTTATTGCAGAAAAATAAAATAATGCAGATATTCAAAAGCGGGAAATGTGAAAACGTTCCCTGCTTTTTTATTTTATGGTATAATTTTAAAAGAGCAGAGAATTTAATCTGAAAAACAAAAATCATGGGTTTCATACGGAAGTTCAACATAAAACAAGAAGCGGAAGATTTGGGTATATCTGTTTGGCAAGCTCCAAGCCTCTTGTTTATGTTTATGGGGTTGTTTATCATTCTGATGATGTTGGTGGTCTATTTCATCTCTCAGTTTTATGATTCTCCAGAAGTCCTTGTTGTAAGTGAAAGCATAGTAGTCGTGGTGATTTTTTCTATTGGGAATTCCTTGATTAAAAGCATAGAACAAATAGCTCGGGCAAATAAAATAAAGTCAGAGTTTGTTACTATCGCGTCACATCAGCTAAAAACCCCTCTTTCTCAGATGAATTGGGAGCTGGAATTGCTTCTTTCTAAGAATAAGGCCGGACTTAACGCAAAGCAGTTGGAAATAGCCAATACCATTAGGCAATCCCAGGAGACAATGGCGCGTCTAGTTAATGATCTCTTGGATGTAGCCAGAATTGATCAAGGAAAATTGGCATTGAATAAGGAAAAAATGAATCTGCTTGAAGTAATAGACAGTGTGGTTGAAAACAATAAGATTCTAGCTAAGGCTAGCAATGTTGAAATTAATGTTATAAAGCCAGAAAAGCTTTCAGAGATTATCGGAGACAAAAAGAGGATCGCGGTAGTTATTGATAATCTTATCTCCAATGCAGTAAAATATATTGAAAAAAAGGGATTTGTGGAAATTAAAGTCGAAGAGGAGGATGACAAAATTAATGTTTATGTGAAAGACAACGGTGTCGGAATTCCAGATAGTCAGCAGGATAAAGTTTTTCAGAAGTTTTTTAGGAGCAATAATGCGGTAAAATATCAGACCGATGGAACAGGGCTTGGTCTCTATATCAGTAAAAATATCATTGAACAAATGGGAGGAAAGATGTGGTTTAAATCAATCGAGGGGATAGGATCGGATTTTTGGTTTTGTTTGCCGAATAAAAAAGATGCAAATTGCTAATTAAAACTAATTTAATACGAATTATCGCGAATTTATATTTGGAAGCATGGAGGATAAAAATTCGGGGTTTATTCGAATTTATTTTTATGGAAAAAAAGAAAATATTAATTATTGAAGATGATAGCATTCTCCAGAAAGCGCTTTTGGAATTTTTGACCGCAGAGGGATTTGAAACGATGAGTGCTTTAGATGGGGAAGAAGGGGTAAAAATCGGAAAAGAGAAAAAACCGGATCTGATTCTTTTGGATATCGTTTTGCCTAAAATGGATGGATACGAAGTATTAAAGGCAATGAAGGCAGATGAGAACACAAAAAAAATTCCAATAATTCTTTTAACAAATTTAGGAAGCCTGAATGATGTGCAAAAAGCTTTGGATTTAGGAGCCACTACTTATCTTATAAAAGCGGATTATAAGCTGGAAGAAGTTACCAAGAAAATAAAAGAGGTTTTGAATATTTAATTTTTACCCCCCACCACTTTTTCTTTAATTGCAAGAACTTTTGTTGATCAGCTTTTGAGTAAAGGTGGTGGGGGACAAGAAAAATAAAAATAAAATGAGAATTGACAACGAGCGTCTACGAGAGTTCATTTTGGACTCTAGCCTCATAGACAAAAGTAAACTCGAGGAAGCTTATCAGGAATCAACCAAAGAAGGAAAACAGTTGGGAAATTTGCTTTTGGAAAAAAAACTTATTGATGATTTTAATCTTCGAAAGCTTTATGCTTACATTCTCGGGATTCCTTTTGTCGATCTGGTAAAAAGCTTGATTTCTCCAGATGTTCTCCAGATTGTCCCCGAACCAATCGCCAAAAAATATAATATTGTCGCTTTTGAAAAAACAGGAAAAGATTTGAAGGTAGCGATGCTTAATCCGGAAGATATCCAGACGATAGATTTCATCAAGAAGAAAACCGGACTCAAAATTGTTCCCTGTTTAACTACCTCGGAGGGAATACAGTCTGTGATAAGGCAGTATGAAAAAAGCTTAAAAGCGGAGTTCGGAGATATTATAGAGAAAAGTTCTCTGGAAATGACAGAACAAGATGCGGAAAAAGACGAGGATCTTGAAGAAATAGCTCAAGAGCTTCCTGTAATAAGAATAATAGACACGCTTCTCAAACATGCAATTTTGCAATCTGCTAGTGATATCCATATTGAACCGGAGGAAAAGGATGTGGTTGTGCGTTATCGAATTGATGGCGTTCTTCATGATGCGATGACTCTTCCCAGGGAAGTGCTTCCTGGAATAGTGGCAAGAATAAAAGTTTTGACTAACTTGAAATTGGATGAACACCGATTGCCTCAAGATGGAAGATTTAAGATTGAAAATGAAAACTATAAATTTTCTTTGCGTGTTAGTATCTTGCCTGTTTTTGACGGAGAAAAGATAGTGATGCGTCTTTTGGATGAAAGTTCCAAAGGGCTTACTCTGGAAAAAATGGGTCTTTTTGGGAATCCTCTTGAATCTGTTCATCGAAATATCAAGAAACCAAACGGGATGGTTCTGGTGACCGGACCGACAGGAAGTGGAAAAACCACCACTCTTTATACCGTGATGGATATCATTAATACTTCGGAAGTTAATATCAGCACCGTTGAAGACCCGGTTGAATATAGGATGCCCAGAATTAATCAGACACAAGTTAATTCCAAAATAGGAATGACTTTTGCTTCGGCACTAAGGTCACTTCTGCGTCAAGACCCGGATATAATAATGGTCGGAGAGATCCGAGACAAAGAAACCTTGGAAATCGCAATTCAGGCAGCTATGACGGGACACTTAGTTCTTTCCACACTCCACACCAATAGCGCAGCCGGAGCACTTCCCCGAATGATCGATATGGGAGCAGAACCGTTTTTAATTGCCTCTACGGTGAATGTCATTATTGCCCAAAGGTTAGTCAGAAAGCTTTGTCCTGAATGTCGGGTGGCCTATACTTTGACTGATAAGGAAATAAAAACTTTGAAAAATAGCATTGAGCTTGATGAGGTTATTAAATATTTAAAGGAAAACAAGGAACTTGGAAACATCATCAAATCAGGTGATGATTGGACGAATATTAAATTTTATAAACCCAAGGGATGCGAACAATGCAATAATGAAGGATATCACGGAAGAGTTGGAATATTCGAAGTCCTGGATATTGACATGGATATTGAAAAATTAATCGTAGAATCAGCTTCAACTGAAACAATAGAGAAAAAAGCAAAAGAAAAAGGAATGAACACGATGATAGAAGATGGATTTTTTAAGGCTATCCAGGGAGTAACATCAATCGAGGAGGTATTGAGAGTAACTAAGGAATAATTATATGCCAAAATACATCTTTACAGCTAAAAATTTTGACGGAAAACTCAAAGGAGGGGAGATGGAAGCAAAAGACGAAAAAGCGCTGGCGCAGTCTCTTCGCAGTGAGGGATTTTTAGTTACCTCAATAAAAGTTATTGGAGAAAAAGAAAAAAAGAATTCAATCGGATCAATTAATATATTTGGTGGAGTTCCGCTGAAAGAAAAAATGGTTTTTGCCAGGAATTTGAGTGTTATGGTTTCTTCCGGTCTTCCTATTTCTAAAGCGGTAAAAAACTTATCTGTCCAGACGAGCAACAAAAATTTTAGAAAAATTTTGCTTGAGATCCATGAAGAATTGCAAAAGGGAAAGAGTCTCAGCGAATCTCTTCAGAAATATCCGAAGATCTTCAGTGATTTGTTTGTTAATATGGTGCGAGTTGGAGAGGCGGGGGGAACACTGGAGGATTCTTTGGATATTGTGGCGACACAACTCGAAAAGGATCATGATCTTGTTGGAAAAGTAAGAGGAGCTATGATGTATCCTGCGGTTATTTTGGTGGTAATGCTTGGCATTGGAGTTTTAATGCTAACTTTTATTCTTCCTAAGCTTACGGGAGTTTTTAGCGAAATGGATGTGGAGCTTCCTGTCATGACCAGAGCTATGATTTCAGCTAGTGATTTTATGAGAGAACATTACCTAATAGTGATGGCGCTGTTTGTTATTTTGGCTGTTTCTTTCAAGATTTTTTGGGGATCAAAAACGGGTAAGAAATTTTTTGGGTTCGTAGCGATAAAAATGCCCATAATCAATAATATTATCATAAAAGTGAATTGTGCCAGATTCGCTAGAATTTATAGTTCGCTTTTAAAGAGTGGAGTTTCAGTCATAGAAGCCTTAAAAATAACTTCCGATACCTTGGGAAATTACTTTTTTAAAAAAGCCATTAATGACGGGATTGAAAAGGTCCAGAAAGGAGTAAATCTTAGCAGTGTGATAGGATCTTATCCTAAGATTTTTCCTCCTTTGGTTTATCAAATGTTCGAAGTTGGAGAAGAAACTGGAAAAATAGAATCAGTTCTTATGAAACTAGCCGAATTTTATGAAGAAGAAGTAAACCAAATCACTAAGAATATGTCTTCAATCATCGAGCCGTTTTTGATGGTATTAATCGGAGCAGCAGTTGGTGTTTTTGCTGTGTCTATGCTTCAGCCGATGTATAGCTTGATGGAAAATATTAAATAGATTCTCATTCTCCAGGTTCTAAAATGCCGGAACAATTTATTTTTTATGTTTTTTCCCAAAACAAAAATAAAAAACAATAAAGGATTTACCATTATCGAAGCTTTAGTGGTGCTTTTTATTTTTGTCCTAGTAGTAGTGTCCTTCTATTCTATTTTTTCTGTTGGGGTGCGGCTTATTGCTGATGCAAAAAATCGCCTCGGAGCTACGGAGATAGCTAACGAAAGAATGGAAATAATTAGAAATCTTGATTATAGCGACATTGGAACGGTCGATGGAACAATAACCGGAGACCTTATCGATGACGAAGATGTTATTGAAAATACCAGACAATACCATGTGCATACACTGGTTTTGTATGATGACGATGCCTTCGATGGAGAATATCCGACTGATGCGATACCGGGAGATTATAAAAAAGTAGTTATTACTGTTTCTTGGAATGCAGGGAATGGAAGAATGGAAACAGTCGAATTTTCTTCTCGATTTGTTCCTGATGGCCTGGAAGTTGCAAATTCCGGAGACGGAATTCTTTCCATAAATGTTTTTAGTGATCAACCGGGGGGAACGGGGATTCCGGATTCGTCTGTCCATGTGGTAAATACCAGCACAGGTCTCAATACAACAGTTGAAACTGATAGTGAGGGAAATGTTATCCTGATTGGAGATAAGATCAAAGATTCTATCCAGCAATACGAAATTACACTTGAAAAAACCGGACACGAAACAGTTAATACTCTGCCACCTTATCCGACTACTGTCTACAGTCCGATAGATGTTCACGCTTCAGTGGTGACGGGATCACTCAATATTATTAACATCGTTCAGAACGAGTTGGCGAATTTAAAAGTGTCCACCTCTGATTATTTGGGGAGCTCTTTGGGAAACATTGACTTTGATATTTTGGGGGGGAGAAAAATGGGATATGAAGTTGATGAAATTTCCGGAGAAGTGACTTCTAGTGTTGTTTACAATCTTGAATCAAGCACTGAAACGGGAAGCGATGGAGAAAAAGATTTTGGATCAATCAGTCCGGGTGAATATACAATAACCCTGCCTTCTTCCGTAACTGATATTTATGAAGTTATAGGTGCGTATCCAATCGATTCATTTAATTTATTTTCCGATGATAATCTTGATTTTGAGATAAAATTAGCCAGCAAAAATGCTACATCTCTTATGATGAGAATTTTTAGCAATGAAACGGATAATCCTCCTGTTTCCGGAGCAGAAGTCCAATTAACCAATAGTCTGGGATATGATATAACGCAGACAACTGGATCAGACGGAGTGGTATTTTTCCCGACAACATCAGATGTTTTTTTCGGAGGAGATTATAATTACAAAATTACAGCGGATGGTTTCGATGAAAAAAATTCAACATTAACTATTGTTGAAAATCAGTTGAAAGCGGAAAATATTATTTTAACCAAAACTGGTTTATAAAATGAATTCTAAAAAAAGATCTGAATTTAAAAAAGCAATGACTATTGTGGAAACGCTAGTAGCAATAGCTATCTTTGCTATTGGCATTGAAGGCTTTGCTCTTTTATTTATGCGGGCCTGGCAAAGCAACTCCTATACATTGGAAATGGGGCAGTCAGCAATGGCTGTTTCTCAGGGAGTTAATAAAATTACGGGATACATAAGGGGAGCAAGCCAGTCGGACAACGGATCTTATCCGGTTAAATCGGCTAATGACAATGATCTAGTTCTATATTCTGATTATGACAGGGATGATGTAATTGAGAGGCTGCATTTTTATAAAAGCGGGCAAAGTGTTTTGATGGGAGTAAGGGAACCAACTGGAACGATGCCAATAACCTATGCTTCTGGCGATGAAAGCGTCGTTATTATTGCTAACCATATTATAAATGACGCTAGTAATCCAATATTTGAATATTATAATCAGGATTATCCAGGCGATACAACTAACAATCCGATGTCTACGCCGGCATCAGTATCAGCTGTCAGGATGGTCAAGATACATCTCTACATCAATATTAATCCTAATCGGGCGCCTGACAACATCGAGATGCAAACATTTGTGGAGCTTCGTAATTTATAGTTTCGTAATTCGAGTAATTATAATAGGCAATCATAATCAAAAAGATATATACTTTTAAGCCAATATATGGAAAGAATATTTGAAAAAAAATCATTGCAATCAAACGCAAAGCAATGGAAAACCAATAAAAAAGGTTCAGCCTTGGCTTATGTGTTGGTAATCATGACTGCAGTTATGATAATTATGGTTTCTATGTTGGGATATATATCTTCTCAGCTCAAATTCAGTTTTAACCGAGTGGAGAGAGAGGAAGCTTTTCAAATAGCAGAATCGGGAGTTTATTTCTATCGTTGGTATTTAGCGCATGAAACTTCCGGAAAGACTGCTAAGCAGATTGAAAGTTTTTGGAACGGGACAGTTTTGGGTGCGCCAACAGCCTATGAAGCTGATTACGAAGGGATTGGAAGATACAGCATAGAAGTTACCCGTCCGAATTCGGGATCGACAATTATAGTGGTGAAAGCAACCGGATGGACCTATAAAATGCCTAATGTAAAAAGAACTGTTCAGGTGCGATTTCGTCGTCCATCTTGGAGTGAATATATTTTTCTGTCCAACAGTTTCATGAACTTTGGAAATGAAGCTACTGTCTATGGAAAAGTTCATTCTAATGGCGGAATTCGTTTTGACGGAGTTGCCTATAACACAGTAAGTTCTTTGCTTCCAAGATTCAATGACGCTACCTATGGAGGAAATCGAATGGAATTTGGAGTGCATACTACTGTTAATCCAGCAGATGGTGCTGCTCCTTCATATCCTTGGGCAGATGGGACGGTTCCTGATAGGCCGGATATCTTTGCAGGGGGAAGGGAGTTTCCTGTTCCCGAAGTAAGTTTTAGCGGAGTGACAGCCGATCTTGCTAATATGAAAACCCAAGCTGCTGATTCTGCATATGGAAAATATTTTGATGGAACGGGATTGGGGAGAAGAATTAATCTGAAAAACGACGGGACATACGATGTCTGCACAGTTTTAAAAGCAAATCCGAATACTCATGCTATAACCAAATATCTGGAGAGTGACGGATGGGGAGAATGTAACAGCTGCAGTGGAGCATGTCTCAGTAATTATTCGATTGTCAACAATGGATTGATTTTTGTGGAAGATAATGTTTGGTTAGAGGGCAGCATCGACAGTAAGAGATTAACGATTGTTTCAGCTAACTTGTCTGGAGGAGGAAGCCAAACGGATATTTATATCGGAATCAGCAACGCTCATTTACGTCTGGCGGCTTATGATTGTGACAATATGCTTGGGCTCATTGCGCAAAGAGATATTTTGGTCTTACATGATTGTCCTTCGGATTTTATCGTGGATGCAGCACTCCTAGCACAAACAGGAAAAGTCGGGATTGTTGATGGCATGGGTGGAAAATATTCTTTGACATTTAACGGAGCGATTGCTTCTTATTTGCAGCCTTATTTTCAGAGCGGATACAGTGGATTTTCTGATCGCACATATAACTTCAATAACAATCTTTTATATTGTCCTCCTCCATATTTTCCAACTGGGACAGAATACTCAATAGATTTATGGGAAGAGGTGCAGAATAATTAATAATTTGTGGTTTAATTTTATAGTTTTAGGTTTTTAAATTTGTTATTTAATGATAAAATGATTGTATGAGTGTTTGGGATAAAAAAATTTTTAGTTTTTCTCGTAGTGCTTTTGGATTGGATCTTAGCGATCTGTCTGTTAAGGTTGTCAACATGAAAGAAAGCGGAAAAGAAAAAGAAGTTATTAGTTTTGGATCATCCGATATTCCCCAAGGGAGTATCATTGACGGAGAAATTGAAATTCAGGAAAATGTTGTTCGCGCTATTAAAAAAGCAGTAGCCTCTGCCGGACCAAAAAAAATCAAGACCAAAAAGGTCATTTGCTCCCTGCCTGAAACTAAAGCTTTTCTTCGTATCATCAGCCTTCCGGAAATGAAAAGCGATGAAGTTCGAGAAGCCATAAAATGGGAAATTGAGGCTAACATTCCAATGTCAGCCGATCAAGTCTATTACGACTGGCAAATTCTTGATAAAGGTTTATCTAAAGAAAAAGGGAAGATGGACATTTTGGTAGTTGCTTTTTCTAAAAAAGTAATCAATCAATTTCTTGAGACACTGGAACTGGCCGGACTTGAGGTGGTTGGAATGGAAATTGAGTCTATTGCTCAAGCCAGAAGCTTGCTACAAGAAAATGATGACAGGACATCACTGGTTGTTGACTTGGGGGATAGAAGAACCAGTCTCTTGGTAATTATCACCAATATACCTTGTTTTACTTCTAGTGTTCCAATATCCGGAAGCGGCATGACTGATGCAATTGCTAAAATGCTTGGCGTTAATTTTGATGAAGCGGAAAAGACAAAGTTAGCTTATGGGATAGGCTCAGTCTCTCAGCAAGACTTAATCTTTAGATCGGTTAAACCGATTTTAGACGGACTAGCGAATGAGATTGAGAAAACAGTAGATTTTTATTTGAGCAACCTGAATTATTCAGCTTCAGTCGACAGGATAATTGTTTGTGGAGGAGGTTCAAATATGCAAGGGCTTGTTCCTTATTTATCAAAAAAACTCAACAAAGAAATAGAACTGGGAAATCCTTGGATAAACTTTACCACGTCGGAAAGAATTCCCATAATAGATAAAAGTAAATCAATGCAGTATTCAACCGCTATAGGATTAGCGCTAAAGGGATTATATTTATGAAAATATATTTAGATCTTCTTCCTGAGGAAAAAAAGGAAGAAATAAAAAGAAAAAAAATATTTTTAAAAGTTGTTCACAGCGAACTAATCTTTGCTATCCCAATGATTGCCTTTTTTGTAATTTTAGCGACAATCAATTTTTCCCTAAAGGAAAAAACCAAGGAAATAGAAAGGATCTATGGAATGGACAATTCCCAGAAAGAATACAAGGAACTTGAAAATTATGAGAATAGCTTCGGGGAAATAAATACAAAAGTAAATAGTGTTTTCAAACTTCAAAAAGGACACAATGACTGGTCGAATATTTTCTATAAGCTCAATAACACCGTTCCTGAAAATGTTTATTTGAGCGACCTAGTGACGGTTGATTATAAGATATCTATCGCTGGAAAGGCAAAAACCAGGGAAGATTTTTTGAAATTTCAGGAAAAAATAAAATCTGAAGGATGTTTTTTGGATGTCGAAGTTCCACTTTCCAATTTGGTTTCAAAAGAAAATGTCGCATTTCAGCTCAATTTCAATGTTAAGAAAGATTGCCTAAAAAGCTTATCTAATAAATAAATGAAAGATTTTTGGAAAAAATATAAGATTTATCTGGTCATTTTGATTTATCTGATTATTGTTGGATTGGTCGGTTTTTTCATTGCTCGTCCGATGGTTTTGGCAACGAAAGAAAAAAGTGATCAAATCCAACAGAAGGTAGCCATCCAGGAACGCAAGGAAGAGAAACTAAGGGAACTGCCCTCTATTCGCATCCAATTCGAAGGAGCCAAAAAACAAGAAGGCAAGATAACTATATCGTTAAACAAGGAAAATGTTGTCAGTCTTGTTGAAAAGTTGGAAAAGATTTCAGAAGAAACGGGCAATAAGATAAATATGGAGCTAA
>CAZXKY010000010.1:19490-22661 GCA_964641975.1 uncultured Bdellovibrionales bacterium | reverse complement strand
ACTTCATCAAGAGAATTGGGAATATATTTTTTGGCTTCAAATTTAACAGCTTCTTCCAACTCTTCATCACTCATAGCGGGAAAGTTTATAAGAACAACTAATCCGCTGGATCCCGGAAGAGATATGTAAGCTCCCCGTGACTTGAGTTTCATTGATTTTATCAACTTTTGAAGATATTTTTGAAGTTTTTTATCGTAAGAATTTTTAGCTTCTGCGATAGGCTTTGTAACGGAAGAAGCGCTGACAAGACCTAAGTCAACCCAGCCATAATTTTCCAAGTATGTTTTTTGATTCTTAAAAGAGAGTTCGACTATTTTAATCGCTGATGTTCCAAAATCAACTCCTATTGAATAATTTTTTCCGGATCCAAACATTTTAAACATTTTGTTTTTGTGTTATGTTTCTTTGAAATTCGAAACAAAGCTTTCAGCTTTTAATTTGCTAAAATTTATTGCTTTCGATTAAATAATAACATATTTTTGAAATCAAGGCAAAAGTTGTCCACAGACGAAAAACCACATCCCGAAAAAAGAAGAACCATAGCCAAATACCAATAACAATCCTGATTTTTAATTTCATTTTTCACTCACCTGACCGCTTTAACCCATCTAAACAGACTGACAAGAAAAAGATCTTCTAAGCGGCTTGGTTTGACCTCGAGGCTTTATTGAAATAGAATATTATTACCATATTACTGTATTAAACTACATTATGCTTGAATCAAAAATATCTCAAAAATTGACATTTCACGCCAAAAAATGCCTCAGAGAGGCTAAAGATTTGGCGCAAAGGGAAAATTCTCCAGAAGTAAGATTGAAACACTTGCTTTTTTCTATTTATCTAGAGGAGGGATGTCTAGGAAGCGTTATTTTAAAAAATATGAAAATAGGAAAAGCCCATTTTGACAAATTAAACTTGCTTTCGAGAAAAAAGAAGGATGGAGATGTTAAAAAAGAAATTCACGAATTAAGATTTTCTCAAGAAATTACATCCGTCATAACCAAAGCCTATTCCCTTGCCAGCAGTTTCAATTATCCATACGTAGGAACCGAACATCTGATATATGCCATACTCGAAGCTGATGACAAGGAAACAGCCACCATCATTCAAAAATCAAATATGGAAAATAAAAAAAGCTTTGAAAATATAATCGGATCGCCGATAAGCAGTGATACACTAGCTAATTTATCGAAATTATTTGATCTCCCGGAAATAACTCTTTCTAAAAATAAAAATGGAGAAGCTCCCGCTACTCCCTACCTTAATCAATTCTGCGACGATTTAAACAAAGAAACCGCCAAAAGGGATGAAATAATAATCGGGAGGGAAAAGGAAGTTGAAAGAATTGTTAATATTTTGGGGAGAAAGAACAAAAATAATCCGATTCTCATTGGAGATCCGGGAGTTGGAAAAACCGCTTTAGTTTCAAAGCTTGCCCAAAAAATAAATTCAGGAGAAGCTCCCAATAAACTGTTAGGTAAGAAGATTTTGTCTTTGGATATGGCCTTAGTCGTTGCCGGAACCAGTTTTAGGGGAGAATTTGAAGCCAGAATAAAGGAAATAATTCGCGAAGCCACAATCGATAAAAATGTAATCCTTTTTATCGATGAAATTCACAATGTCGTGGGAGCCGGAAACTTGAGCGGAGGGTTGGATGCCGCCAATATCCTTAAGCCGGCTCTTTCCAGGGGAGATATTCAGTGCATCGGAGCAACCACGCTTTCTGAATACAAAAAACATTTCGAAAAGGATCCCGCCCTAGAACGAAGATTTCAGACGCTCAGAGTAAATGAACCAAGCGCTGAAGACACCAAAAAAATTCTAGAAGGAATCAGAGGAAGTTTTGAAAAATTCCACAATGTTAACATTTCAAACGAAGCGATAGAACAATCGGTAAATTTGAGCGCAAAATACATCAACAATCGTTTTTTTCCGGATAAAGCCATTGATCTCATCGATGAAACCGCTTCCGCCATTAAGAATAAAAGAAAAACCTTGGATTTTGGAAAAAAAATAAAGTTTCTCGAGACAGAAAGAGAAAAAATCATTGAGCAGAAAAATAACCTCGTTAATCAGGAAAATTATGATGAAGCGCTAAGACTTCGCCAGGATGAAAAAGAATTGTCTAAAAAAATAGATATTTTAAAGAAAAAACAGATTGAAACAGAAAAGGAAAAAGCTATAACCATAAAAGGATCTGATATTGCCGCAACTGTTTCCCAAATAACCGGAATTCCTCTGGAAAAAATAACTCCGCAAAAATCCACCGCTAAAATAAAGAATTTGGAGAAAAATTTGAAATCAAAAATAATCGGGCAAGAAGAGGCTTTGGAAAAAATAGCCGACATCTTGATCCGTTCTTCCTCCGGAATCGCCAATCCGGACAGGCCCATGGGATCATTTCTGTTTCTTGGACCAACCGGAGTCGGAAAAACCTTCACCGCTAAAATTTTAGCCCAAGATTTCTTTGGAAGCCCCCAGAATTTGGTTAGAATTGATATGAGCGAATTCATGGAAAGACACAACGTTTCGAGGCTTATCGGCGCTCCGGCTGGATATGTCGGATATGAAGAAGGCGGAAAATTAACCGAAAAAATCAGACACCAGCCTTATAGTATCGTTCTTTTTGATGAGATTGAAAAAGCTCATCCCGATGTTTTTAATATTCTTCTTCAAATTTTGGAAGACGGCACGTTGACTGACGCCGAGGGGAAGGAAATAAATTTTAAAAATACGGTCGTTATTCTCACTTCTAATCTTGGAACTTCGCAGTTTACTTCTTCCGCCCAAATCGGATTTTCCGCCCGAGGCGGATCCGCCTATGGCGGAAAATCTAGCCATAAGAACAGAAAGAGCAATTTTGAAGAAATAAGAAATAAAGTCATTGAGGAATTAAAAAGACAGGTGAAACCTGAAATAATCAATCGCTTGGACCACATTGTCGTATTTAATCCCCTTAGAGAAAAAGAAATCAAGAAAATCACAAAGCTAGAACTCGAAAACTTGAAAAAACGCTTAAGGATACAAGGCATAGATTTTTCCTATTCGAATAAATTGGCTGAATTTACTGCCAAAAAAAGTCTAGCCTTTGACCAGGGAGCAAGACTCATCCGAAGAAATATCCAAGATTTGGTCGAGAATAAAATAGCCAGGGCAATTGTGGAAGGAAAA
>CAZXKY010000010.1:0-19390 GCA_964641975.1 uncultured Bdellovibrionales bacterium | reverse complement strand
TGCGGCAAACCCAAAGTGTGGCTTTGCGAAAATTGTTTAAACAGAATATCCCTCAAAGCGGAACAGGTTTGCCCATATTGCGAAACTAGAATCACTCCCAATGGATACACTTGCTTTGATTGCAAGAAAAAATTCTCCTTAGATGGTCTTTTGGTCACCACTTCATACCAAGATAAGACAATTTCAAACGCTATTCATTTATATAAATATCGCTTTGTTGAAGATTTATCTCATGCATTGGGAGATATCATGCTGAGAACGATCGGCAACTCAGAGCTTCCTCTTCCGGACATCATTATCCCGATCCCCCTTCACAAAAAGAGACTCCGTTGGAGGGGTTTCAACCAGTCAGAACTGATTGCCAAATATATCGCTGAAAAAATCACTCCCGGATTTCCCATTATAGTGGAAAATAATCTGCTTGAAAGGTTTCGCTATACCCATCCTCAGATGGAAATCAAAAATCAGGTCCAAAGAAAAAAGAACATTGAAAAAGCTTTCAAAATTCCGCAAAATAAGCTAAAATTGGTAAAAAATAAAAGAATCCTTTTGGTCGACGACGTCACGACAACTGGAGCCACAATTTTTGAATGCGCCAAAACGCTAAAAAAATCTGGCGCTTCGGAAGTTTTTGCCACTGTCATCGCCCGACAAGGATAGAAACAAAATGAACTTCGACACACCAAAAAATCCCCAAATAGATAGCAACCCTACTCATGAAAAATATGGCTTCTTTGTGAAAAGTGAGGCGGAAAGAATAGTTATAGAATATGCCGAAAGATTAAAAAAAACAAAAAATTCAATACCAGATGAAATTAAAAATATATTAAAGGAAGAGGAAAAAATAATTAATCCACATTTAAAGGATTTGATTGCACTGGAAGTAACAGGACAAGTTATGAAAATCGGAAAGAAAAACTTAAAACCTGCAAAATTATCATATTTAGCAGAAGAATCAAAGCATTCAGGAGGAAGCGCTTATGAAAAATGGGAAAAGGAAGATGACAAATAACAATATTCCAAAATATAAAAAAACAGCTCTCAAGGGCTGTTTTTTTAATGCGGAGGCGGGAGGATTCGAACCTCCGATACCTTGCGGTATACTCGCTTTCCAAGCGAGCGCACTAGGCCACTATGCGACGCCTCCATTTGATAATTACTGAATTTCCCGAATATTCACGAACCGATGATTTCTATCGTCATTTTTTCCGATAAGAACAACCTTATCACCGACCTCCAGCAATTTATCATCCTCCGCCTTTTTAAGCAAATGCTCAGTTACTTCTTCAATTTTTCCGTTTTCAAGAAGAGAGGCTTTTATCCCCCAAACCAAAGACGATTGATAATAAGTTTTTTCGTTACTAGTTCCGACCAAAATCATTTGAACGGGCCGGAAATGAGAAATAACCCTGGCTGTAAATCCTCCACGACTGAAAATAGCTACTGCCTTGGCGTTTGAATTAACAAACAAGCTGCAGGAATTTTTTATAAAATTGACATATTCATTCGAAAATTCTTGTTGGATATTGAAATTGCAGATATCGTCATAGGGAGATTCTTCAGTATTTGCAATAATTTCTGCCATTGTTTGAATTGTTTCTACCGGATATTTCCCATTAGCCGATTCTCCGCTAAGCATTACTGCGTCAGCATGATCAATAACTGCATTAGTCACATCGCTAACTTCCGCCCTGGTCGGCCTCGGGTTTTCTATCATACTGGAAAGCATTTCCGTTGCCACAATGACCGGCTTAAGGCTGCTGAGGCTCTTGGAAATTATTTCTTTTTGAAAAATGACTACTTTCGTTTCATTCATCTCGATTCCCAAATCTCCCCTCGCTACCATTACCGCATCCGTGGCCGCAATAATTTCATCCAGATTTTTAATTGCCTCTTTCCTTTCTATTTTCACCACAATCTGGGGAAGATTATTATCTCTTCCTAAGATTTTTGCGATTTTGCTTCTGAGATTCGAAACATCAGCTGCCGAACTCACAAAAGACATGGCCACAAAATCAACTTCGTTTTTAAGGGAAAACTCAAGATCTCGCTCATCTTTTTCAGTTATTGCAGGAATACTCAATTTGGCATCCGGAATATTTACTCCTTTGTGATTTTTAATGATTCCTCCGTCAACAACCTCCGCTTCCAAATAATCATTTTCCTTTTTAACCACCTTGATACTTTTGAGACCATCTTCAATTAAAATTACGTTTCCGACTTCAATGTCTTTAATAATTCCCGGATAATCCAATTGAAAAGATTTGAGATTTGAGACTTGAGACTTGAGAGGTCGAGAAACATCGAAAATAATTATCTTTTCTCCTTTTTTTATCACCATCTCATTTTCCACCGAAATTCTGATTCTTGGCCCCTGAAGATCTGCCATTATTCCAACCGGAATTTCCATTTCTCTGGATAAGCTTCGAACATCATCAATTACTTCCTGATGCCAAGAGTATTCTCCATGAGAAAAATTAAGCCGAACGACGTTCATTCCGCTTTTAATCATTTGTCTCAAAATTTCTTTTTCCTTTGAGGCAGGACCAATCGTGGCCACAATTTTTGTTTTCTTTATCATGATGTTATCTTCGCATAAAAAATAAAAACAGGCAACCAAAGCTGCCTGTTTTAGATAATCCATATTCAAACTTTACCAGCTGGTTATTCTTACAAGCGATGAAACTGAAGCTGCATATCCTGCTTTATCATGAGCCGTAACTTTGAGAAGATAATATCCAGTAGGTGTATTGAGAGGTATGTTAAATGAATTATTCGGAGTGTTGAATGCCTGGCCGACAGCAGAAATTGTATAATAGCTTATTCCATATTTACTTGTAGCATTCCACCAAATTTTTTCACCTGGATGTTTCGAAAGATACATGGGAAGATCGGTAATTTTGATGGTTCCACTTGAAGTTTTTTTATCATAATAATCACATTTGCGAACTAAAACAGGGTCTCCTCCACTACAACCAGCCGGTGATGATGAAACAATCTTCCTAGTCTTTAATCCGCTATAACACGATCCCCAATCTGAATAAACAAATGAGGTGCAAACGGGAGCATTATAAGTGCAAGTGCCTTCGGTCTGCGGATTGCCGCCTGTGCATCCCGCAGGACTGCTTGAGGCTACCGTTCTGCTATAGGTGCCATTCGGCTGGCATACGCCCCAATCAGAGTAAGTGAAATCTGTGCAGGTTGGAGCATTATAAGTGCAAGTGCCTTCGGTCTGCGGATTGCCGCCTGTGCATCCCGCAGGACTGCTTGAGGCTACCGTTCTGCTATAGGTGCCATTCGGCTGGCATACGCCCCAATCAGAGTAAGTGAAATCTGTGCAGATAATTTCTTTATCTCCAGGAGGAGTGCAGGCTTGTTGAAGCACGGGACTTCCGTCAGAACATCCTGCAGGACTGCTTGAAACTACCGTTCTATTTTGAGTGCCATCCGGCTGACAAATTGCCCAATCAGAATAGGTGAAATCTGTGCAGGTTGGAGGAACGTAGTTGCAAGATCCCTCAGTTTCAGGAACAGCCCCTCTCACACATCCGTCTGGGATAGATGCAGTGATAATCCTGCTATAGGTGCTATTTGGTTGGCATTCTCCCCAATCAGAATACATGTAATCCGTGCAAGCAGGTGGAATATATTCACAAGTATCGTCGGCAACAACTGGATTTATGGGTTCACATCCAACTGGTATACTCGTAGTAGTATCAACTGCTCTCGTCCGTATTCCATCCGGTTGGCAAACGCTCCAATCTGTATATCCAATAGTAGTGCAAACAGGACCCGCAATGGTTATAACGGAAGTTGTGGCTTCTGTAAGTATATCCGTTCCATTTGCATCATCCACAATAACATCAGAATCAGTATAGGAACCTTGCATAGTAAATCTAATTCTGATTCCATCTTCGCTAGCAGCGTGAGCCTGTAAAGCCGTAAAGGTCAGTTTAGCTATAGACCCAGATGCAGTTTTAACTCCAGTAGTAGGTTTTGCTAAGGTAATCATTACTCTTCCGGCGTTAGGATCTTTTTCTATAATTTCACAAGCCTTTCCCTGATAAACGCAAGGATTATTCAAAGCAAAAATTGATTCGGAAGTATCTACGTTATTTAAAGAAAATCGACTAACGTCATAATCAATGTATGCTTTAACGACTACTACATTATTTTCCTTGGTATTCAAAGCTAAATCTACATCAAAATTGTCCCCTTGTCTTACTTCGATATTACTCGGAAAAAGCATCAAGGCAGAAGCATTAGCTTCGGCATTCGATTTTAAATGTAAATTAAAAGAAACCATAAAAATGGTCGCTGCAGCCAAGCCCCCAAAAAAAGCTACTATGGCATATGCCTTCCAAGCCTTGATTTCATTTTTTCCGACATAAATAAAGCTTTTTTCCCACCAGGATTCAACATCTTTGGCCAATTCATCAACTGGACGGACTTTATTAAATTCATTTAGATTTTGATTTTGATTTTGATTTTCCAATTTACTCATTTTTTTATTTAAAAAATTAGATTAAACTAAGAACATCGGCCAGAGTTATGATTCCCACGACATTATCTCTTTCATCAATCACGGGAAAGGTATTAATTCTTGTTTCCTTAAAAACCTTTAAGATATCCTTTATTTCCATTTGAGGTGAAAAAGAAAGACATTCCGAAGTCATAATATCCTTAGCCCTAACATTCAATAATTCTTTTATTTTTTCTTCCTGTTTTTCCGAAGACTTGTTTGCTCTTCCTGATTTTTCAATGAAATTTATGTAAGAAGGCAAATGAAAATTGCTTTGGTCTTTTACGAAGAAATCATCTTCCACGATAATTCCCAATAGTTTCCCATTTTCAACCACTGGCAATCCATGAAATCTTTTCTCTGTCAGAATATGAGCCACTTCTCCAATTTTTGTTTCAGGACTAACCGAAACAACGTCTTTAGTCATTATGTCTTTCACCTGCATATTATTTTTATATTAAATTAACTTGCCCATTTGCTCATCATTATGCCAAGATCTCTGGAATTCACTGTTCCGTCCTTGTTAACATCCGAGGTAGAGGTTGTTGTTTTTAGCCAGTCGCTAATCAAACTGGTGAAATCCAGAATACCAAAGTTTTTGACAAGAGTAATAGTAACAGATGCCGATTTGCTTGTGGAAATATTTCCAGCGGCATCCCTCGCCCAAGCGTAAAGAGTTTTTGTTCCTTCAGATAAAAAAGTATAGGAAGTCGAAGGGGTTGTTGTGGCGCCTGTAGTTGAAAGGGTTGGCATAGCTGATGATTCGGTAATCAAATATCTCGTGACGCCTACATTGTCCGTGGCAGCAAAAGCGGTAATGGGAACTGTCAAGGAATTTGAAGTTGAAGGAAGAGTAAAAGATGTAACTGTAGGAGGAGTGGTATCAGTAGTGGGCGTCGAATCGGGAGTAGAAGTTGGATCGGAAGTAGGAATGGTTCCATCACAGCCTATTCTGCTGTCTGAAAAAACTATATCATCATAATCTCTAGTTTTATAACCCGTAAAAGGAGACCACGCACCTATATTATGTTGATTTCCACCAATCTCTACGTCAACAATTCTCTCTGATGTGGGGACAAGCGAACCAGTTTTAACTCCTTTGTCATTTCCATTTACCCATAATTGATATGTTTGAGCAGGTATATCGTATTTTATTTCATAACACACCCATTGATTTTGTATTCCACTGGGAACAGTAGAATCTGTATAAGTCTTGGGATTAACATTGGTCCAATCTGCAACTCCTCCAGACCTACCCCATAATCTAAAGCGTCCAGCATACCATTCGGGAATAAAACTTTGACCAGCACCACTATTTCCAAAGATTCTAAAAAGTTTTTGATAAGATGTAACATCCCAATTTATATTGCTCTCTCGCATATACCACCTCTGATAGAAAACGTTAACGCCTGAAGAACTAAAACTTTTACTCTTTAATATATTTTCACCATCATAACCCTTAGTCCTTGGATGAGCACGTAGATTCAATCTCCATCCTTTTCCAGCACCCCTAGCGCCAGAAGAATTTATTCCATGAACATAAGGAGCTTCACCGGAAATTCCCCATCCCTGAGTATCAGCTTTGCCATATTGAAAAGCACTAGGAACACCACAATATACTGACTCGCTACTAGCCTGATCAGCATTCCAAGCACAACTATTATCCGTAATAACCGATGGAGGGCCAAATAAATAATCTCGGGAATATCCGTCAAAATTTTCTTGCCACAACACTGCCGCTTGAGAATTTTCTGCCAGACAAAAAGCACCTGCAATTAAAAAGAAAAACAATAATATTTTTAATTTTTTCATATTTTTTTGAGAAAAATCAATTTCTCTTTTTTATTATTATGTTTATTACAAACAACTATTTTTTATTTCCTTATATTGAAAATTCGATTTGCCCATTTACTCATCGTCATTTCAAAATCCCTGAAATTCACCGTTCCACCAGTATTAATAATTATGTTGCATTAAAGGAACTATCAAAATTTTCATTAACTAAAACAGCAGAATGAGAATCTGCTGCAAAGAAAACAACCCGATAACGATAATTAAAGTGCTAACTATTATTTTCAAATTGTCTTTGAAAAATAAGTGGCGCATGTCATTTTTATTTTGTTTTAAAGATTGTCAAAAAGTTGACACTTCCCTTTTTATTTATTATAGCTGGAATTGTCAAACCTTGCAAGACATTTATCCACAGGTCAATATACAAATAGCTTATTCACCACAAAAAAACAGACAACACGAAATAGTGAAGCCTGTTTTATAAATATCATAAACGAATACTATTTGATTATCGAGAATCCTCCAATTACTGGTAGCTTTTTCATTTCACCTTTGGCCGCATTTATAATTCCTATAATAGCAAGAATAATCAAAGCAATCGAACCGAAAGGCAATATTATAAACCATCCAATAAAAGGCAAAATGCTTCCCACAATATTAACTGCTATCGCTGCCAAAAGAAGAATTAGTTGTTGATTGGCATGAAACTTGGCAAATGGGCTGTTTTTTGCGTCAGTCACCAACGGGATGAAAAATAGAATTGGAATAATGTATCCCACTATTGCCATTATCTTATTTTTTTCAGCGTCAGATTGATTTCCTTGCGGAGCAACTGGCGCAACCTGCGGGGTTTGCTGTTGTGTTTGTTCGTCCATATTTCACCTCCTGATTCTATTTTAAAAAATTTATTATTAATCGACGCTTAAATTATAGCACATGATTCATTTTTTGCCTATAAAGACAATGTTTTTCCCGATTTTTACTGCTTCTTTCTTGAATCCAACCTTGAGTAGCAATCTTGATATTTCCCTCTTGGTGAAAGCATGATGATAGCGCTTAAAAATCTCTCCTCGATTATTCTTAAAAGTCACATAACAATCATTCCAATCCAGAAAACTCTTGCCCGATATCTTCTTCCACCAATTCTTTATTATTTCGCCTATATACTTTTTTTGCCTACCCGAAGTTGCAACATCGTTGCAGGCAGACCAGAGATTCCAAACAGTTATAATCACATGTCCTCCCGGTTTCGTAATTCTATATAATTCTTTTACAATTTGTTCTCTGTATTCTTTCCCGGGAAAATGATGAAAAACCGCAACCGAGTAGACAGCATTGAAAAAATTATCATTCGATGCTAGACTTGTTTGACTAGGATTAATTTTAGAAAAATGGATATTTTCCCCTGAATATTTATTTTTAGCCAAATTTATCAATTTTTCTGAAATATCCACTCCAAAATAATTTATTTTTTTGTCAGAAAATAATTCCAAAAGCCGGCCATTACCACAACCATAATCAAAAACAGAATCACCATCTTTGACATAATCCTTGATAAATTCCAAATCCCGCCAAAAATGTTTTCGGGTTTCACTGAATTTATCTGAAATTAAATCATAGCCTGTTTCCGTTTCATTTAATATTTTTCTAATTTTTTCTGAATCCATAGCTTAGTAAGAATATATCAAACATCAATCATGCTTAAATCCTACGACAAATTCATAAGATTAGCAATAAAAAAACTGCCGGAAAGCAGTGAGGGTTTTCAGCAGCTCAAAAAGGATATTTGCCAAAAAATTGGTGGATTTCCTCCGACTAATGCCGATCTTCGAAATTATTATAACCAGATGGTAAAAGACCGAAGAATAAAAAGAAACGAACTGTTTGAAAAGCTCCTCCAAAGCCGTGGGATTCGCACCCAATCCGGAGTAGCCGTTATTGCCGTCCTCACCAAAGCCTATCCCTGTCCTGGAAAGTGCCTTTATTGCCCTACTGAAAAAGATATGCCCAAAAGCTATCTCTCTAATGAACCAGCGGTTATGCGCGCCATTAAAGAAAATTTCAGTCCCTACAAGCAAGTTCAAACCAGAATAAAATCATTGGAACTAAACGGACACCATACTGACAAAATTGAGCTTATCGTGATGGGAGGAACCTTTTCCAGTTTGCCAAAGTCATATCAGAAACGATTCATATATAAATGTTTTAAGGCCTGTAATGAATACGGAAAAGTTTTTAAAGCTCCTGAAGTCAAAAAGTCCATAAAGTCAGACCCTGAAGAATTATTGTCAAAAGAGCAAAAGAAAAATGAGAAAGCCAAGCATCGAATTGTTGGATTAACATTGGAAACCAGGCCGGATTATATAAATGAAAGGGAGATTATCAATTTCAGAAATTTGGGATGCACCCGGGTGGAACTGGGGGTGCAGAGCATTTTTAACGATGTCTTGGAAAAGAATAAACGCGGACATAAAATAGAGGCTTCTATAGAAGCCTCTAAATTACTCAGAGACGCCGGATTTAAAATAAATTATCATATTATGCCTGGCCTTTATGGATCAAATCTTAAGAAAGATTACCAGATGTTCAAAGAATTATTTTCTAATCCAGATTTTCAACCAGATATGCTGAAAATTTATCCGACCGTTGTAACCAGAAATAGCGATCTATACAAACTTTGGAAAAATGGAAAATACAATTCTCTTTCGGACATAAATTTCCAGAAATTTATTTTAAAAGTAAAAAAGGATATTATCCCTCCTTATGTCCGAATCGCCCGCTTAGTCCGAGATGTTCCTGCTACTTCAATTGTCGCCGGACCGACAGCCTCCAATCTTCGCCAGCTTATCGAAAAAGAATCCGCCTGCCAGTGTATCCGTTGCCGAGAAGTTGGAGCAGATTATGCTATTCAGGAAAAAACTGTTTTAGATAGGATTGATTATCCAGCGTCAGATGGAAAGGAAATATTTTTGCAATACATCTCGCCCAAAAGCAATAAGCTTTTCGCCTTGCTTCGTCTTCGGATAACAAGCACCAATTCCGCTATTATCCGCGAAGTGCACACCTATGGGAAATTAGCCAAAATAAACAAAAAAGACAAAACTTCTCCCCAGCATATCGGACTTGGAAAAAAATTGATTTCAGAAGCGGAAAAAATTGCCAAAAAAGAATTCAAACTTGATAAGATTGTAGTAATATCAGGAGTAGGCGTTCGCGAATATTATCGAAAGTTGGGATATAAACTTGAAAACACTTATATGGTAAAATATTTATAATTATATGGATAGGCTAATAGTAGCATCAGGTCCGGTTATTGTGGAAAATAATAAAGTGCTTTTAGACAAAGATTATAAAGAGGATATTTGGAAGTTTTGTGGCGGAAAAATTAAAGAAGATGAAAACCTGATTGACATCGCCAAAAGAAGGCCGAAAGAAGAACTGGGGATTGATGTTGAAATCCTGGATGAAAATCCATTCATTACTTTTTCCATCAAGGAAACCCCGAAAGGAAAAATTGATGTAATCTTGGTTCACTTTCTGGCTAAAAAAATTGGAGAAATCAAACCAGAAGAAAACATTCGAAAATGGGGTTGGTTTGATCTTTATGATCTTCCAGATAATCTCGGACCAAACATCATCCCCGCTTTAAAGCATTTTGGATTTATCAAATAAAAGAGGAGGAAAAAATGGAAGCATATTGGAAAAAAATTCCAGACCCAAGAATAAAGCAATGCTTCTTAAGAAAAGTTCCGAAAGATTTCAAGGAAGAATACGAAAGGAACACTGATAAGCTCTTTGAAAGGCTAAGAAGAAAACCAAGTTTTTTGAGAAAACTACTTAACACATTCTTCTAACACAATCTCTCTCCATGAAGACCCTGCATTGACAGGGCCTTTTCTTTTTGCACAAGAAGAATATAATAAAGGGTGTCATTAAAAAAAATCCATGAAAATCATTAACAAAGTTATCGAGCTAAAAACTGCCACAACTCTAGATTTTATCGACATCACAGACAAAATCCAAAAGAAAATAAAAGAGGCTGGAATCAAAAAAGGAATTATCAACATTCAGAGTATGCACACGACAATGGCAGTTATTGTCAATGAAGCCGAACCGCTTCTTATTGAAGACATGAAAAAGCTTTTGGAAAAACTGGCTCCTCGAACTTATCAATATATGCACGACAATTTTGAAATTAGAACTGTAAATATGTGCGACGGAGAATGCGCCAACGGCCATTCGCACAATAAAGCCCTGCACCTTCCCACTTCTGCAATGATAAATGTCATAAAAAATGGGCTTCAGCTTGGAAGGTGGCAAAGAATATTTGCAGTAGAACTTGATCGATCACGTCCCCGCCAAGTCGCCCTTCAGATTATTGGAGAATAATTGACTTAAAACCTTTTTGGATATATAAAAATAGTATCGAGAATTCGATACTATTTTTGAAAAGGAGGATTACTATGCAAATAGCTTCTTATTTTTTCTATTTAGTTTTAATAGGAATCATTTCAATGTTTATTTATGCATATTTTCTCATACTCCATCCTATCATGTTTTTCAGAGCTATAATTGATGGATGGATTGAAAATCCCTGCGAAATGAAAAAGCTAAAGAAATATTTCAAGGAGAGTTACGAAGATTTCAAAAATCAGCTTATTTGCAAAAAAGAGGGTCATGTCTGGGAATCAGATAACCCCCATGCTCCATGTATCCGCAATTGTGGATATCATAAGCCATCATGATCATCTATACCACTAATTCCCTGGCGACTTCAATCTCCAGGGATTTTTATTTAATAAAATATTATTTGCCTGCTAGTTGCCCACAAGCGCCTTGAATATCCTGTCCGAGGCTTTTTCTTATAGTCGCATTTATTTTATTTTGAAGAAGAAAATCCTTAAATCTTTCTATTTTATTTTTCGAAGAAGATTTGAAAATAATGTCATCCTGAGCCGCCTCGGCGAAGGATCCCGAACGATTAAGATGAGCGCTTATTTTGCTAATACCGAAATTATTCACTCGACGCTCAAAATGACTTACGAAATTATATGATATAAGATTTACATGCAAGAGATAGCTATTGCCGATTGATCTCAAATATTCTATCAACTTTTCGGCGTCATCCAACCTGTCATTGAGTCCCTCGAACACAATATATTCCATAAAAATTTTTCTTTTGCTTTTTTTGAAATATTCTTGAATATCTTTTTTGATATCTTCAAGATTATAAGCTTTATTTGCCGGCATAAATTTGCTTCGCATTTCATTATCGGCAAAATGGAGAGAAATTGCCAAATTCACTTGCGGGAATTTAGTTAAAAATTTTTCAATTCCACCTTTAACGCCAACCGTGGAAATTGAAATGCTTCTTGATCCAAAGTTGAACAATTTCGGATTTATCAAATCTTCTACGCTTTTTTTAACATTTTCCCAGTTAAGCATCGGCTCTCCCATCCCCATATACACAACGTTATCAATTGCAGGGACTAAGTCCCTGCTATGGGAACTTAGTCCCTTTTCAAGATATTGCTTCCAGAATAAAATTTGATCAGTTATTTCTTCAGCCGTTAAATTTCTTTTAAGTCCTCCTTTCCCTGTGGCACAAAATGCGCATCCCAAAGGACATCCGACCTGAGATGAAACACAAGCAGTCCACGTATCGCGCCTAGGAGAAAGCAAAACGGTTTCTATCGAGTTTCCATCTGGAAGTTTCAGTAAGGCTTTCATTGATTGCCCATATTTTGAGATAAAAACCTTTTCAACGTAAAAAGATAAAATTCCTATTTTCCTATCAAGTAATTCCCGCAGATCTTTCGGAATAGTGGAAATATTCAAAAACGAAGAAACACCGTCCTCAAAGACAGCTTTTCTAATCTGCTCCAAACGAAACTTTGGTTGATTATTCCCCTCTAATATTTTCTCAAGTTTTTCCAAATTCATACAATATACAAAACTCCCATTACAACAACTGCGATAGTCATTGCTAAAACCCCGAACCATCCGAAGACCCTCACCCAAAAAGGATGCGTTTCGGATTTCATTATTTTTTTATCATCTCCGACCACCATAATCGCAATGAGAAGCGGAACAGCAATAATTCCATTAATGAAAGCTGAGTAATAAAGCGCTTTAATCGGATTAATATCAAGAAAATTAAGCGCCAATCCAAATAAAATTGAAACTATTATGATTAAATAAAATCCCTTAGCTCTGGAAAATTTAAAATCCAGTCCTTCTTTCCATTTCATCATCTCTGAAATTGCATAAGCGCCCGAACCGGCAAGAATCGGAACCGCAAGAAGCCCTGTTCCAATGATTCCGACTGCGAAAAGCAAATAAGCAAAATGACCTGCAAATGGCTTTAGCGCCAACGCTGCATCCTGGGCTGAATTTATCTCCGTAATCCCGTTCTTGAAAAGCACTTGAGCGGTTGTCAAGACGATAAAGAAAAATACTACATTCGCCAAAATCATTCCCGTCTTGACATCTGTTCTCATTTTCCCCATCCGGTCGCATATTTTTTCCCGACAACCTCCGTTTCTTATCATTTTGTTTTCTTCCACCTCTTCCGATGCCTGCCAGAAGAAAAGATATGGTGTTATTGTTGTCCCAAAAACCGCTACCATAGCAAAAAGATATTCCTTACTGAAACTAATCTGGGGAATAAAAGCGTTCTTGTAGATCAAATGCCAATCTGGATTTATAAAAAATCCCGCAATAATATAGGAAACGACTGAAAGCGCAAGCCACTTTAAAATTTTTGAATAAAGATGATATTCCACAAAAACTTCAATTAAAATAATAAATAAAGCAAATATAACGGCTCCAAGATAAGGATTAAATCCAGTAAGAAGATTGAGTGACGCGCCCATCGCGCCAAGATCCGCACCAATATTGATTACATTGGCAATAACCAAAAGAAAAACTATGCTAAAAACTGTTTTTTTGCCGTAATGCTTATTTAAGACTCCTGCTAATCCTTTGTTGGTAACTATTCCGATTCTGGCACAAACTTCTTGGACTGCCAGCATTATTGGCAAAAGCCAAGCCGCCATCCAAAGGATCGCTAATCCGAATTTGGCTCCCACGGAAGAATAAGTTCCGATTCCCGAAGGATCATCATCTGCTGCTCCAGTAACAAGTCCTGGACCAAGCGCTTTGAAAAAAAACTTAGTTTTTATCCAAGGATGTTTCACTAATTCTTTTATTTTTAAAACTTCCGATTCAGCAATCCGAAAAGTTCCGTCCATTGCTTTTACCGCCCCAACTTCTCCCCAAATTATGAGTTTTTTTGCTACGACAAGAGGCAATCCGATTTCTTCGTGGAATTCTTCAATGGTATATATTTTTTCTTTTTGTTTTTTGTCTTCCATTTTATCCTTCAATAATTCTTATAACCTCATTAAAATCTTCTGCCGTAAAATCACAATATTTTGTTTCTTTATCTGAAAACCGCCCTTCCATTCTTTTCATATGTATTGTCACCATACCCGGATAGCTTTTTTTGATATCTTTCAAAAACTTCACTCGGTCATCCAAAAAAATAAGCGCCTCCCCCTGTTTGATGCTTTTGTTCCGAAGAATATTTTTTATTCCCACTGCTTTGGAAAAATCCACAATTAATATTTTTTTAAAATATTTCGCAATTCCGGAATTTTTTATTTTTTCTCTCTGGAATTTCTTATCTCCGAAAGAAACTATGTATAATTCTTCCTTCTTAAATTTCTTCAAAAAATCAATTCCGTCTGAAAATAAATATTTTTGGGTATTTTTAAGCAACTTAATTATTTCTTTTTCAATTTTTTTAGTTTCAAATCCGGCCATTCTTATCCTTTTTATTTGTTCCTTTGGATTATATTTTCTCACTTTCTCATCGCCTTTCTTTTCTGAGCCATCTTTATAATAACGAATGAATATTTTTTCCGAGATTCCGTTTCTCTTAAAAATATCCATTATATCGTCCTTGAAAACTTTGGTATTAAACAAAACGTCATCAAAATCTATAAATATTTTCATACAAATATTTATTTTAACTCTTAATAATTTTCATTAAAACTTTTGCTAATTTATCGCTATCGTGTCGAATAAATGAACGTAAGTTAGCCATTGAGTCATTGGCACTTCTTGAGTTTTTATTTTTGGAAAGCAGCTCACATTTTGTTACCTCGTAATTTCTTTTTATGTCCTTGCTTTCGCTGAATTTAACCAGCATATTTTTTCCCTCTTTTTTTTCATATTTTTTTATCAAATTATGAGGCGGTTTTTGAATATTAAAAATTGCATATTGAACTTTATTTTTGTTAATGTAATCATTCATCCTATCTACATAGTCGCCTAAATCATAATTATCAGTCTGCCCCTTTTTGTTAGTCATATTGCAAACAAAGATAACTTTCGCTTTCGATCTGGAAATTGCTTCACTGATTCCCTTAACCAAAAAATTGGGAATTATACTTCCATAAAAATCACCCGGACCAACAATGATATAATCTGCTTCTTCTATGCTTTTGATCGCTATTAAGTTGGCTTTTGCCTGACGTTTGAAAAAAACCTTATCGATGCCGACAATTCTTATCTCTTTGTTATTATCAAGTTCTTCTTGGCCTTTTAAAACTTTCCCGTTTCGGAGCTTAATATAGAGATGAACATTGTCGTTGGTAACCGGAATTACCGTTCCCTTTACTTTCAATATCTTGGATATCTCTCCAACCCCTTTTGAAAATTTTCCCTTAATTTTTTCGAGCGCAGAAAGAAAAATATTTCCAAAACTATGCCCCTTGAGGCTTCCGCTTTCAAATCGGTAGTTCATAAGTTCTCTCAGAACTTCCGAGGATTCCGAAAGGGCCACCAGGCACTGCCGCACATCCCCCGGAGGAAGTACCCCTAACTCATCTCGAAGTATGCCTGTCGAACCGCCATTATCCGCCATCGAAACAATCGCTGAGATATTCACGGGATATTTTTTAAGTCCAGAGAGAAGCACAAAGCTTCCAGTTCCTCCGCCGATTGTGACAACATTCTTATTTTTCATAAAACAGATTTATTTGAAGAAATCGCATCATCTAAATTATCCACTATCAATGCTTCGACTCCATCTTTTTTCAATAAACTAATAATCGCTTTTTTATCTTTGATTCCCCAAACAAACAACGGGATTCTGCTTTTATTTGCCCTTTGCAAAAATCCAAATTTCAATAATCTCGAATGAGGTGCCAAAAAATCTGCCTTTGTGTTTCTCAGTCGATTCGCCGGGAATAACTCTGAAAATCTGACTAAGACAACATTCTTCGGCTTTTCCTTCCCCAGAAGTAAACCAACCTTTAACTCAGGATAATTTTCTTTTATAAACTTTACTGAGTTATCATTAAATGAAGTAATGACAAGACCTTTGTTTCCAAAACATTTAAGCACCAGATCGATTATTTCTTTTTCATCTCCTTCTTCTTTTATTTCGATATCGACTAGTGTCCGGCCTTTTAAACAATCCAGAGCTTCTTCTAGAAGCAGAATGTTTGATTTTATTCCTTTGATATCTTTATGTGTTAGTTCTCTGATAGATATATTCTGAATAAATTCATCGTGCTGGATAACAAATTTATTGTCCTTTGTTTTTCTTACATCAAATTCGATCATATCTGCTCCAATTTCTATGGCTTTTTCAAATGCCTCTATAGTATTTTCTGGAAAATATTGACTAGCGCCTCGATGTGCAATTATTGTTTTTCTCATCAAGTTTAAGCTATTTGATAAATTTGCACAGATTTTTTTCTGCGCTTTTGATGTCTTCCGGATGTCCGATCGGATGCCAATGTTTAGCTTTGATAATTTTTATCTTATGCTCTCTCGACATTGTGGCTAATGTCTGCGGAAGACCAAATTCTCCTCCGCCAACAGAAACTAATTTATATTTGAAAAAATCTTTATTGAGAACAAAAAGCCCAATATTTGCCAGTTTGCTCTTTGATTTCTTCGGTTTTTCCACTATGTCAATCAGATGCCCATTTTTATCAATTTTCAAAATTCCAAATTTTGTCACGTCATCTATTTCCTTGGCTAAAATCGCAAGGTCATACTTCATAATTTCTTCAATGTCTTCTTTATGGTAAAGGTCATCACCATAAATAACCAAAAATCTTCCTTTTAACAGCTTCTTGGCTTTGTGAATCGCGCCTCCGGTTCCATTGAGTTTCTTCTGTTCCACATAACTTATTTTTCTCCCTTTGTATTTTTCTCCGAATTGCTTCTTGATCTGGTCTCCCTGATAACCGATAACGAAAATAATTTCGTCAATTTCCTTGGGAAGCGAATCCAATTTATATTTCAAAATCGGCTTTCCATTTACTTTAAGCATGTTTTTGTTGACATTCTCAGTAAGATGCTTCATCCGCTTTCCGCGTCCGGCGGTTAGTATGACTGCTTGCATAACGTTAGACTACAATATTAATTAATTTACCCTTCACGAAAATAACTTTTTTAATTTCCTTGTCGCCGATAAAATTTTTCACTTTCTTGCTTTCCTTTCCAGATTTTATCGCTTCCTCCTCGGAGATATCTGCTGAAACTCTTATCCTATCCCGTAATTTTCCGTTAATCTGGATGACTAATTCAATTTCTTCATCTTTAATAAGCGACTGATCATATTCCGGCCATTTTTCTTTAAATATGCTTTCCTTGTGTCCCAATTTTTCCCAAAGTTCTTCAGCGATATGCGGAGCAAAAGGAGAAAGCAAAATTAATAAAATGGAATAACCATCTTTTGAAACTTTCTCTTTTTCCACTTCATTTACCAATATCATCAAAGCTGAAATAGCAGTATTGAATCTGAAATTTTCAATATCTTCAGTAATTTTTTTAATTGTCTTATGAAGCAAACTGTCTATTTTTTTAGAAACATTGCTCGTTAATAATGAATATTCCAATTTATAAACTTTATCCAAAAATCTCTTTGTTCCACTAACTCCCGCCGTGCTCCAAGCAATATTTTGCGAAAAAGGACCCATGAACATCTCATAAAGCCTAAAAGCGTCTGCTCCAAACTGAGCAATAACATCATCGGGATTAATGACATTCCCCCACCTCTTGGACATTTTTCTTCCATCTTCACCATCCACTAGTCCAACATGAATCAATTTCTTAAATGGCTCTTTTCCTGAAACAACTCCGATATCAAATAAAAACTTATGCCAAAAACGGGCATAAAGGAGATGCCTTGTGGCATGTTCCGCTCCTCCAACATATAAATCAACCGGCATCCAATATTTTTCCTTATCTTTACCAACCAAAGCTTCATTATTTTTCGGATCTATGTATCGCAAATAATACCAGCAAGAACCAGCCCACTGTGGCATTGTATTGGTTTCTCTTCTTCCAAGTCCTCCACATTTCGGACATTTCACATTTATCCAATCTTTAATGTTGGCCAGTGGAGATTCTCCCGTTCCAGTTGGTTCATAACTTTTAACTTCCGGAAGTGTAACTGGAAGATCTTTTTCCGGCACTCCGACTGCTCCGCATTTTTCGCAGTGAATTATTGGAATTGGCTCTCCCCAATATCTCTGTCTTGAAAAAACCCAATCTCGCATTTTATAATTAATTTTCTTTTTTCCAATTTTTTCTTTCTCCAGCCATTTCGCCATTTCTTCGCGCGCTTCTTCCGAAGCAAGACCATTAAATTCACCTGAATTTATCAAGACTCCATCGTCTACAAAATTTTCAACGTTTTCAATATATGCTTTAGCCAAAAACATATCGTCTGGTATTGTCACTGAGTTTGGCAATTCATTCTTATTGACCCAAACAATGTCATGCATTTTTTCTTCTTCTTTGCTTATTGAGACTTGCTTCTCAGATTTTAATCTACAAATAATCCCCGTTGTCTTAACATATCTATTTACATTCTTGTGTGCCGCAAAAAATTCAGCATGAAATTCTATTGGGATAATTTTCACAACTTCAATATCTACATATCCGGTCTCTTCCTGAACTTCTCTAAGCGCTGTTTTGTCAGGAGTTTCTCCTTCTTCTATGCCACCTATTATAAATGTCTTGGGCTTTTCCTTACCCCATTCTTTACCTTTCAGATTCAACGTTAAAACTTCTCCTTTTTTATTTTCTAGAATAACGTGCACCACTTTTCTAATTGTATTTTTACATCCTTCTCGAGGTGGATTACTTTTATCAAAATTATAAGGAGCAACGACTTGTTTTATTGCTAAATTATATTTCTTTGCAAACTCAAAATCCCTTTCATCATGCGCCGGCACAGCCATCACCGCTCCAGTTCCGTAATGTCCCAAAACATAATCAGCCACAAACATAGAGACTTCTTCGTTAGTGAAAGGATTAATTAATTCTATTCCTTTAAGCTCAACTCCACTTTTTTCTTTTTGAAGTTGCGTTCGCTCAAGTTCTGTCTTATTTTGCGCTTTGATAATATATTCTTCAACTTCAGAATAATTCTCTATTTTATCTTTTAGTTTTTCAATAATCGAATGTTCCGGAGCCACAACCGCATAAGTCATCCCGAAAACCGTATCTATTCTTGTTGTATAAACTTCAATTTTTTCATTACTGTCTTTTATTTTCATTTCAAATTGAATTCCTTCTGATCTTCCAATCCAATTTCGCTGCTGTTCTTTTATGAGTTCTTCCCAATTCAAATCCTTACTGTCCAAGTCATAAAGCAACTTGTCTGCATAATCAGTCATCTTCAAAACCCATTGGCGAAGCTTTTTTTGAATAACCTCGGTTCCGCACCTTTCACAAAGTCCTTTTTCCAAATCTTCATTGGCTAAAACTGTTTTACAATTTGGACACCAATTTACCGGCTCTTCAGATTCATAGGCTAAGCCTCTTTCAAGCATTTTCAAAAATATCCATTGAGTCCATTTATAATATTCAGGGTCAGTAGTATTAACTTCCCGATTCCAATCATAAGTAAATCCAAATTTTTCCAATTGTTTTTTGAAAGTAACTATATTTTTTTCAACTGAAACTCGGGGATGAGTTTTGGTTTTTATTGCATAATTTTCTGCCGGAAGACCAAAAGCATCCCAACCCATCGGATGAATAATA
>CAZXKY010000009.1:0-24721 GCA_964641975.1 uncultured Bdellovibrionales bacterium | reverse complement strand
TCCTAATTAAAAAAACCAGTGACAATTCAACGGTTGAAACGATTGATGCCCAGGACGGCAAAGTAACCGGTTCAGGCACCACGACCATTACCATTAACCCGACTGCCAATCTGGACGGATCAACGGAATATTATGTTTTAATCGGAGCCGATGCTTTCGATGATGCCAGCAGTAATTCTTACGTCGGCATTTCCAGCACCACCGCCTGGAGCTTTACTACGGGGGATGTTTCCAGTGTCGTTGGTGGAACGATCAGTGGATTGGATGAAAGAAATCTCAATATTAACAAAGTAAAAGCGACTTCTACCGAAAACTCCATCACGCTTACCTGGAAAACGGATTACAAAACCAAATCGACAATCAGATACGGAACCAATAGAAATATCAAAGAAAAAAAGAAAGACGATGATAAAGAAAAAAAACATAAAGTAATTCTCGAAAATCTTCTTCCTTATGCTAAATACTATTTCCGAATCAAATCCGAAGATGAGGAAGGCAATGAAGATAGAAGCCGGATTCATTCAATAATGACTAAAGCTAAAACAGCATCTTCACAATCGACAGAAGGAACATTCAACTCCCAAGCAGTTCCTTTCTATTCTGAAAATGTCACTGCTGATACTTGTTCCCATGCCGTCCAATCCGGCGACACTCTTTGGAAGATAGCACAGGAAGTTTACGGAAACGGATTTGCTTATCCAAAGATAATTGAGAAGAATAAAGACAAATACCCGAACATTGACTCTGTACTCTCTGTTGGTCAGGAACTTGTTTTCGATTGTGACAATAACAGTGAAGTTGAAGTTGTAAGCGACATAAAGGAAGACGGCAAGGCTGAGACTTTGTCAATTAAAAATCAAAACCAAAACCAAAATCAAGAATCCTCCGAAGCCAAATGGTGGAATCCTTTAACTTGGTTTTAGGAGGCGCACAATTTCAAGGTAAAATAAAAAATGTCGAATGAATTAGCAATCAGGATTCTTGACTGCTGGGTTGTTTATGCTATAATTAATCCTGTTAATAATCCTAAATTTTTATAAGAATATGAAAGAAATCAAAGTAAAGCCACTAGGTGATAATATCCTAATCCAACCGGAAGGATCTGGAAAAAAAACCGATTCCGGAATTTTTCTTCCTGAATCTGCTTCAAAAGAAAGACCGCAGCAAGGAAAAGTGATTGAAATTGGAGAAAACAAAGAAATTAAAGTAAAGAAAAATCAGAAGGTTATTTTCAGACCATATAGCGGAACAGAAGTGAAAATTGAGGGAGAAGAATTTCTGATTGTGAAAAATGAAGATGTAATAGCTGTAATCGGTTAGATTTTCTAAAATATATTTCAAAAGCGCTCCGATTAATCGGAGCGCTTTTTTCGCAAAAAACTTCTATTTTACGACTTCAAATTCTTTTTCTTTCCAGGCAGGGAGCCCGCCTTTTAAGACTTTCGTGTTTATAATTCCGAGGTCATATAATCTTGTTCCAGCTTGGAATCCCTGAAGTTCGTTCTCTCCGTAAACGATTATCTCTTTTCCAAAAGGAAGCTTGTCTGTGGACTTTTCCAAATCATCGAGAAAAATATTTTCTGCTCCGGAAATATGCCCATTTCCAAATGATTGCTTGGAAGAAACATCAAGGATGTATCGCGGGTAATTTGGGTCATCAATTATTTTTTTTAAGTCTTCCGGTGATAGGTATGTTATTTTGGCATTATCGGAAAACGAACTAGGATTTCCAAAAGAAATTGTGCTTCCCCCGATTTCTTTCCAGGCAGGAATTCCTCCGTCCAGAACATAGGCTTCTTTGAATCCTTTATCTTTAACGAATTCAATTGCTTCATTGCAAGCTTCTTTTTGATCCTCGTATCCGATGATTACTATTATTTTACCCTGTGGGACTCCGTTCAGAAAATCTTCAGAAGTAGCGTTTGCGGATCCTATTAGATGTTCTAGCTTGTAATCATCTAACCCGCGAATGTCGAAAATCTCAATGTTGTCGGAATTTTTCAATCTGTTCCTCAGATCTTCAGGGGCTATCTTGGGATAGTTCAGCTGAGTTTCCTTTTTTGTCTCTACGGTTTTTTTAGAATCTTTATTCTTAAATTCCGATTTAAAGATGGTATAAGCAAAAACAAGAGCAATTAAAATCACTCCAACTATAATGACTTTATTATTTTTCTTTTCTTTTCGGTCCATATTTATTTTAATTTGCTTCCGATAAAATTAGAATATCCGTTCAAAAATTCATTTATTTTTGCCGGACTTTTTCCTTCCAATTGGACTTCATCCAGAATGATGATGCCTTTGGCGGTTTTAACCCCGATGTCATCTTTATTTAATTTTAAAACCTCTCCAATTTCGCGTTTTTCTTCCGGATCTTTTTCTTGAATTCTTATTTTGACAAGTTTCAATCTGATGATGCTTCGGTCTTTTTCCCAAACGGAAAATATTCCCGGCCAGGGATAGAAAGCTCTGAATTTGTTGTATATTTCGGTGGCTTCTTCATTCCAAAAAATATGGCCGTCTTCTCTTTCGATAAGCTGGCAATATGTCGCCTTGGAATCATCCTGCTTCTGCGGTTTTATCTTTCCCTCAATCCAACCGCGAATTGTTTCCAAGAGAAGTTTGGCGCCAAGTGGAGCGGTTTTTTCCATTAAATCCTCTGCGTTTTCATCGGGATGAATCTCGACTTTGGTTTGCGCCAGAATATCTCCGTGATCCATTTTTTCATCCATCAGCATTATGCTTATTCCAGTTTCTTTCTTTCCAGCCAGGATAGCATTTTGGATGGGGGATGGTCCTCGAAACTCGGGAAGCATCGAGGGATGGACGTTAATGCTTTTGTATTTTGGAATTTCCAGAATTTCTTTGGGAATTATTTTTCCATAAGCGGCAACTATAATTAAGTCAGGATTCAATTCTTTCACTTTTTCAATCATCTCTTCGTCCAATTTTTTTGGTTGAAAAACAGGAATTTTTTGCTTATCAGCGAATTCTTTCACGGAGCCTATTTTTATTTCCTGTTTTCTTCCGATTTTTTTGTCTGGTTGGGTAAATACCGCCAAAACTTGGTATTTTTCACCAGCTATTGCTTTTAAAATATCTTTGGCAAAATCAGAGGTGCCAAAGAAAATAATTTTTATTTCTTTTTTCTCCATCTTATTTTCTTTTAATAAAGACAATTCCGTCCAGATGATCGATTTCATGTTGCATTATCCTGGCCAGAAGATCTTCCGCTTTTTTCTTTATTTCTTTTCCTTCTTCGTCAACATATCTGACTTTGATTTTTACCGATCTTTTGATCGGGAGAAACTGTTTCGGAAAACTCAAGCATCCTTCTTCGCCAATTTCTTTTTCTCTGGAATAAGAAGTAATTTTCGGATTAATCATAGCAAAAATTTCCCCGCCATATTGGATGGTGCAGATGCGAAGCGATTCTCCGACTTGAGGCGCGGCCAATCCGGCTCCATCGGCTTTTTCCATGGTTTCTTTCATATTCCTGATAAGTTTCTGAATCTCAGCATCAAGCGGTTTTTTCACTTTCTTCGTTTTTTTGTCGAGTATTTCGTTGGGATATTCTAAAATTTTCATAGATGTTTTTTTAATTTATGCTTATTGGGTCGACGTCGATTATCCATTCGCTCCCGAGATTCTTGAGGGTTCTTTCGAGCTCTTCCGGAATTTCTTGGCAGCGCAATTTTATGATGATCTGTTTTCGGAATTTGTCTCGAATTTTGGAAAGTTGGGGAATAAATGGTTCGAAAACGGAAATGTCGCTATTTTTTTCCGAGAGAATTTTCATTCTTCCGAAAATAAAAGCAGATTCTTTTTCTATTTTGGCTTGGTAAAATGTCCGGAGAGTTAATTTTATCATCCTGCAAAATGGGGGATACTGCAAGGTTTTTCTTTGTTCAAGCTCATTTTCGTAGAATTTCTCAAATCCAGATTCATTGATGAGTTTGATTACCGGATGCTCGGTGTTGTAAGTCTGAATAATCAATTTTTTTCCTTTCGTATCGCTGGCTTTTTGAAGCGCTTCTGACAAAATTTGGAAAGCTTTTTCATCTGAATTATATTCCGAAAAACTCAGCAAATCATCGGCGTTTATGATACCAATAAGTCCTATCTTGGGCAAGTCCCAGGCCTTAAGAATTGTCTGCGTCCCTATTATTATATCAAATTTTCCGGAATTTATCTCGCTGAATAATTTTTTCTGATCATCTTTGTTTTTTAGCGATTCAAAATCAATGAGTCTTGTTTTGGCTCCGGGAAATATCTTTTTAATTTCTCTTTCAATGGTTTGATTTCCAATTCCGACGTTTCGAAATTCTGTTCCATTGCAATTTGGGCATTTGGCAAAAATGTCAGTTTTGTAGGCGCAATGCAAACAGCGATAATGTCCGTCTTTATCATAAATAAGCGCTCTTTCGCATCTGGGACAGCGCAGAACCTCCTTGCAGCTTGCGCAAACAGAGAAAGAACTCATTCCACGCTTGCCTGCAAATAAAAATATCTGTCGTCCGTATTTAAGCGTAAATCCAATTTCGGAAACCAATTTTTTGCCCAGCAATATATCTTTTCGGCGTTTTCCATTTTTGTTCCATCCTTCTTTTCTTAGATCTATAATCTCGATATCGTTTTGAGTTTTATTTTGAATTTGTAATTTTGAATTTTTTCTGTCATTCCTGCGGAAGCAGGAATCTGCGCTTGAGGCAATTGCTAGCGTAGATTCCGGGTCAAGCTCGGAATGACAATAATCTTTTGAATTTGTAATTTTATAATATGATTCAAGGCTTGGCGCAGGCGAGGATAATACGAGCTTTGCCTTGTGTAATTCGGTTAATTTTTCTGCCACATACTTTGCATTGTATCTCGGGTTCATGTCCCATTGCTTATAGGAAATGTCCTGTTCTTCGTCGACAATAATTAGCCCTAAATTTGCAAAAGGCGCAAAAACCGCTTGCCTCGTTCCGAGAATTATTCTCGCTTCTCCTGATTTTATTTTTTGATAGCTATGATACAATTCACTTCCTTTTAATCTGCTATGAAAAAGAGCGATTAAATTTTCATCAAAATATTCTTTGACGATATCTAATGCCTGGTAGAGCAGGGGAATCTCAGGAAGAAGCAATAATATCTGTTTGTCTTTTTGGATATTTTTTTTAATTAACTCGAGATAGATTTCTATTTTTTCTTTTCCCGAAATCAGCAATGTTTTGTCACTCCTCAATATCTTGTTGAATATTATTCGTTGTTCTTTGGATAATTTTAATTCTTTGTGTTCTGCGTTTGCTGTTTCGCGCTCTATGTTTTTTGATTTTGTCTTTTTAACCGCAAAAAATTTGAGCACGATTCCGAGCGGACAAATATAATATTCTGAAATAAATTCTGCCAGCTTGAGTTGCTTCTCGGTCAAAAAATTTTCATCTAAAACTTTGTTGATTTTTCGAAGCTTTATATTTCCAAATCGGAAAAAATCATCCCGATTTCCAATGGCAATGCCTTGGACTTCCCGATGAAAGAGAGGAATCGAAAGAAGCGAACCAAAAGGAACTTTTTCGCTGTGCAAATAAGAAAAACTTTGCTGCCGATTGAGGGGCAGGCGAGTGAGGGGAATGACATCAATGATGGTATTTTTCGGGCTATTTTCCATGACTTAATTGTAGCAGCTATGCGGAGGTTTTGACACTTGACATTTATCCAATTTAGGTGTATAATGATAAGTTAGTATCTTAACAATAAAGCAATCTTACAAAGTAGCCATAAGGCGGTTATTTTCAATAATTTTAGTCTTTTTGCGGCTACTTTGTAGAAAAATACCAAGGAGGAAAGAAATGAAGAAAAGTGTTCTTTTTTTTGTGTTTCTAATTGTGGTCTGTGTTTGTTTCGGTGGATGTCGAGTCGAACAAAAACAAGCTGAACAAACACAAGAGCCTTGTCCTAAGACGATAGAAGTTCCTTATATGGGTAAGGGGGTTGAGTTTTGGTGGTATATTACAGGTGAAAATTTACCACTATATTCAGAAAATCCCAACATATTAAACTGGGCAAAAGGAAGGATTTTGGCAAAAACAGCAGATCGAGAAGGAGCAATGGTAAACTCCGAATGGAATGGTGGTGGTAAGGTAGATGTTCCCAACGGTGACTGGAGGTGGATCTTCATAAGGGCAAAAAAAGACGGAGTCCTTTTGTGGGATTTTGAATGGAGAAAAAAAATAAGTTAAGTCTGAGGGATTTGCGGAACATCGCAAGTCCCTCTTGTCATTTTTACAGCGATTCTCGCTGTTTTTTTTGTTTTATAATTTTGTGTAATTTTTTAAGATATTTAAAAACCAACCAAACAAATAATTAGATATTTACTTCTATACTTCCCAGTATCGAAGTAGTCGACTGTTTTAATTTTTGATTATTTTTTGTTAAGTAGATGTTTTAGTCTGATGAAGAGTTCGTTTTTTTCTTTCATTTTTTCAAGTTGAGAAACCACGCTTTTAATTTTCATTTTTTGTTTATAATTCGATTCTTTTATTAAATTTTCTAATAATATTTCTGGCCAATAATATGCCGGGTATTTCTTTTTTAAACCAGACCAGGTTTCAAATTGATTTCCTCCTCTGTCTTTATATTTTTTCTCGCTTGATTTTAGCGATTTCACTGCTCGCTGATAACCGTCTCCTGCAATTTTTATCCATTCCTGAACCCTTGCAATAGTGGAGGTGCTGACTTTTAGTGTTTTTCTGATTTCTTCATAGGTCATGTTGTCTAGTAGTAACTCGGCTATTTTTAATCTCTTGGCAATCATTTCCGATTCTTGATAGGAAAGCAAATCTCGAAGAAGCTCTGCTACTTCTTTTGGATTTTTTGTTTCTGAAATTGCAACACACAGTTGGTAAAAATACTTTTCCACTTCTTGTCTTGATAATCTTGATGTAAACTTTGCCATAATATTTTTCCCATTTTTATTGACTACAAATTCATTTTAATTCAAGATTAAAAAATAAACAAACAATTTAATACTTCCCAGTATCAAAGTGATTGACTGATTTGATTTGTGATTGGATATTGCCGATAAGTATGATAAAATTTAATTATGCAAAGAAGAATTTTTATCGGCATTAGTTTGCCGGACGATGTCAAAAAAAGGCTCAATCAAAGGATATTAAAATGGGAGGAATTGCCTGTAAAATGGTCGCTTCCGGATAATCTTCACGTTACTTTGTCTTTTCTGGGTTTTGTGGATGATGAAAGCTTGGCGGATATCTGTTTGACTGTTCAAGAGGCAGCTCAAAATTTCGAAAGCTTTGATATTGATTTCGAAGGAATAGGGTTGGGACCGAACCCTGAAGATCCCAAAATGATTTGGCTTTTTGGCGAAGCCAATGAAGAACTTCGAAAAATGCAGACGGAGATTGAAAAATCGCTGAATATTTTTGTGAGCGAGAAAAAAGAATTTAAACCGCATATTACGCTTGGGAAAATAGACAAGGCAAAATGGAAAGTGCTTGCCGAAAGACCTAAGATAGAAGAGAAATTAAGGATTTTTATTCCAGTGGAAAGCGTGGACGTTTTTGAAAGCAAGATTGAAAAAGGAAGAACTAGGTATACTGTTTTGGAGTCCTGCGAATTAAAGTAAACTTATTAGCACTCCCACATACCAGTATATGGGAGTGAGTGGATATTCGTATGAATATTTTGGGAGTAAGGGTGGATAATCTGGAGAAAAAAGAGATATTGGAAAAAATATCTCATTTTTTGAATGAAGAAAAGTTTAGACAGATTGCAACCGTAAATCCGGAATTTATTCTGCGGGCGCAAAAAGACGAGAAATTTAAAAACATACTAAATGATTGCGACTTGAATGTTGCTGATGGAATGGGGATAGAAATCGCTTTTTGGTGGTTGCGCAGTAAATTAAAAAATCGGCTGGCTGGGATTGATCTTATGCAGGAAATTTTAAAAATAGCCAACGAAAGAAAATTGAAAATATTTCTAGCAGCCAATAGGGGCGGATTGGGTACCTGGGAAGAGGCAAGAGGCGCTATCCTGGAAAAATATCCATATTTGGAAGTAGGCGGGATGAATTTAGAAAGAAATAATACGGAATACAGGTTGTCAGATGCCAAGTATGATGTGCTATTTTGCAATTTTGGCGCTCCATTTCAGGAAAAGTTTCTAAATTCCCAGAAAAATGGTAAAATAAAGCTAGCCGTCGGAGTAGGGGGTAGTTTTGATTATCTGACTGGCAAGTTAAAAAGAGCGCCGAAATGGATGCAATTTTTTGGTGTTGAATGGCTTTGGAGATTGATGCTCCAGCCGAAGAGAATTGGAAGAATCTTTAATGCAGTAATCGTGTTTCCAATAAAATTAATATTTCAATAGAATAATTTATGAACAAAGTCAGAGTCAGATTTGCGCCGTCGCCAACCGGGTATATGCATGTCGGTAATTTTCGAACGGCTTTGTATGCATATCTTTTTGCCAAAAAAAATAGTGGGGACTTTATTTTGCGCATTGAGGACACTGATCAAAAAAGATACGTGCAAGATGCGCTGGAAAAATTAATTGATATTATCAATTGGGCTGGATTTGAATATTCCGAGGGGGTTTTTATTGAAAATGGAAAAGTAATTCAAAAAGGAGATTTTGGTCCATATATCCAGTCAGAAAGATTGGAATTATACAAGAAGCATGCTTCGGAGCTGGTGGAAAATGGAACGGCCTATCGATGTTTTTGCACCCCCCAACGATTGGAAGAAATGAGGAATCAGCAGCAAGCTGAAAAGAAAGCCCCGATGTATGATAGATGCTGTTTAGCTTTAAGTAAAGAAGAAATTGAGAATAAAATAGCTAATGGCGAGGCATATGTTATCCGCCAAAAAATAAATGCCGAAGGGTTTACTGAATATAATGATTTAATTCGCGGGAAAGTGAGCATAAAAAATGAACTTCTGGATGATCAGATTTTGATGAAATCAGACGGGTATCCGACTTATAATTTTGCCAATGTTGTTGATGATCACTTGATGGAAATAACTCATGTGATTCGCGGGGAAGAATATGTTTCTAGCACTCCCAAATATGTCCAGCTGTATCAAAATTTTGGCTGGAATGTTCCGCAATTTGCTCATTTGCCATTGCTCTTGAATCCGGACAAATCAAAATTATCGAAACGGCAAGGAGATGTGGCAGTTGAGGATTATATTAAAAATGGATACCTAAAAGAGGCGATTATTAATTTTGTGGCGCTTTTAGGATGGAACCCTGGAGAAGGGGAGACGCAAGAGATTTTTTCTATAGAAGAATTAATCCAAAAATTTGATTTTTCGCATGTCCATAAAGGCGGAGCAGTTTTTGACACAAAGAAATTAGATTGGATAAACAATCAATATATAAAAAAATTATCGAATGAAGAACTTTACAAAAAATCTTTGAAATTTTTTGAGCAGAAAGAATTTTTTATAAATTCTGTAAGTGAAAGAAAAACAGAAAAATACCTTAAAAAAGTTTTGGAAGTTGAGCAGGAAAGGCTGGTGAATCTTTCTTTGGTGGGGGAGAGCGACAAATATTTTTTTGAAAACAATCTGGAATACTCGAAGGATGATTTGCGCTGGAAGAAAAATAGCGATGAGGAAACAAAAATGTTTTTGGAAAAATCTTTGGAAATTTTGGAAAATATTTCTGATGAAAACTGGGAAAAAGAAAATATTGAAAAAGAATTGCTCGAAGCGGCAGGGGACAAGAGGGGGGACTTGCTTTTCCCTTTGCGTTGGGTTTTGACTGGACAGAAATTTTCTCCCACTCCATTTGAGGTTGCTTGGGTTTTGGGAAAGGATGAAAGCTTAAGAAGAATTAAAAAAGCATTGGAATTATTTTAAATAGCTTTAGGCTTAAAAAATTGGAGGACAATAAAACAAATAAAAAAATAATCAAAAATAAAAGAGTAATCTTTCTTGGATTATCAGTTTTGCTTGTGTTTGCTTTTATTGTTTTTCAACAGGCCAAGGCGGAAAATAGCACAGCAAAGAAAATAAAAGAGCTTGAAGAAAAAGCCAAAATTTATCAGCAGATAATTGATATTAAACAGAAACAGGAAACTACGCTCAATAACCAAGTTGAGCTCTTGGAAGCAGAGGTGGGAAAGCTGGAGAGCGAAACAGAAGCTAAAAAAAGTGAAATTGATGAGCTTAATTTCAAGATAACTCAATTGGAAAAGCAGATAGATGAGGCGGAAGAATCAATTGAACTTCAGAAAAAGATTCTAGCCGATCTTCTTCAGGTTTATTATGAAAACAAGGATCAGCAGGATGCTGTTTCTGCGTTTCTCAGCGACAAAAATCTTTCATCTTTTATGTCTCGAAATGATAGGATGGTTCAGGTTGAAGATAAGACAAGCGAGATACTTAAAAATATAAAATCACTCAAGGATGGGCTTACTCAGGAAAAAAAATCAGTAGAGGATAAGAAAAAAGAAGTGACAGATTTGTTTAATGAACTTCAAGAAAAGAGTTCTGAACTTCAGGACAAAAAAGATCAAAAAGAATCATTGATTACCCAGACACAAGGAGAGCAGGAAAAATATGAAAAACTTTTGGAGAAGGTAGAAGCGCAAAAGGAGGAACTTTTAAATATTGATGAATTGGGCAGTGATCTTTCAGCTGATTCATATTCCAAGCCTCCTTCTTCCGCATTTGCTTCGACTAGCTGGTATTATTCCCAAAGAGATTCACGTTGGGGAAACCAGACGATCGGAAACACGAAAACATTGATGAAAAGTTATGGGTGCGCAGTGACTGCAGTGGCAATGGTTTTTACATATCATAATGACAAGATTACGCCTGGGTCTTTGGCTAAGAAAAAAATATTCAGTTCTGATCTTATCAACTGGCCTTCATCTTCTTTTGGCGGAAAAGTTTCACTTAGCAGTAGTTACTATCATGGGAATGTCAGCTGGAGCACAATCGATAAAGAATTAAAAAAAGATAATCCGGTTATTGTTTACATTAAAAAAACAAAAGGAAGCGGGGGGCACTATGTTGTCATCCATACAAAAATGTCCAACGGAAAATATGTCGTCCATGATCCCTATTGGGGTTCAAACTTATATCTCAACACGTCAAGGTCCTTAGTCGGATCGCTTAGTCCATCAAGTGGGACCACGATTGATCAGATGATTATCTACAAGTAGAAATAAATGAGTATACTTTATAAACCAAAAAAGGAAATAAAATGGACGCTTGAAAAAGTTTCTGAAGGGTTCAGGAGGTTTTATGAAGAGCACGATAGATATCCGACTGCTCATGATGTGGATGATTTTGAGTATCTTCCTTCCTCAAGACAAATACAAAGAAGTTTCGGTGGATTGGTTTCCTTGCGAAACCAGTTAGGTCTAACTGTTGAAAATTATACTAAAGGGAAAGAAAGATCGATAACCAGTTCTGATATCAATAAAAAAGGTAAAAGCTATGAGTTGCTTGCTTACGAATTGTTAAGAAATAATTTTGAAGATGTTTTTATTCATATTGAGAGGCCTGTTAATATTAGTTCAAATATGAATTCAAAAGATCGATTTGATTTTTATGTTTATGCCAGGCCAAATAATTTTGCTGTCGATGTTTTTGGAACGGAGGACATTAGAAACTTTATTAACATAATGAATATAAAGGAAAATAAATATAAAAAAAGTTTAGGAGAAGGGGAGAGGTTGTATTTTGTATATTTTAGCAATATCGATTTAAAGAATAAAATAAATAAATGGCTTTCTCGCAGAAAGAAAAGGATGCCAACCAGTTGGAAAATATTAAGCTTCCATGAGCTAAAAGGGGTAATAAAAAAATATAATGCATTTTACTAGCAACGATTGAAAATTTATAAATGCATGCTTTTAAATACATTTAATGTCGTCCTTTATACATTGTGCGACGTTCTTGATATAAAGAAAAAGCCCTTATTTAGGGCTTTTTTCTCTATTCAACATTTTCGCCTAAGTCTTTGAGGCTCTATTTTAGGGCTATAGACCTTTTAGCTTCTAAGGCATACATCAATGCCCAATTTATTTTCTCTGTTCCCTCTGTTTGGTCTTAGACTTATAATTCTCAATTGCTTTTTGTAGCGCGTCGGCGGCGAGATTGCTGCAATGCATCTTGGTCGGCGGAAGCCCTTCCAGCTCATCTGCGACATTTTGACGGGTGATTTTCTCTGCTTCTTTGAGTGTCTTTCCCTTGGCAAGATCGGTGATCATTGAAGAGGTAGCAATAGCGGCTCCGCATCCCAAAGTTTCAAATTTAACGTCCTCAATAATTTCCTCTTTCTTGTTTTTAGAAACTTTAATATAAAGTTTCATGATGTCTCCGCAAGTCGGATTACCGACAGTGCCCACTCCGTCGGCATCTTTAATGACGCCTTGGTTATGAGGCTTGGAAAAATGTTCAATTACTTTTTTTGAATATGGCATATATGTATTTGTCATTCTGAATGTAGCGAAGCGAAGTGAAGAATCCCGATATTATTTTATTGCGCTTTATATTTTGTTCGGGATCCTTCGTCGCGGCGACTCAGGATGACGCATAATAATTATTAATTAAATTCTTCCAAAACTTTTCCTGAAATTTTTCGCAGTCTTTCGACGGCTTCTTTTATTTTGTCAATCGTATAATCAATTTCCTCTTTCGTTGTATCCTTGCTTAGCGTTAGGCGCAAGCTTCCGTGGCATTGTTCCGGTTTGAGTCCGAGCGCCAAAAGGACATGGGATGGTTTAAGTGTTCCAGAAGAACAAGCAGAACCAGTGGAGGATGCGATGCCTTCTATATCCAGTAACATTACCAGACTCTCCCCTTCCACATTATCAAATCGAAAATTAATATTATTGGGCGACCTTTTTTCTCTTGATCCGTTTAAATATGAATTTGGAATTTCTTTCAAAGCTTTATCTATAAAATAATTCCTTAACTCTAAAATCCTGTTAGCTGTTAACTGTTGGCTGCGAACTAATTCGATGGCTTTTCCCAGTCCGACGATCCCCGGGACATTGTGGGTTCCGGCTCGCATTCCGAATTCCTGGTCTCCCCCATCCTGAGTTTTTTTTATCGGTGTTCCTTTTCTGATATACAGTGCGCCTATTCCCTTTGGTCCGTAGATCTTGTGTCCGGAAAGTGAAAGCAAATCAACATTCAATTTTTTCACATCACAATCAAAATAATTTATGGCTTGAGTGGCATCAGTATGGAATAGGATTTGAGAGCTGGGAGTTGAGATTTGAGAGTTATGATTTTTTATGATTTCTCCAATCTCGGAGATTGGCTGAACTGTGCCAATTTCATTATTCACATACATTATCGAAATCAATCTTGTGTTTTCTTTGATTGCATTTTTAATATCTTCCACTCTTATAATCCCGTCTTTATAAACAGGAAGATATGTTACTTCAGCTTGCTCTGATTTTTCCAAAAATTGGATAGAATTAAAAACGCAGTGATGTTCGAATCGGGTGGTGATAATGTGTGGTTTTAAGTCAGCTGGCGGATTGCTGTCTTTGTTGAAATAAAAATATTTTTTAACAACCCCCTTGATAGCCAAATTATTGCTTTCCGTGGCTCCGGAAGTAAAGATTATTTCTTCGGGTTGGCAACTTAAAAAGTCAGCGATTTGTTTTCTTGCTGTATCAACTGCTTCTGCTGCCTTCTGTCCGAAGCTATGGATGGACATAGGATTGCCAAATTTTTCCGAAAAATACGGAAGTATCTCTTTCAAAACTTCTGGATCAACAGAAGTAGTGGCAGCATTGTCTAGATATATTGGTTTGTGCATCTTATTTCCTCTTGTCATTCCGCACTTGCCTGTCCGCCTTTGGAGGGATGCGGGAATCTACGCTAGTGAGTTTACAGAAGTGTAGATTCCTGCTTTCGCAGGAATGACATATGTAGATTATTTCGTTAAATCTTTTAATTTTATTGAATACAAAGTTTTTTTGATTTGGGTCTGCAATTTTGTCCAGACAACACTGGAAGCGCAGGAGCATTTAACATCGCACTTTCCGCTGGCGCATTCCATCGGAACAATCGGTCCCTCCAGGATTTCAATAATTTCTCCCACTTTGATAAGTTTTGGATTTTTTGCCAGAACATAGCCACCCTCTCTCCCCTTTTGGCTTACCACTAATTTATTTTTTTTGAGCGCTCTGAATAGCTGTTCCAGATATTTTAAAGATATCCCCTCTTCTCTGGAGATTTCCTGCAAGCTTTTTTGCTGAGGATAAATTTTAGCCAGGTTTACTGCGGCGCGAAGCCCATATCCGGCTCTTGTTGAAAATTTCACCCCGTTAAATAAGATTTGAGCCGACTTTTTATATATCTTTTACCATAGGCAGTCTTTAGATACTTTTCTCTATGAGTTGCATCTTGTTGGATAATGCATGCTTCATAATAGATCAGAATTAAAGGTCTCCTATTTTTTGTAGCAACTACCAGACCTTTCTGGTGCTGCTCAAATCTTAATTTTAAATTTTTAGTATAACCTACATAATTTTTGTCGTCTTTTCTGCTTTTTAGAATATATACATATTGCATATATAAATTATGTAAAAATTTAAAATTTATTTAACGGGGTAAATGATTTAATTCCTAGTTTATTACTATGCTTTTATGATACAGAATATTTCAATTGATGTCAAATAAAAAAGGCCGAGCAAGATGTCCGGCCGGTATAAAGCACTTTTCAGCAGTTTTTTCAAGAAGAGAGGTTTCCCTTTAAAATACTATTGAGTATTCTTTTCAGAAGATTCCACCGGGAAATATCCTTTCTTTCTTTTGTTTTGATTTGGTTGATTTCTTGTCTGTATATTTCTTTTTTCCTTGCCATCCTGAATCTTTTTGATATTTCCCACCGAGGAATCTCACCCATTCTTCTTTCCAATTTTTCGATAAGACTTTCTCTTGTTATTATTTTTACCTTTTCCAGTTCAGATAAAGTTTTCATCAACACCTCCTTCAAGATGATAGATTTTTTCTGTGTCAAAACGCGCTTTACACTTCATGATACAAAATATTTTAATCGAGTGTCAAGTATAAAATGGTTTAAGCTGAAAAGACAAAAGGGTTAACTCTTTGCTTTTCGCTTTTTTAGAGTCAACCCTTTTTTTACAGATGTAGCGCTTCCTTGACTTTTTCAGATAATTCGTATGTGCTGCAATTGAATTCCACTTTTTCTCTGAGATCATCAGGTATGGCGTTCCCGCTTGATGAGGTGGATATTACGAAAATCGGAATGCCCTCCTTTATCCTGTCGATGAAGCTCCTAAGGTCAGGAGAATCAAAAGACATGTCAATGGCAACCACATCAATAGCATCCTTTTTAAGGGTTTCTGATGCCTCCTCGATCGAATGGATGTGTAGTATCTTTATATCGCCATTAAACTCCAGAACCAGCCTTCTGGGCAAACAGCTGTCTGGATGAAGCAGAAGCAATGTTCTTTCTTTCATGGATAGCCCTCCTTTTTTAACAGTCTGTTTTATTTGTGTTTCCTAAAATTAAAAATAGCATTTAATATCTAAAATTGTCAAAAGAAACAAGATGCAGTATGCTTGCTACTTTATATGCACTATCTTATACTTAAATTATCCCAGCACCAGTTCCGAGATAAATTTGTGATAACTTTAATATAAATTCTCGGATTCGCCTTCGGCTTTAGTTGGGCAATAAAATTTAGATATATATTGCGAATTGGTGCGGGATGCTCGATTTTGCCCGCCTCGACTCGCCTGATGGCTAGTCAGGGCGAGGCGGGTAGCTACTCGCTCTGCTCGCAGATAAAATTGGCATGCGTATTTCATATTCTGCCTTAGAAACCTACAAAACTTGTCCTCTGAAGTATAAATTTCAGGAAATTGAGAAAATAAAAACGCCTAAATCCAAGGAGGCGGTTTTTGGCACAATTTTGCATTCCACTTTGAATTTTGTCCATACTCCGAGTCTGCTTCCTCCCACTTTGGAACAAGCTCTGGATTATTTTTCTCGCAACTGGAACAGCGATGTTTTTGAAAACGAGCTAGAAGAACGTTCAGCGTTTTCTCAAGGAGTTTCAATGGTTCAGGATTATTACAAAAAGAATGATCCGGCGAAAGTGAATATTGTCGACTTGGAAAGCCGGTTTCAGATAGAAATTGGAGAAGACGACAATAAACACATTGTCTCCGGAATAATTGATCGGATTGATAAGACCGAGGAGGGCTATGAGATTATCGATTACAAAACCACCAAAAAAATGCCGACGCAGGAAAAAGTAGACAACGATCTTCAGCTTTCAATCTATCTCCAGGCTTTTCTCAAAAGATATCCGAAAGAGATTGAAAACATCGATAAGATTAAAGTGAGCTTATATTTTCTCAAACACGGAGTAAAGCTCACGGCAACCAGAACTCCTGAGCAACTGGAAAAAATAAAAAACCTCTTTCTTGAAGTAATAAAAAAAATAGAAGAGGGAAAATTTGATGCCCAGATTAATCCTCTCTGCGATTGGTGCGGATATCAGAATATTTGCCCGATGTGGAAACATAAGTTCAAAGAAGTAAGAAAAATCGATACAGAAGAAGTGAACGAGGTAATCAAGAAATATATTGAATCTAAATCCCAAATCAATACCATCAAAGCTCAACTCTCGAATCTTGAATCCCAAATCTCAGAATATATGGATCAAGAAGGTGTGGAAAGGGTTTTTGGCGAGAATGGAATAATTGCCAGAACACTTCGAAAAACGTATAAATACGATGAAAAAAAGATTCGGGAAGTTTTGGAACCTCTGGACAAGTGGGAAGATGTTCTCAAAGTTGACGGAATTGCGCTTAAAAATATTCTTGGCCTTCTGCCTTTTGACGCAAAGAAGGAAATTGAAAAAGCGAAGGTGGTGGACAAGGAAAGCAAAAGCTTCAGTGTGAAAAAAGGAATAAGCTCCGGGAATACTTAAATGTCATTCCGAGCGAGCATAGCGAGTCGAGGAATCTAATTAGATCTTTCGACTGCATGATTCCGTCGCGGAATTATTTTGCTCAAGATGACAATTTTTTTATGTTTAATAAACTCAGGAAATTCTTGAAAAAGTTTTTTCTAATCAACGATACTCCGCAAAAGATTGCCGGCGGAGCGGCGCTTGGAGTATTCCTCGGAATTTTTCCCGGTGAAGGCGTTCTCTCTGCTTTGTTTTTTTCGTCCGTTTTTCGGTTGAATAAACTGGCAGCTACTGCCGGGGTTTTGGCAGTAAACATGTGGATGACAGTTGTTGTTCTTCCTCCGGCAGCGCTTGTGGGAAGCTTTTTATTTCGTGAGAAATATTCAAATCTAATAAGCCAGTTTCAAAAATACCAGCAATTTGACACAATAAAAGAGACTTTTCTTTTTAGTCTCTCTATTTTTTCCGAAACATTTATTCCTCTTCTATTCGGTTTTCTTGTGGTTGCAGGAACTATCTCTATCGGGTTTTATTTTCTTTTGCTTTTTATTCTAAGACGAAGACACATTGAACACCTGAAAGATGTGATAAAAATTAAAAAGTAGTTTTTTAAAAAAGTTTATTTTATTGTTGTTCCCTTGAACTTTTTGCCGTTTATGTAATTTTCCAAATTGGTGAGGTCTTTCCCATTCATGATAGCCACTTCAATCTCCTCCTCCTGGGCGATTTTTGAAGCAATCGGATCAAATGGCGCGTTCATTCCTGGATCCCATTTGTCTCCTACGATTTTACGGAAATCGGCCCATGAAATATCTTCTATTTTTTGGGCATCTGGAAATTGCTTCGGATCTTTGTCGTAAGCATAATCAATATTGGACAGATTTGCAATTTTGTCAATATCCATGTATTTTGCCAAAATTACCGCGTCATAATCAGTTGAATTGCCCGGTCTCCATCCGGCTGCAACCAACACGGATTCCTTAAAATTATAAAAATCTTCTAAGTCATGAGGATTGTTATTTATTCTGGGATGAGCATGATTCCTGAAAATAGTTCTGAGAAGATGCCCGTTTAATCTTGAAGAATGAATACCCAACCAATCCTTATCTTCGTCCGTTATGTCTGAAATCTTTGCTGCAGCGTTTTGGTAATTCCGGCAAGTTTTCCCCCCACCGGTTATAATTATAAACTTGTATCCTTTTTCAATATATTTTTCAATGGTGTGTTTAAAATCTTTGATAAATTGCCAATCAATTTCATTAGGCACCATCAATGATCCTCCCAGTGAGATTACGATTGTTTTTTCCGGTTTAGTCATATTTTTTCATAAAACATCCCGCTACTGCGGGATATTTTTGAGACTTATAAAATTATTTAATTACTTGTTTTTTGCTTTAATAATTTTAGACAATTTTTCCAATTTTTTCAAATCGGCTTGGGGTCCAATTTGCGTTGTCAAATAACCCTGATATTTGTCAAAAAATACTTCTTTTTTTGCCCAAACAGTTTTAAATTTAGGTCCGACTCCGTGGAGTGGATATAATTTTATGTGGGCATGGTTTACTCCCATCCCTTCCATAACCATCGCTATCCGGTTTACTTTCAAGCCCTTTTTTAAAAAAATAGCTACCTTCTTGGCAGCTAGAAAAAAATCTTTATAATTCTTATCATCCATTTCGATTGCATCAGAATGGAAATGTTTTTTCGGAAGAACGACGGTCATCCCCTTGATATTGGGAAACAAATCCAAAATAGCGAGAAATTTTTTATCTTCCCATATTTTTACTGAAGGAATTTTTCCTTTGACTATTTTGCAAAAAATACAATCATTCATAATTTTTACTTAAAACAACAACTGGCTTTTTTGAGGCCCTTGTCTATTGCTTCTTGCTCCACGCTGAAGCATAATTTGTTTTCCGTCTTAATTCTTTTAGCATTTGAGCAAGTAGCAAGGTGATATTTGTCCGAATTCTTGCTGGCTACGAATTGGCAATTTTTCGGATTTTCCTCCCCTATTCTAGTGGAAACATCGCCAGACGTCAAATTTTGCGTTTTCTGGCTATTTTCAGGGCTATTTGGCACTCCAGAGCATTGGGCCGGTTTCTCGATAATTAGGGCTGATTTTGAGGCTTTTTGGCCTTTTAAAACGCCTATTTCAAAGGCTAAAACAGCTATTAAAATTAGGCCGAAAAGTAGGACTATTTTTTGCTCATGTTTAAGCCAAAATTCTTTGATTTTAAGGAAAAACCTGTTTTTGGGTTTTTCTGTTGACATAATAGATATTTTACGCTATATTTAGTCTTGTTTATTAGGTATAAAAAGAATTTGGAATTTGGAATTTTGAATTTTGAATGAGAATATGGAATGTTGAATATAGAAAAATGATTCTATATTTTTTAATCCGTGATTCTTCTTATTATAAATTCTAGATTTGCAATTCAAAATTCTATAATTTTATGGCGCATCGAAAAGCTGGTGGATCTACAGCCCTAGGACGAGATTCAATTTCCAAGAGACTTGGCGTTAAAATTTTTGGCGATCAGAAAGTTAAAAAAGGGAATATTATCATTCGACAAAGAGGAACTAAATGGCATCCAGGAGAAAATGTGAAACGCGGCGAAGATGACACACTTTTTGCAATGGAAGATGGAATTGTAAAATTCGTTGCTAAAAAGGTCAAAAACTATACAGGCAAACTGGTATCGAGAAGTTATGTGAGTGTCATTACTTCTGAAAAACCTGTTATTATAAAATTCAAAAAAACTGGAGCAAAGAAAGCAGGAGCAAAGCTGCGCGTCAACCTTAAAACTCGCAAACCTGGGAAGAAAAAAAGTTCAAGAAGAAGACCCGGAGGAAAAGTCATCATCAACAGTAAAACCAGAAGACATCTTAAGTTTCAGAACGCATAATACCGACTTATGCTGGCTTAACACGGACTGAACGTGGACTGGCGCGGAAAGCTTTGTAAAAATTATATAATTAAAAAACTTTTTATAGAAGAGTGAAACGGATCGCTCTTTTATTTTATCACAAATTTATCTGAAAACATTTGATAAATTTTATATGTGTCAGGCATAAGCATTCTCTTCTTGTCCATATCAGAGAAATCTTTCATATCAAAAGAATCGTAAAGATCATGCTCATTTTTGTCTATTTTTGTCTTCTTGATGTCAACTTTTTTGGCAAGTCCATATGTAAATATTTCTACGTAGGACGAAGTGCCATCCAATCTGGAATGGCGGTGGTAAGTGGGCCTGGAGGATAATAGAACAAATTCCTTGTCTTTTGGCAGGAATCCGGTTTCTTCCTTGAATTCTCTCTTCATCCCTGCCAAAGATTTCTCATTTTTTTCCAATCTTCCGGCAGGAAATCCCCAGCGCCAAGGATATTTTTTGTGACTTTTCTTTTTTCTCAGAAGAATCAATTTTCCTTTTTTGTCAAAACAAATACATTCGGAAACAGAAATAATTTTCTTGTTGCCGGGTTTATTTTTTAGAATCATAACAAATTTAACTATTTTTATTTTTTCTTAAGTCCTGCTTTTATGAATTCCAAAAACAACGGGTGGGATTTAATCGGATTTGATTTGAATTCCGGATGAAATTGAACGCCCAAGAAAAAAGGGTGATCTTTTCTGGGAAGCTCGGCAATTTCCATAAGTTTTCGGTTGGGCGATTTTCCAGAAAATACCAATCCGGATTTTTCCAATCTTTCGATATATTCAGGATTGACCTCCCATCGATGCCTGTGTCTTTCGGAAATTTTTGTTTTTCCATAAGCTTCAAAGGCAATCGTGCTTCTTTTGATTGTGGCAGGATACGCTCCGAGTCTCATCGTGGCTCCGTAATTCTTGTCTTCCAGATTCTTTTTCTGCTCTGGCATGATGTCGATTACGGGATTTTTTGTTTCGCGGTCAATTTCGGTTGTATGTGCATCTTTTAGTCCTAAGATGTTTAGGGCAAATTCAACGACCAAAAGTTGCATACCATAGCAAAGTCCGAAATATGGAATCTTATTTTCCCGGCAATATTTTATAACGGAAATTTTTCCCTCAATTCCGCGGGAACCGAATCCGCCCGGAACCAAGATGCCATTGTAATCCTTAAGTATTTCTATTTTTTCCGGTTCCTTTTCAAACATCTCGCTGTTTATCCAACTGATTTCCGGTTTTACTCCAAGTTGATAACAAGCATGTTTTAAAGCTTCAATTACGCTAATGTAGGAGTCACTTAAAATGAAATCTCCGGTTCCAAAATATTTTCCGACAACTCCGATTTTAACTTTTTCTTTGGCATTTTTAATTTTTTCCACCAAGTCATACCATTCATTGAGATCCGTTTTTTGGTATTTGAGTCCTAGTTTCTTGAGGATGAGTCGGCTCAAATCATCTCTTTCGAAGTTAATCAATACTTCGTAAATGTTATCGATATCAGGAGCGGAAATAACATAGCGTTCAGGAATATTACAGAACATTCCCAGCTTTTCTTTTCTCTTCGCGTCAAGGAAGGCTTCACTTCGGGCAATGATGAAATCCGGTTGGATTCCGGCGCCATTAAGCGTTCGGACTGCATATTGGGTCGGCTTAGTTTTCATTTCTCCCACTTTGGAAGGAATTGGAAGATAACTTACCATCACAAAAACAACATCATCGGGATATTTTATTTTCATCATTCTGGCTGCTTCCAGGAAAAGAATATTTTGGTATTCTCCGATAGTTCCACCGATTTCAATCAAGGTGATGTCCGAGTTGGCTTTTTGAGAAGCCTTTTCTATCCGGGAAATTACTTCCATTGGAATATGCGGAACTACTTCTACGCATTTTCCGTTATATTCAAGATTCCTTTCGCGATGGATTACGCTCTCATAAACCCTTCCGGTGGTCATATAATTGGCTCGGGAAAGCGTTATGCCCATGAATCTTTCGTAATTACCCATATCCTGATCGGTTTCGTCTCCGTCATCCAAAACAAAAACCTCCCCATGTTCGGTGGGGTTCATTGTGCCAGCATCCATGTTGATATAGGGATCTATTTTCAGCGCAGTGACGTTAAAGCCTCTGGCCTTAAGAATTGCTCCGATTGAGGAAGTAGTAATTCCTTTTCCCACTCCGCTCATCACTCCCCCAACGACAAATATGTATTTTCTTTGTTTCTTCATATGGATTATTGAAATGCTTAATAAACAAAATTATTAAAAGTCGCGATATGCGTCGCGACCCCCTTGATTATTATTTTACCAGAACTATGATGTTTTGCATAGTCTAAGCCTTTTCAACCAGCACAGTTATTTTTGCTTTGATATTTTTTCCGAAATCTATCATCACCTCTTTTTCTCCGGTAGTTTTTATCGGTTCTTTGAGGATAATTGATTTTTCATCGATATTGAAACCTTGTTTTTTCAGTTCGTTGGAGATTTCTTTGAGTCCCACTCTGCCGAATAATTTCCCTTTTTCCGCTTTAGCTTTAAGGGTTATTTTTTTATTTTGGATAGTCGAAGCGATTTTTTTGAGATTCTCCTCTAATTCTTTCTCTTGTTCCTGGATTTTTTTCTGTTCAAGCTTTATTTTTTCAACAGCTTCGGGAGTAGCAATTTCAGCTAGTTTCTTGGGAAAAAGAAAATTCTGAGCATAGCCGTTGGAAACATTCTTAAGCTCACCTTTTTTGCCTAAATTTTTAACATTAGATGTTAGAATTATTTCCATAGCTTTGGGTATTTTAACAAAAATATCTTAATTGTTCAACCTTTCGATTTTTTTGAAAAATGATACAGGAATAGCGATTGCGATGCCAGGGCTTTTAAAATATCCGGATCCTCTAATTTTTGCTGTTGGTTGTTTTTTGATATTATGATAGCCGCGATAACTTCTCCCATTTTTTTGGGGGAAACTATGATAAAATGATAGCTGCTTTCTGTAAAACTTTTGTTTTCTTTCTCCTGCCTCTTGATTATTTCCTTATTATTGATCTTGAAAAATATTCCTTTTCGGCTTTTTATTTCTGTTTCAGTTTCTCCTGTTTCCGCATTTATGAACCGGATGACGAATTTTTTTGATTTTCCCAAAATGTAGATGGATTCCATCATGACATCAAAAAATTTCTTCTCTTTTCCAGGCTCGAGTTCATTTATTTCCAAAAGGCTGGCAGAAATATTCTTCATGATGTCTAGCTTCCTGTTGTTTTCTCCGATGTAAGAATATGTGTAATTCAGGCTCTTGGATGATTGGCTGGCTTCTTTTTGAAATTTAATCTTTTCTCTCATGTTTATATTGGATTGTTTCTCTTTCAGTCTGAAAATTATAAAGCCAGTAAGCCCTAGAGTAAAAATCAAAAGCTCCTCAAACTGTTCTTCCTGGAGAAGGAAGACTTTTGAATCATGCGGAACAATGTCAGGAACGAATATTGCCGATATGAAGATAAAAAGATATATCCAATACATAGGCTAATGAAAATAACTGATAAAATTCTTATTTAATCCTTTCTACTTTTTATACAGAATTTCCTCCATATAAGCGCGTAGCTTTTTGCCGATTTCAGGATGTTTAAGCCCCATGTGAATGGTGGCTTTTACAAAATTCAGCTTGTCTCCAGTATCCAGCCACTCCCCTTCTATTTTTCTGGCATATATCGGCCTGTTATTTTCCAGCATTAAATCAAATGCATCTGCCAGTCTTATTTCTCCCGATTTTCCGGATTGCATATTTTTCAGTATTTCAAAAACTTCCGGAGTTATTATGTATTTTCCCACAGCTACCAAGTTTGAAGGCGCATCTTCCACTTTTGGCTTTTCCACTATTTTTTTTACTTCAATGACGTTTTCATCCAGTGCCACTCCATCAATTACCCCAAATTTATCAACTTCATTTTTAGGAATTTCGCTAACTCCAATTACACTGTCTCCGTATTTTTCATATGTTTCAATAAGTTGTTTGGATGCGGGAACCTTGCTGTCATAAAGGCAATCTCCAAAAATTACCAAAACTGGTTCGTTTCCAATTAAGTGATAAGCTTGAAGCAATGCGTGTCCGTCTCCCAGCGGCAGAGCTTGTCTGACATAAGAAAATTTGGCTAATCCTGGAATTTTTTGAACTTCTCTTAGCAAGTCCTGCTTATTTTTTTCAACCAATGTTTCTTCTAGCTCATAGGACATATCAAAATGATCCTCGATGGCTCTTTTTCCCCGTCCGGTTACGAAAACTATTTCTTCAATTCCGGATGCAACTGCTTCTTCAACTAAATATTGAATAACTGGCTTGTCGACGATGGGAAGCATTTCTTTGGGCTGGGCTTTAGTGGCAGGAAGAAATCTTGTTCCAAAACCTGCAACAGGAAGGATTGCTTTTCGTATTTTTGCCATAATTGTTTTCGAGCGGTAACGAGAAGCTTGAATTGCAAACATCTCGCACCAATTTTTTTGTAAATTTAGTTATAATAATTTTTTCTTTGCGATATTTTTTAATTCTTCATTGAATTCAGAGATAGCCTCATCAATAAGCGGATCAAATTTTTTATAAATCCCTTTTTCTTTAACAATATTTCCGGCCTCAAGAAGCGAGTCGAAAGTTCCGGCGTCCAGCCACTCCCCTTCTAATTTTTGGACGGTCAATTCTTCCATTTCCAGATATTTTCCGTTTACATCGGTAATTTCTATTTCTCCTCTATCTGACGGAGCAAGATTCTTGGCGATATCTACGACACGATGGTCATAGACATATAATCCGGTTAGTGCCCAATCACTTACAAATTTCTTTGGTTTTTCTTTCACTTCTATTGCCTTTCCGCTTTCATCGAATTTTAC
>CAZXKY010000008.1:24029-25290 GCA_964641975.1 uncultured Bdellovibrionales bacterium | reverse complement strand
TTCTGATGCTAAACAAGGATGAAGCGATTGAAATTTTGTCGCAAGGAGAAAATAAATATTCAACCGAGAATTTAAATGACGAAATGTTTTTGCTAAAAAATCTCAGGGCAATGGGACCGGAAATAGTGACACTCACGGACGGAGCGCGCGGAGCCTGGCTTTTTGACGGAAAAACTTCGCTCTACACGCAAACTATCGGAAAAAATCCAGTGGAAACAACCGGAGCAGGCGATGCTTTTTCCAGCGGTTTCTTGGCAGCTCATCTTAAAGGAAAAAATCCTGAAGAATGCTTAAAATGGGGGATTGCCAATAGTGGAAATTCTCTTGATTTTTACGGGGCGACGCAGGGACTCTTGAAGGAGGAAAAAATGCTTGAAAAAATAAAAGAAGTTGAAATAGAAAAAATATCATGAAACATGGAACACATAACATAGAACAATAAATTTTAAAAATAAAATTGTTCTATGCTCCATGCTTTATGTCCTATGAAGTAATGGGTTTATTCGGCAAAAACAAAAATGATACGATGCTGGCGTTGGATATCGGAACCGAAGTGGTGAAAGCGCTTGTTTTTGATGCTGACTTAAAAGAAAATAAAGGAGTGATAATTGGAGTGGGAAAAGTCAGGCAGGAAAGAAAGAATATGCAAAGTGGAGCGGTTTCCGATATTACCGGAGTAATTTCGACTTGCAAGTTGGCTATCGAAATGGCTTGCCAGAAAGCGAGAATCAAAAAAATAAAAAAAGGAATCGTGGGTATTGCCGGAGAACTTGTGAAGGGGACAACTACTACTGTGCATTATGAAAGAGCCCAGCCGGAATCAAAAATAGATCTTCCGGAACTTAAAAATATTATCCAAAAAGTCCAGGAAAAAGCATATGAAAGAATTTCCAGCCAGTTGGCCTGGGAAACTGGACAAAACGACATTGAAATAAAACTTATTAATGCGGCCATTGTGGATGTTCGAATTGACGGATATCAAGTTTCCAACCCGATTGGGTTTCAGGGCAGAGATGTTTCTATCAGCATTTTTAATGCTTATGCTCCGATGATTCATTTAGGAGCGCTTCAGACTATTGCCGATGAACTCCGAATTGATCTTATTAGTATTGCGGCTGAACCGTATGCTGTTGCCAGGTCGGTTGATTATGAAGATGTGTTGGATTTTAGCGCAATTTTTATCGACATTGGAGGAGGAACGACAGACATTGCTGTTGTTCGCAACGGTGCAGTTGTTCAAAGTGCCGTTGTAGGCGCCGGC
>CAZXKY010000008.1:0-24019 GCA_964641975.1 uncultured Bdellovibrionales bacterium | reverse complement strand
CTTTTACAAAGAGATTATCCCAGGAACTTGGTATTGGGTTTGAGGAAGCAGAGACTTTAAAAATAAAGTATTCTGAAGGAAAACTTGGCCAGGATGTCTCCGCTAAAGTGGAAGAAATACTTCGGGGTGATACGATGGTTTGGCTAGGAGGAGTAGAATTGTCGCTTATGGAATTTTCCGAAACAGATCTTCTTCCTTCCAAAATTCTTCTTTGCGGAGGAGGGTCGGCTCTTCCTGGTATCAGAAAAGTTCTTGCTTCCCAGGAATGGATAAGAAGCTTGTCATTTTCAAAATCTCCAACAGTGAGTTTTTTGCAGCCTGGAGATGTGGTTAAAGTTTTTGATGGAACGAAAGAACTCAGGACTCCTCAGGATGTTACTCCGATGGGACTGGCAAATCTGGCGCTGGAAATCGCAGGAGAAGAAAAAGTGATGGCCAATATTCTCAGAAGAGTTTTGCAGGGAATGCAACGATAGAATTTTAAATTTTAAGTTCTAAATTTTAAATAATTTAAGCATTTGATAATTTGAAATTGATTTAGAATTTATAATTTATTAATTTAAGATTACCGATTATGTATCAAATATTTTATATCGATATCGACGAAGAAATAACTTCGGTTATCGATAGGCTGAAAAAATCAAAAACAACAGAAAATTTTTTCGTGGTTTCTCCTCGTTCTTTGATTTTGCAAAGCATCGTGAGTCTTAAGCTTCTGAAAAGGGAAGCAGCGAGAGAAAAGAAACAGATTGCAATGGTGGTTAATGACAAAAGTGCCGGAGCAAAGGTTGAAAAAGCTGGAATCTTAGTCGTCCCATCTCTCAAAGAATTTGAAGGAGGAGAAGAGGTTCGGGAAAATTTTAGCTTAACAATGGAAACGAAAGATTCAAATAATAATAAATATAAAAAAATTATGGAACAAGAGAAAAATGATAAAAAAAGTAGGCTTCAGGGAATAGGTTCGGATGATTTTTATAAATCGGAAGAAGTTGAAAAACCAAGCGTTGCTCCTCCCGAAGAAATTTTGGCAAGCAAGCAGGATTTTGAAAGAGCAAAGCCGAAAATAGAAGCTTTTGCCGATCAACCGGTCCAGGGAATGGACGGAGCTTTTTCAAAAAATATTGCCGATATCAAAAAAGACAAGCAGGCTTTTTCCTATATCCCTGAAAAGAATTTTCATGAAGAAGCTCCTTTTTCCCCAAAACCCGAGATTCCAAAGGAATATGGACCAAACAGAATAGGCAATATGGATCCCTATAAGGAAAAATTGGTTGAAGGTTTTTTTAATCCGGGACCAAAGAGTCCGGAGTTTCCCAGAAAAATCAATGAACCGCAAAAAAAAGCGCAGGAAAATGTTCCTGTTTCTCATGGAATGAGAAAAGTTATCTTGGGTTTTGTTATTATTTGTCTTTTAATTGCATCCCTGGTTTTTGGCTATCTTTTCTTACCTAAGGCTTCGGTAACAGTAGCTTCAAAGAGTGAGATCAAAAAATTTGATTTGGAGGCTAAAGGAAGCACAAGTCGGACGAAAATTGAAACGGCTGAATTGGGAATTCCGGCCAAGGTTGTCGAAAAAGAACTCACTATCAGCGATTCCTTTGAGTCCAAAGGAAGAAAAAACTCAACATCGGATACCAGTCAAAAAGCAAAAGGGAAAGTTACAATCTATAATAACTATGATAATGATTCCCAACAACTTGTGGCTACCACGAGATTGCTGTCATCAGAAGGAAAATTATTTCGTCTAGTTAAAGGAGTGGCTGTTCCTGGTATGAAAAACGGAGAACCAGGATCAATTGAAGCTGATGTTATTGCCGATCAGCCAGGAGATGAATATAATATTAGCCCGACGGATTTCAAAATTCCCGGGTTTGAAGGAAGTCAGAAGTATGAAAAGTTTTACGCAAAATCAACTTCAGCTATGTCTGGAGGCGGATCGAGCGGTTCAGGTTCAGGAGGGACAGCTATTGTTTCTCAGAGCGATTTGGACAGCGCTAAAAAAACAGAAGAAGCAAAATTAAAAGAACAACTAGAGGAAGCGGTAAAGAGCGAGATGGGGACTGGATATGTTTTCCTTTCTGATGCTTCGGAAAAAACAATTTCAGAATCATCTTCAACCTCAAGGGCAAATGAAGTGGCCAGCAGTTTTGATTATAAGGCGAGTGGAAAAATAAAAGCTATTGTTTTTTCTGAAAAAGATTTGAGGCAACTAGCTGGGGATATTTATAACGAAGCCAACAAAGAAAAAAGCACTTCTGATTATTCTTTGATAAAAATAAGTTATGGAGCATCTTCTGCGGACTTTGGCTCTGGAACACTAAGTCTGAAAGCTAACGTTGAAGTTCCCATAGACGTCAATATTGACTGGGATGATTTCAAGAAAAAACTTTTAGGGAAAAACGAAGAACAAATAAAAGAAATCTTGAAAGAATATTCTCAGATAGAGAAGATAAATATCGATTTCTGGCCCGAATTTATGTCCCAAAAAATACCTCAATATGAAAAAAGAGTAGAATTAAAAATTGAAAAAAATCAATAAAAACAAAGGCTTTTTTCAATGAATTTTTGGTTTGACAAAAAAATAAAATAGGTTTATAATATAGCAAAATGAGAGAATGATGGGAAAGGGTCGTTCCTTGAAAACTCTCTAATTAATCAGTAATAATAGGTAACACAAGAAAATGGCAGAAAGACAAACTGATCAGGAATTCCTGGAGTATACAGTAAAAATGCTCGTGGATTTCCCTGACGATGTAAAAGTAGAAAGAAAGATTGATGAGATGGGCGTTCTTATCACTTTGGATGTCAATCCGAAGGATATGGGAATGGTCATTGGAAGAGAAGGAGCTACCGCAAAAGCTCTCCGAACGATTCTTAGAGTTATCGGAGCAAGAAACAACGCTCGAGTAAATCTCAAGATTAACGAGCCTGCTGGTTCCGAGAGAGGGAACAGCAGAAAATCTGAAAAGAGCATTGACGAGGTAGTAGGAGACCTCAAAATCTAAAGTTACTCAAATATCTTTAAATCTTGCATAAAAGCCACGTTATGGTGGCTTTTATGTTTTTATTTTTTTCAATAAAAATGTTAGAATGTATACATGAAACACTTTAATATTATCACGATTTTCCCTCATATTTTTTCCGCCAAAGGCGGACCCGCCTCTGGCGGGGAGTTTTGCGGTTATTTTAGCGAATCCATAATCAAACGCGCTTTAGAAAAAAAGCTTATTGATGTCAATGTGATCAATCTTCGGGATTTTACAAATGACAAGCATAAAACAGTCGATGATACTCCTTTCGGAGGGGGGGCGGGAATGGTCATGAAAGTTGAACCGATATTTGAAGCTATAGAATCCTTAAAATCCGAAACAAATTCAAAATCCCATACAATATTATTTTCCGCTAAAGGTAAAAAATACACTCAAGCTGATGCCGCGAGATTATCCCAATATGATAATCTGACTTTGATTTGCGGTCGGTATGAAGGTGTTGATGAAAGAGTGGCGCAGAATATTGCCGATGAGGAAATTTCAATCGGAGATTATGTTCTTACTGGCGGAGAAATTCCGGCGATGGCAGTTGTGGATTCTGTTGCGCGCTTGATTCCGGGAGTGCTGGGAAACGAAGAAAGCCCGAAAGACGAATCTCACAGCGAGGAAGGATATCTGGAATATCCGCAGTTTACCCGTCCGGAAAATTTTAATGATTGGAAAGTGCCGGAAGTTTTGTTAAGTGGAAATCACAAGGAAATTGAAAAATGGAGAAAGGATAATTCTCAACCCAAGGCTGACTCGCCTTTGGCAGACAAAACAAAAAATGAATAAAAATAAGCCTGATAATATTTTACTTTTTGCAGTTTTTGCCCTGCTTGTTTTTGGCTTGGTGATGATTGCCAGCGCCGGAGTGGTTTATTCAGAGGGGCGTTTTGGGGACCAGTATTATTTTTTTAAGCGCCAGTTGCTTTTTGGAATTCTTCCCGGGCTTTTGGCTTGCTATGTTTGCCAAAAAATAGATTATCATTATTGGAAGAAAATTTCCGTTCCTTTGTTTTTTATCGCTTTGGTTGGACTAGTTTTGGTTTTTGTTCCGGGCATGGGAAACAAACTTTATGGCGCCAGTCGTTGGCTTCAACTTGGACCTCTTCCTTCTTTTCAGCCGTCTGAAATGGCCAAGCTGGCAATAATTATTTATCTGGCTGCTTGGCTGGAAGGCCGGGGGAGCCACAGAGTGCGCGATTTCTTTGAAGGATTCTTGCCTTTTATCGGGATAATGGCGCTTATCGGTTTTTTGATCATTAAACAACCGGACATGGGAACGCTGGGAGTTATCGTGATGTCTATGCTAATCATGTTTTTTTCTTCCGGTTCAAGGCTGTCTCATCTTTTTTGGATGGTGATAGCGGGAATATCGAGCCTTTTTATTCTGATCAAAATAGAGCCGTATCGGTTGAATCGCTTGCTTATTTTCATGAATCCCGATCTTGATCCTCGGGGAATCGGATATCATATCAATCAAGCATTGCTTGCAGTCGGATCTGGTGGTATTTTAGGGTTAGGGCTGGGACACAGCCGACAGAAGTTTTATTATCTTCCTGAACCGGTTGGAGATTCGATATTTGCCGTTATCGGGGAGGAATTGGGGCTGATCGGCGCATTGGCCTTGGTAATTTTATTTTTAACTTTTGCCCTTCGGGGATTTAAAATCGCTAAAAATTCTCCGGACGATTTTGGAAAACTTCTGGGAATCGGAATCACTTCCTGGATAATTTTTCAGGCTTTCATAAACATTTCCGCCATTATTGCCATAATCCCGATTACCGGAGTTCCACTTCCTTTTATCAGTTATGGAGGAACCTCAATCGTATTTTTATTGGCAGGCGTAGGGATGCTGCTAAATATTTCAAAACAAGCTAAACTGGAATAAATAATCTATAATACTAAAATTTATGCGTATTTTATTAACCGGAGGAGGAACGGGAGGGCACATTTTTCCTCTTGTGGCAGTGGCGAGAAAATTAAAAGAAAGATCGGATGTAGAACTTCTTTATATCGGATCGGGTTCGAGAATTGAAAGAGAAACAATGGAAGCAGAAGGAATCCAGGCAAGCTATATTTTTGCCGGAAAAGTGAGAAGATATTTTTCTCTGCTTAACTTTGTTGATTTTTTCAAAATGCCGATTGGTTTTTTTCAATCACTATTTATTCTTCTTAAGTTTATGCCGGATGCGGTTTTTTCCAAGGGAGGATATGTTTCAGTTCCGGTGGTGGTGGCTGCCTGGATATATCGCATCCCGATTATTATTCATGAGTCGGATGCTACTCCGGGAACATCCAACAAAATAATGGCAAAATTTTCGAGTAAAATAGCTGTGGCTTATGCTAGAACGCAGGATTATTTTGAAGCTTCAAAAACAGCCATCGTGGGAAATCCGATTAGGGATGGGATCAATGAGGGTAACAAAGAGGAAGCCAGAAATATTTTTAATTTTTCAGAATCAAAACCGGCAATTTTTGTTTTAGGCGGAAGCCAGGGTTCGGAAGTTATCAATGAAGCGATTATCAGAATTTTGCCAAGACTGCTTCAGCGCGCCCAAATAATCCATCAAACCGGAGAAAAGAATTTTGAAAATGTCGTTCGAAAAGCGGGAGAGCAGGGAATTAAAGCTGGAAGGGAAGGATACTATGTTGCTCCCTTTCTGGATTATGAAAAAATGAAACAGGCGTATGCGGTTTCCGATGTGATAATCAGCCGGGCAGGAGCTAATATTATTACGGAAATAGCAGCCAACGCCAAGCCGAATATTCTTATTCCGCTTGAACATTCTGCCCAGGATCATCAGCGGATGAATGCCTACGAAATTGCCAAGGCCGGAGGAACTTTGGTTCTGGAAGAATCGAATTTGGGAGAAAATATTTTCTTCGAGAAAATAGAAAAAATACTTACCAATGAAGAACTTAGAGGCAATATGTCAAGAAATATCAGCGCATTTTATCATCCCAAGGCGGCGCAGTATATCGCCGAAGGGTTGATTGAATTGGGAAGCGAATAGTGATATAATATCACCGTAAGCAATAAAGCTAACAAAAATGACTGGAAACAAAAAAATATTATTTTCCATAAAAAATAGACCTTATTTTCAAAAGGATAATTTTGTGCTATATAACTCGGATTGTCTGAATATTTTGGAACAGATTCCAGAAAATTCGGTTGATATGATTTTTGCCGATCCCCCCTATTTTCTCTCTAATGGAGGGTTCACTTGTGATGGTGGGAAAATGGTTAGTGTTAATAAAGGAAAATGGGATGTGACGAATGGACTTAAAAAGGATTTCGAATTTCATGTTGCTTGGACAAAAGCATGCCATCGAGTTTTAAAACCCGGAGGAACGATTTGGATTAGTGGAACCTATCATTCAATTTATCAATGCGGGTTTGCTTTGCAGGTGAACAAATTTCATATTTTAAATGACATTGCTTGGTTTAAGCCAAATGCCTCGCCAAATTTAAGCTGTCGTTTTTTTACTGCTAGCCATGAAACTATTATCTGGGCAAGAAAAGATAAAGCAGGAAAGCACAAATTTAATTATGACTTAATGAAAAATGGAGATTGGTCAGGAGATTTCATAAAAAAACCAAATTTACAAATGCGGAGTGTCTGGTCAATTTATCCACCAAGAAACGAGGAAAAGAAATTTGGAAAACATCCAACGCAAAAACCAATTGATTTATTAGTTAGAATGATTTTAGCTAGCACCGACAGAGGAGATATTGTTATCGATCCATTTACAGGATCTTCAACTACTGGGCTGGCCGCAATGTTGAATGAAAGAAAATTCATTGGAATTGACTTAGAAAAAAAATATCTAGAATTGTCCAAAAAAAGATTTAATGATTTAAATAAAAAATAAATATGAAGATAGTCACAAGAACAACTGCAATAAAAAATTTAAAAAAATATATAGGAAAGGATTTGAGAAAACTAGCTTTGCAATACAGTATTACTACTTATGAAACAGGAAAACAAAATAAAGGTTGGAAAGGATTAATTTTAGAAAGATTAGCAGGGCTGGAGAATAATTCATCCAAAGCTCCTAATGGATTGTCCTATGAGTTAAAATCCGTTAGTTTTCATGATATTAAAGAAAAACTAGTTCCAAAGGAAACAATGGCTATAACGATGATAAATAAAGAAGAATTAAAAAATCACTCTTTTTTTGAGAGTCATTGTTGGGCCAAATTAAAATCCATAGTATTTTGTGCTGTTATGTGGCACGGAAAAAATTCAGAAAGCGGAGAATTGTTAAAAGTAGCAAATTTAGATTTTGCTGAAGATGACGAATTGATTAAGGAAATTAAAGCTGATTATGATTTCATTCGGGAAAAATTAGTTAAGAAAGGATTTGAAAGTTTAACTGGTAAAGATGGCAAGTGGATTCAAGCGAGAACAAAAGGAACTGGTGGTATAAACCCAAGAACTGGGAAAAGAAGGCCAATTACGCGTGCATTTTATGCCAGAAAAGAATTAGTGAAAAAAATATTTGAAATTTCATCTTGAAATAAAAAAACCTGCAGAAAAAAACCGTCTTGTCCATAAAGGAATTAAGAAGATAATTGTTCAAAGGGGATGACGTTGAATTTACAAAAAAATCATAAAAAAATTGATTGAAGACGAGTGGAATTTTAGATAACAAAAAACCCCTTGCGGGGAAGCGTGCTTTACAAATTTTTAGTGTCTAGACTCTAGCCAACCGATGGATGGGAACATCTAGAACAATCCGTAAAGATCTTATCGCTTGTTTATAATATTAATACACTTTACAAATAATTTCAAGTAGTTGTGCGCAGCCCCAATTTTTGGCTATAATAAAGGAAAATATAAGGTTATTAAAAAACTTTGAAATAAATGAACCTAAACGAAATTAAAAAAGCTTATTTTATCGGGATTAAGGGATCAGGGATGACGGCGGTCGCTGAAATTTTGAAGGCGCGCGGAATTGAAGTTTCCGGGTCAGATACCAAAGAAAAATTTTTTACCGATGAAATTTTGGAAAAGAATCGGATAAGCTTTACGGAGGAATTCAGCGCAGAAAATATTCCAGAAGATGCCGATCTGGTTATTTATTCGACCGCTTATAACGAAAATAATAATGCTGAGATGCTGGAAGCGAGAAAGAGGGGGTTAAATATGTTGAGTTATCCGGAAATTTTAGGAATCTTGTTTAAAGAAAAATTGGGAATTGCGGTTTGCGGAACGCACGGAAAAACTACCACCACGGCTATTTTGGCGACTTGCATGCAGGAAGCGGGCGTTAAGCCGTCAGCCATTGTTGGAAGCAATGTAATTGAATGGGATGGAAGCGTTCTTAAAGGAAAAGAAAATTTTTTTGTGGCCGAAGCGGATGAATATCAGAATAAACTTCAGTATTACAACCCATGGTCGGCAGTGCTGACCAGCATTGACTTTGATCATCCGGATTTTTTTGAAACCTTTGAAGATTACAAGAATGCTTTTAATGATTTTGTGGGGAAAATTCCCAAGCACGGGTTTTTGGTGGTTTGCGGAGATGATGCGGATGCAATACAAGTGGCAAAAAATTCCAGCTGCCAGGTTTTGACTTACGGATTCGGTGAGGAGTGTGATTATAGGATTGTTGATCTTTCTTCAAAAAATTGGTCAGAGGACGGAGAATTGGTGAAAACTTTTAGGATATTTTATGCAGGTGAAATTTTGGGAGAATTTGGAACCAAACTCATTGGAAGGCATAATATGCTGAACGCAACGGCGGCAATTGCTGTTTGCCACAAGCTGAAACTTGACCTCGAAAAAGTGAAAACAGCAATTTTGAATTTCGGGGGAACATCAAGAAGATTCGAATATATTGGCGAGCGGGACGGAGCGATTTTAATTGACGACTATGCCCATCACCCGGAAGAAATTAAAGCAACGCTTAAGGGAGCAAGGGAAAAATATTATCGAAAAAATATCTGGACAGTTTTTCATCCGCATACATTCACTCGGACCAAAACTCTTCTTCAGGAATTTGCCCAAAGTTTTGATAACACCGACAAGGTTATTGTAATTGACATCTATGGAAGCGCGCGTGAAGTTCAGGGAGGAGTGTCTTCGAAGGATTTGGTGGATCTCATTAATAAATATAATCCTGGAAAAGCTGAATATATTCCGACTATTTCGGAAGTCGTTGAATTTTTGAAGAACAAAATTTCCAGCAAAGACGTGGTGATTTCCATGGGCGCGGGAAATGTCTGGGAAGTAACGAAAAACTTATGTTTCAAAAAATAAAAAAGTTGCATCTTAAATTAGAAAAATATTATATCTATTTGATATTGCTTTTAGGTTTTGTTTTACGATTGCGTAATATATTGAATCGTGATTTTTGGTATGACGAGGCGTTTACCGGAGTTACGGTGAAGGCGAATTTTTGGGAAATGATTCGAATTACCATTAACGATGTCCATCCGCCGCTTTATTATATCCTGCTCAAGATGTTTTCTTATTTTGGAGATTACGGCGTTTTCAGCATCCGATTTTTTTCCGTGATTTTAGGAATTTTGGGAATCTGGGCGGTATATCTTTTTACTAAAGAATTATTCAACAAAAAAGCGGCGCTTTTTGCCAGCTTGATTACGGCTATTTCTCCATTTGCCATCCAATATTCCCAGGAAGGAAGAATGTATACGATGCTTTCATTCTTTGCCCTGATGGTAGCTTATTTCTTCTTCCGAGGACTGAGAACTCAAAAGAAAAAATATTTTATTTTTTGGGGGATATTTTTGGGATTATCAGCGCTTACCCACTATATGGGATTTATTTATTCTTTGATTTTTTATCTTGTTTTTGTTGCTCATAATTTTCTTCATCAAGATGGGGGAAAGTTAAAAATCAAAAAAATACTTTCAAATTTCTTGCCGAGCAGGGGGTTAATGATTGGCGCTTTGTCGTCAATTGTTGTTTTTTCTTTTTGGATAAAAACTTTTATTAACCATTTGATGTATTCGGGCCTGAATAATATGCATTGGGTCCGTCCGGCGAGTTTCAGTGATATTTTCACGAATGTTCAGATATTTATTTTTGGGTCTCCTTTGGGAGAACTTTCTGCTGGAATGCCCAATCCGAATACCATCAATCACATTTCGAATTCAAGCATTCTTGTGGGAATAGTTTTGCTTTTCGGCTTTCTGATTCCGTATTTATTTAAAAAAGAGAAGGAAAAAGCAAGCTACATCCTGATAATGTCTTTCGGATTTATGCTTCTTATTTATATTATTTCCCTTTTGGGAGATGATTATTTCGTTTCCCGCTATCTGATTGTTGCCGCTTATTTCATTTTTATTCTGCTTGGCGTATTTCTGGAAAAAATAAATTGGAAAATTTCGCTTTTTTTCATAGCTGTCTATGTTTTGCTTCTCTTGAATATAGTTCCACTGAATTACGATAATGGATATGGCGAACTTAAAAAAAATTTGGCGAAATATAAAAATAATCATTTCTATGTTCTTAATTCTTTCGATTATGTGATTGCTAAATATTATGTCGGAGCGGATAATCTGACTTTGTATAATATTGATTGGCCGCAATACAATCCCAGCTATTGGGCGGCAATCGGAAATAGCCTTAAGCGGATCGAAAGTTATGATGATCTCAAAAATGATCCCAAGGCTTTGATTTTGGCAAATATCCAGAAGCCGTCAGATAAGAGAAATGACAAGACTTTTGATCCGGCTGGCCTTCCGCTTGTTGCCAAATATGACAACATAACTCTATATAAACCATAAATCTATCCATAATGTTAAATATCCAGAAAAATATTAAACTTTCAGAATATTCGACTTTTAAGATTGGCGGAGAGGCGAGGGAATTTATTGAGGTTAAAAATGAGGAAGAAACACTGGAAGCGCTTGATTATGTTGAGAAAAACAAGCTCAGGTATTTTATTCTAGGCGGAGGAAGCAATGTTCTTTTTGATGATAGGGGATTTGATGGGGTCGTAATCAGGTTGGCTGGAAAAGGAGACGGGATAGAAATAATCACCGAAGAAAACGATGCTTCAGGAGTCGTTAAGGTGAGATGTTGGGGAGGGGAATTGCTTTCGAATCTGGTTAATTTTTCAAAAAATAATAATATTTCCGGGATGGAGTGGGCAGTTGGAATTCCAGGAACGGTAGGCGGAGCAGTTTCAGGGAACGCGGGAGCATTCGACGGATCAATGGGAGATTTTGTTGAAAGCGTAAAAATATTTAAGATTCTGAATTTTCCACTTCCTTTTTCTAAAAAAGTTTCCAATTATAACCATAAAAAATGTAATTTTAGTTATCGAAATAGTATTTTTAAGAACAAGGACGGTTTGGCAATCTTGTCCGTCAAGCTGAATCTTCAAAGAGGAAAGGCGGAAGAGATCGAATTGAAAATGAAGGAATATATCCAAAAGAGAGGAGAAAAACAGCCCAAAGGATGGGGTGGTTCTGCCGGAAGCTTTTTTAAAAACCCTGTCGTAAGTGATTCTGAAATTTTTGGAAAATTTGAAAGAGAGAAAAAGATGTTCTGGAAAAACGAAAGGATTCCCGCCGGATGGCTGATTGAAGAAGTTGGATTCAAAGGGAAAAAATTTGGCAACATTTCAGTCAGTGATGTCAATGCGAACTTTTTAATAAACAATGGAGGCGGAACGATGGAAGAAGTCTTAATAGTTGCCGGTATTATTAAACAGAAAGTGAGGGAGAAGTTTGGAATAGAACTCCAGGAAGAAGTGAAAGTTGTTTATTATTAATTTTTTATTAAAAAATTAATTTGGTAATGTATTATCAAGTTAATTGGGAATTGGTATGAATATTAGGTATTTGTTCAAAGGCACCAAAATTAATGATAAAACCAGGGAATATATTGAAAAAAGGCTAAAAACATTTGAAAAGTTATTAAATAAATTATTGCAGATTGAATTAGAAATAGAGCTTGATAAGAAAGGAAAGTTCAGGGTCGAGGCGATGATTTTCACCCCGTATAAAAAATATAGGGTGGAGGAAATTTCCAAGAGTGTTGAAGAGGGTATTGATGTTGCGGTTGAAGATATCAAAGATCAGATAGCTAAGGATAAGGGGAAAATGGAAACCCTTAAAAGAAGAGGAAGAATTTCACTGAAGAAAAAAATAGTTCTGGATGAAAAAGCGAGATTTTAATTTTTTATTATCCATTTATCTCGTTTCTTTAAAAATCTTAAGGCTGATAACTCATCTTGCTTTATTTGGGGCAAATGGTTGCTATCTTTTTTTATTTTAAAAATTGTTGTATAATATTAGCACAAGATAAGAATTAAAAATACCCAATAATTGAAATGAAAATAAATTTCAAGAGGTATGCGTTCTATCTCATTCGTTGGCAGCTTAGCACGCCTATCCTGGCTCCAGTAGTAGCTTACTTCAAAGACTCTCCCACAATTTTTGGAACAAGGGAAGATTGGATCGGATCTGCGGTTGCGAATCTTATCGGAGGCTTGATTTTTTTCTGGGTTGATCAATTCATATTTACCTCCAGGGAATTGGACGCCCAATGGGAAATCCAAGAGAATATAGAGTGTGTCGATTGTAAGAAAATAACCAGGGGATATCGCTTGGTGAAGACCAAAAATTACGATCGAACAAAAAATAACCCGGAGTTTCGTTGTGAAGAATGTTCCGAGAAAAAGACAGAAGAACTCAGAAAAAGGGGAGTGAATATTTAAATAAAAATTTAAATAAAAAAATGAATAAAAAAATATCAACCGCATTTGCGATTGCGGTCATAATAATAGTCGCAGGAGTTTTTGCTTTTATATTCACAAAAAGCGATCAAGATTTTGGGTCGGGATCGGGAACATATATCCAGAATAAAGCTGGAATGAAAAAGGTCGAAAAAACTGATTGCTCCAAGCGCGCATATGATGGGGAAATTAAAGTCAATGGATGGTATGCCAATGAAGAAGAAATCTGGGTCCTTCGGATTTCCAATAGCGACTTAGGAAAACTGCCGGAAGAATATAAAGATTCAAAGGTAATTCTAGCTGACGGTTCAGATAATCTTATTGAAAAACTTAAACAATCTTCCGAAAAAAATCCTTCGGAACTTACCATCAAAGGAGTCTATTTCCGTTGTGATGGAATTCCAATGGTAAGTGTTTCTCCGGGAGAAGAAGTTTTTAAAAAATATTTAACGCAGAAATAGGGATTTGAAATAAAAACAAAAGCTCCTTTGACTGAGGGGCTTTTTTTTGGTAGGATTAAAGGGTATTTGTTGATTATTATTTATAAAGAGTTAATGGGTTAAGGAATTTTAGCCCTAATTTTTGTTTAAATTTTATGTCATTTTTTAAGAAAATTTTTGGCTCAAATGAACGGGAAATAAATAAGTTTAAGCCTATTGTTGAAAAAATAAATTCTTTTGAACCGGCCATAATTAAGCTTTCAGATGAAGAACTCAAGGGTAAGACTTCTGAATTTCGAGAACGTTTAAATCCGCCAGCTGGCGGAGGAGAAACTTTGGATGATTTGCTTCCGGAGGCTTTTGCGGTAGTGCGGGAAGCTGCCAAGAGAGTGATTGGCGAAAGGCATTTTGATGTCCAACTTATTGGAGGAATTGTTCTTCATCGGGGAAAAATTGCTGAAATGAAAACCGGAGAAGGAAAGACTTTGACTTCAACGCTTCCTATTTATCTTAACGCTCTGACGGGGAAAGGGGTTCACGTGGTAACAGTTAATGATTATCTGGCAAAACGTGATTGCAATTGGATGGGTTCAATTTTCCATTCCCTGGGGATTTCTACTGCTTGTATTATCCATGACACTTCCTATCGTTATGAACCGAAAATTGTTGACGCAAACGAAGCAAATGTTGAAATGGAAAATCTTATCGAAATCTCACGGCGTGAAGCGTATAATTCCGAGATAACCTATGGAACTAATAATGAATTTGGATTTGATGATCTTCGCGATAATATGGTCCAGTCGCTTCCTGAAATGTCCCAGCGAGAGCTTAATTTTGCCATTGTTGATGAAGTAGACTCGATTCTTATTGATGAAGCCAGGACGCCTCTTATTATTTCCGCGCCTGACACAGAATCAACCAAATTATATCAGCGTTTTGCCCAGGTGGTTCCCAGGCTCAAAGAAAAAGAAGACTATGAGGTGGATGAGAAAATGAAATCAGTAATCCTTACAGAAAAGGGAATTACAAGAGTTGAAGAAATGTTGGGAGTGGGAAATATCTATGATCCGGGAAAAATAAATTATGTCCATCACTTGGAGCAGTCTCTCAAAGCCCAAGTGCTTTTCAAGCTAGATCGTGATTATGTGGTAAAAGACGGGCAGGTTGTTATTGTTGATGATTTTACTGGAAGGCTTATGGAAGGCAGGCGCTATAGCGAGGGGTTGCATCAGGCGATTGAGGCCAAGGAAGGGGTGGAAGTTCAGCGGGAATCAAAAACTTTGGCAACAATTACTTTTCAAAATTATTTTAGGATGTATAAGAAACTTTCCGGAATGACAGGAACGGCTGCTACCAGCGCGGAAGAATTTTTCAAGGTGTATAAATTGGAAGCAATGGAAATTCCTACCAACAAGCCCCTTGTCAGAAAAGATCTCCCTGATGTGGTTTACAAAACGGAAAAAGGGAAATTTGACGCGATTGTCCAAAGAATAAAAGAAGTGAACGCAAAAGGACAGCCTGTTTTGGTCGGAACAATTGCTATCGAAAAATCGGAATATCTTAGCGCTTTGCTTAATCGTGAAGGTGTTCGGCATGAAGTTCTAAATGCCAAGCAGCATGAAAAAGAAGCTTTAATTATTATTAATGCCGGGCAGAAAGGCTCAGTGACCATCGCGACTAATATGGCAGGACGAGGAACCGATATTAAGCTTGGAGAAGGCGTGAAAGAGTGCGGAGGGCTTATGATAATCGGAACAGAGCGTCATGAAGCGCGGAGAATTGACAATCAGCTTCGTGGACGCGCCGGACGACAGGGAGACCCTGGAGTTTCCCAGTTTTTTGTTTCGCTTGAGGATGAACTTATGCGAAGATTTGGCGGAGACAAAATGAAAAATATGATGGATAGGCTCGGACTTCCGGAGGATCAGCCGATTCAGAACGCTATCATTTCCAAAACCATTGAGAATGCCCAAAATAAAATCGAAGGGTTTAACTTTGATATTCGAAAGCATGTTTTGGACTATGATGATGTGATGAATAAGCAGCGGGAAGTCGTTTACAAGAGGCGAAAAGAAATCTTGGAAGCCAAAGATCTCAAGAGCGAAATGATGAACAATATTTCCGAAGAGGTGGAGAAAATGGTTTCTTTTCATACAGCCGGAGAAGAATTTGATTGGAATTTTGATGATCTTTTTGCTGAAGTGAATAATATTTTTCCAATCACTGAAGACAACAAAAAGCAATTTGAAATAATAAAAGAAGACAAATCAAAAAATGAAATTGAAAAAAGAGGAATGCTCCATGATTACCTTATGGATATTTCGAAAACTTCCTATGGACAGAAAGAAAAAGAAATCGGAGAAGAAAATATGAGAACGGTTGAAAAAATAATATCACTTCAAACAATCGATACCCTTTGGATGAGTCACCTGGAAGAAATTGATTATCTGCGCGAAGGGATCGGACTTCGAGGTTATGGGCAGAGAGACCCGCTTATTGAATACAAACGCGAAGCTTTTGACCTATTTTCGCACCTTATGGAAAACGTCCGTTCGACGATTGTTCATACTATTTTTCGGGTTCAGGCTGCTCCGACAAGCCAGGCGCAAACAGAAGAAAGAAGCAATTTGCAATTTAAGGGCGCTTCCGATGAAGTAGAGCAATTTGGCGCGGCCAAAAAAATGCAAAATTCAGGAGGCAGTTCACAACAGAAAGAGGAAGTTAAGCAAAAACCGATTATCAACAAGGATAAAAGTATTGGAAGAAATGACCCCTGTCCTTGCGGCAGTGGCAAAAAGTATAAGAAATGCTGCGGAGCTTGAAATTTCGTCGCTCGTCACAAATAAAAGTAAACTTTTATTTGCTGGCTCGCTAGGAATTATAAAAAGTGCTGCGGGAAATAAAAAAAGGCCTCGGACAACTTTTTGGTCGTCCGAGGAAAATAGTCATTAATTATACTTAGATTATTATAATCAGATCATTAGTGTAGATATGCTAACAGATAATCGTAATTCTGTCAAAGGCTTCTTGTGGATATTAAAATCAAGAAGTGTTTTGGAAAAAAGCCTATGAAGATTATTCACAAAAACCAAGCTAAAAAATTCAAAAATAGCGATAACTGTCTGGCAATTGAGTATCCTTCAAAAGATAAAAAACTGAATGGATCAATTATCAAATTATCGGGAAGATATCCAGATTTCGGAAGGGTTTTTAATACAAAATGCAAGGAATTATTTTACATAGTTAGCGGTTCGGGGATTGTGGAAATTGAAGGGAATAAAAATAAAATTTCCAAAGGAGATTTGATATTTATTGAACCGAAAGAAAAATATTTTTGGAAAGGAAAAATAGAAATGTTTGTGGCATCTGTTCCAACTTGGAATCTCAAACAACAGAGAAAAGTTAAATAAAAAAATATGACAGAAGTTTTTGTTTTAGTTGATGGATATTTCAAAAATTTATCGAAAACAAGATGTATTGCAGGGCCAACGATTACTTTGGTGAAAGATGAGGGTAAAAATATTTTAATTGATACTGGTAATCCCAAAGATAAAGAAAAAATATTGAAATCTTTGGCAAAATATCATTTGAAATCAAGGGATATTAATATTGTAATTAATACTCATTTTCACCCGGATCATACCGGATGTAATTATTTATTTGATAAAGCTCATTTTTTGACTTATGGAGTAGCTTTCTGGGATGATGTTTTCGACAGAAGTAAAAAAATGCAAAAAATATCAAAAAATGTGGAAATAATTCCAACCCCGGGACATTCAGAGGATAGTCTTACCGTTTTAGTAAAAACAGAAAAAGAAATAATTGCTGTCGTTGGTGATTTATTTTGGTCAGAAAAAGATATTAGGATAGGATTATTAGAAGAAGATTGTGTCAATAAAAAACTATTTGCCAAAAATCGTAATAAAATTTTGAAAATAGCCGATTGGATTATTCCTGGTCATGGGAAAATGTTTAAGGTAAAAAAATAAACTATGGCAAATAAAGTTAAAAGAAAATATTCAATTGGGGTTTTTGATTCTGGCTTTGGCGGACTTCAGATAATGAAGCATATTGTCAAAGAATTGCCGGAATATAACTATATTTTTCTGGGGGATACTGCTCGGGTTCCCTATGGCAATCGTTCTCAGGAAACGATCTTGAATTTTACTACTCAGGCAGTTGATTTTCTTTTTAAGGAGAATTGCCAGTTGGTGATTTGTGCTTGTAATACGGCATCAAGCATCGCTCTTCGACGGATTCAAGAGAGATACCTTCCGGAGAACCATCCAGGCAGAAATGTGTTAGGAGTTGTTGTCCCTGCATCAGAAGTGGCGGCTTTGATAACAAGAAATAAGAGAATCGGAGTCATCGCAACGGAAAGAACCGTCAAGTCGAATATTTTTGAAAAAAAATTAATTAAAATCAATCCGAAAATAAAAGTATTTCAAAAAGCATGTCCGCTTCTTGTTCCAATAATAGAAGCTGGAGAAAAAGATTCAGAAATAGCTGAAATTGCCTTGAAAAAATATCTAAAACCGTTAATTGATAAAAAGATAGACACTTTAATTTTAGGCTGTACGCATTATGGAATTTTAGGAAAGAAAATTAAAAAAATAGTTGGAAGTGGCATAAGTGTAATAGCTGAAGAGAAAATTATCGGGAAAAAACTAAAAAATTATCTGCAAAGGCATATTGAAATAGAAAAAATACTGGGAAAAAGTTCAAAATTAGAATTTTTTACCACAGATTTAACCGAAGGTTTTGAAATCATGGGAAGCAAATTTTTTGGAAAGAAAATCAAGCCGGAGAAAATAATATTAAAATAATTTATGATCGCATTTGAGAAATCAGTCGGAGCGGTTATTTTTCGAAGAGAGGGAGATGAAATTTATTATCTCTTGCTTGATTATGGAAAAATGAAAAACGGAAATGATTATTGGGGTTTTGTGAAAGGACACACGGAAAAAGGAGAAACTGATGAGGAGACGATGCACCGGGAAGTTCTGGAAGAAACGGGAATATCTGAATTAAAAATAATTTCTGGATTTTCAAAGAGCGATCGCTATTTTTATCGCGCTTCTGGAGAAGAAAAAGAGAAAAGGAAGAAAAGTGGAAGGAAAACATTAATTGTCAAAAAGGCAGTGTATCTTTTATCGGAAACGAAGTCGGAAAACGTGAAGCTTTCCCATGAACATATTGATTTCGTCTGGCTTCCCTTCAAAGAAGCAATGGAGCGATTAACCTATAAAAGTGCCCAAAAAACCCTCGAAAAAGCCAAAACATTTCTCGAAAAAAGTTTAAAATAGCATTTTTGACTTTAGGTTAGTTCTGGGTTATTATTAGTTATAAGCATGCCTTTCGAATAATGCTAAAAAGCTATTATTCAAAGGGTTGAAAAATAAAAACAAAATGAGGATTTAAAAAGACCGCAATATTCAAGGTTTACTTTTTTTTATGTTGAAAAAACTCAAAGATATAACAAGCAAAATCGGAGGATTATTTGGAAAAGTTTCCCAGGACATCGGAATTGATCTTGGAACAGCTAATACGCTGGTTTACGTAAAAGGCAAGGGGATAATAATAAATGAACCTTCAGTGGTGGCTGTCAACAAAAAGACGGGTCAAGTTTTGGCCATTGGAAAAGAAGCCAAAAGAATGGTCGGGAAAACTCCGGGACACATTGTGGCCACAAGGCCGCTTGTTGACGGAGTGATAAGTGATTTTGAAGTTACTGAGCAGATGCTTCGCCATTTCATCAATAAAGTCAGCAAGCAAACATTTTCCTTGATTCCAAGGCCGAGAGTGCTAATCGGAATTCCTTCCGGAATAACCGAGGTAGAAAAAAAGGCAGTAATAGATGCGGCGACGAATGCTGGGGCAAGAGAGGCTTATCTTATTGATGAACCGATGGCAGCGGCAATCGGAGCGCGTCTTCCGGTAACGGAAGCGGCGGGTAATATGGTAGTGGATATTGGAGGGGGGACATCTGAAATCGCGGTCATATCTCTGGGTGGAGTAGTAATTTCTCGAAGCCTTCGTGTGGCAGGAGATGAGATGAATGAAGATATTGTTCGCTATTGCCGGGATGAATTTAATCTCCTGGTTGGAGAGAAGACAGCCGAGGATGTTAAAATTTCCATTGGAAGCGCCTATCCTCTCAAAGACAGTCTGACTTTGCCGGTAAGAGGAAGGGATTTAATTAGCGGGCTTCCCAAGGAAGTAATAATAAATGATGAGCAAGTGCGTCAGGCGCTATCGAGGTCAATCAGGATAATTATCAATAACATCAAATCGGTAGTTGAGGATACTCCTCCGGAACTTCTGGCGGATGTGATGCAAAGAGGAATAATTCTGGCTGGCGGAGGAAGCTTGATTCGCGGAATGGACAAATTGGTTGCCAATCAGACCGAAATGCCGGTTCGTATGATGGAGGATCCGCTCACGGCGGTAGTTCGGGGAACGGGAATTGTTCTGGAAGACTTGGAAAATCTCAAAGATGTTTTGATTGAAAATGAATACGCAAAATCGCTAATTTAAAATTTTCGTCTTTTTTTATGTCTTTTAATTTTTTTCACACAAAATTATTTAAAGTTCTTGTGATTGTTTCTCTTTCAGTCTTTCTTATTATTCTTAATCCACGCGGTTTTTTTAGCCCGATCAAAACGGCTTTTTTTGTTGTTTTTTCTCCGTTTCAAAAAGTGGCATACGGACTGACTTTTGAAGCTTCTGAAATCAAGAGATTTATATCTTCAATCGGACAGCTTAAAAAAGAAAACGAAAAATTAATCGAAGAAAACAGGTCTTTGCTAGCGGAAAACTCGAAGCTCAGAGAGGAGGGGAAGGAAAATGAAAAATTACGGGAAGAACTTCGGTTGCTTCCCAGGGACAAATTTAATTTAGAGGGTTCTGTTGTGATAAGCCGGGATTCGAATGAGCAGGGAAGCTGGATAGAAATAGACAAAGGCAAGAAAGATGAAATTAAAAAGGATATGCCGGTTATTGTCAATTCAGGAATATTGATTGGCAAAATAGAAGAAGTTTATCCTACAACTTCCAAGGTATTGCTCCTTAGCGATATGGGAAGCTCTATTAATGCTGTTGATTCGAAAACTGGATCAAAAGGAATAGTGAGGGGAGAATTTGGATTGGGGATAATAATGGACATGGTTTTGCAAAGTGAAGCTTTGAATCGAGGGGATGACGTGGTGACTTCGGGAGTAGGTAAGGGATTTCCTGCCGGACTTTTAATCGGAAAAATTGGCGAGGTAAGTCCATCCGGAAGCGAGCTTTTTCAAAGAGCGATTATTTCTTCTCCGGTTGATTTTTCCCGCCTGCAATTTGTCTTTGTGATTAAAAACTAGCAATACCAATGAAAAAAATAATTTTAACTTTAGCGGTTATTATTCTAGCTGTGATTCTGGAGACCAGTGTTCTTCCACTTTGTTTTTCGGAAGGAAGCGTTCCTGATCTTACTTTAATTCTTTTGGTTTCCGGAATAGCAGTTTTTGGTTTTCAGGCGGTTTGGATATGGGGAATCATAGCTGGATTTATTCTGGACATCTTTTCTTTCAGTAAAATTGGAGTTAACATTTTTTCTTTTGCAATTTCTACTTATAGCGTCAGCTTTTTTTCAAGAAGGCTTGTCTTTGGAGAAAAAATGGGAGGAATTTTTTCTAGCGCTATTTTTGTTGTTTTAATGACAATTTTCAATAATGCCTGGATTAACTTGGCTTCTCTTGGGTTTGAATTTAAAAAAATATTAAACATCGAAGCATTCATTTCCCTGGGAGTCATTTGGAAAATAATTTTTAATCTAATTTTATTTTACCTATTTATTGTTTTGCTGAAAAAGCAGAAGAAAAAACTTAATACTAAAAATTTATTTTCAGGAAAATGATTTTTGGAAAAAGAAAAAATAAGAATAAAAACATCCAAGGGATAGAATTGGAAGACTATCTTATTTCTGTTTCGGAAGAGGAGTCATCCCGAATAGAAGTTCCGCTGGAAAAAAGGAAAATGAAAGGATTTTGGATTATCATTCTTGTTTTTCTGACTATCCTTGGCTGCCGAGTTTTTTATTTAAATGTTATTAAGGGAAGTTATTACAAAGAAATTGCTAAGGGAAATAGTATCCGATCAATTCCCATAAAGGCGCCGAGGGGGAAAATAATGGATCGCTTTGGCAATGTCCTGGTAAATAATGTTCCCAGTATCGATGCGGTTGCAATTCCATCTGATCTTCCAAAAAGTTATGAAGAAATAAAAAAAATATCCCGAAGTATTTCGGAAATTTTGTCTATAAGCGAGGAAGATGTTTTGGGTAAATTTGATTCACTGGAAGAAAATCCTCTCAGTTTTATCTTAATCGAGGAAAATATTTCCCAGGAGGAGTATTTGTCCCTTGAAGAAAGAAAAAATGAATTTCCCGGAATCATGACGGAAAAGACAGCAATTCGCGAATATCCAGACAGCTCTATTTTTTCCCATATTTTAGGATACATTGGAAAGGTGGGAAAGAAAGATTTGGCTGATAATGAGAATTATCTTCCTACTGATTATATTGGAAAACAGGGAATCGAAAAATCCTATGAAAAATATCTAAAAGGAAAAAATGGAGCGCTTAAGGTGGAAGTCGATTCGATGGGAAATATAAAAAAAGAAAGAGGAATAATATCTCCCGATTCAGGAGATAGTTTGGTTCTGGGAATCGATTACGATCTTCAGAGAAAAATTTATGACACCCTGAGTGGAGTGTTGGAGAAAACGGGGACAAAAACGGCGGCGGTTGTGGCTATCGATCCGAGAAACGGGGAAGTGAGGGCGATGGTGAGTATGCCAAGCTTTGATAATAATCTTTTTTCCGGAAAAATTTCCCAGGAGGACTATCTTAATTTAATCAATGATTCCGGAAAACCTCTTTTTAACCGCGCTATTTCAGGAGAATATCCTCCCGGATCAACAATTAAGCCTATAATTGCCATAGCGGCTTTAAGCGAAGGAATAATTAATGAAAATACTTCAGTTAATTGTTCGGGAGCGATAAGTATCGGAAGTTATCGTTTTGGAGATTGGAAGACGCACGGATCAGGAATTAATGTTAAAAAAGCAATTGCGGAAAGTTGTGATGTTTTTTTCTATTCAGTTGGGGGAGGTTATGGGAATATTGAAGGCTTGGGGATGGACAAGATGAAGAAATATGAAGATCTTTTTGGCTTGGGAAGTGAGACCGGAATTGATATTCCGGGAGAGTCATCTGGATTCATTCCTGGAACCGAATGGAAGCTCGACAAACTAGGAGAAAAATGGTATACTGGAGATGACTATCATTGTTCGATTGGACAAGGATTTATCACGGAAACTCCTCTTCAGATTGCAAATTCTATTGCAGCGATTGCAAACAATGGAACTCTTTTTAAACCCAGGATTGTTTCGAAAATTATTAAAAATAACGGGGAAACAATTAATAATTCTTCGGTTGTCGTGAAAAAGCAATTCATTTCTTCGGAGGCGCTGAGAATAGTCAGGGAAGGAATGAGGGAAACTATCGTTTCCGGATCAGCAAGATCGCTCAATGATCTTCCCGTGGAAGTTGCCGGAAAAACAGGGACTGCTCAGTTCGGAGGAGAAGACAAGACTCATGCCTGGTTTGTTTCTTTTGCACCCTATGAAAATCCTGAACTAGCGATGGTTATTCTGGCGGAAGGTGGAGGAGAAGGAAGCTCTAGTGCTGTTCCGGTGGCAAAAGAAGTTTACGAATGGTATTTTGGGAAAGATGAAATACACAAGACTTTAAAATAAATTAATATGTGTTAGCTATTAATTTTCTTGCTAAAAATTTTTAATTTAAGCAGAAGATAAAATGATTAAATCTAATATTTTAATCAAGCAATATACAAAAATTACTTTTAAAAAACGCTTTTGAGGTAGCAATCTGTATCTTAATAAATATCACTGGTTTGTTTTTTGCTGAAAACTCCTGGGCCGCAGAGAGCAAATTGTCTGACTATGTTACAGTAGACCAGGACCAAATAACTTATAGAACACACGATGCTTGTTTATTAACCCAAGCTGAACACGGAGCTGCTTATACCCGTTGTGTAATAGATTCGAAATTAGGAGGCACAACGGGTTTTGATTACAATTGTGGTGCTAGGGTTTTCACGGAAATGTTCGGTTATTGGGCCAATCATGGTTATCCTAATTTGATGACTGATACCAATCCAGATCTTCCAAGTGGAAGTGTTCCTGATTATTCGTCACAAACGCTATCTTTATTTAATTTAGCTGGTGTTGAATATACAACCTATGGAGATTTCTGTAACGCCAGTTGCCACAACTGTTATACCAGTATGAGTTGTTACACGGACCATAATATGACTACGCGTACTTATCTAACAACAGAAGTTAATAATTATTTTACATCTAGAGGGTATAGCGCTACCGTAACAGCAAAAGGAAGTCTCCCTGCTTACAATGAAATTAAGTCAGAAATTTTAGCGGGCAGACCTGTTCCCTTATTATTAAATTCTTGTAATCACTGGGTTACAGTAATTGGATTTAATGATGATGGAGTGCAAAATCTCACTGCATTAGTTGGTCATGAAAGTTTTAGCAGTGGCTCGGGTTGTTCGTATTTGAACACTACTTCCGGTGCTTATGAAGCTACTTTTGCCTATAGTTCAATAAGCTATAATGCTGGAAATGATGCAGTATTTGTAATACCTGATGCTGAAGATGTTTCCAATCCTACCGTTTCAAACTTTTCTCCTGCTGATAACGCCACTGGGGTAGCGATCAATGCCAATCTGGTTTTGACTTTCAACGAGG
>CAZXKY010000007.1:0-25368 GCA_964641975.1 uncultured Bdellovibrionales bacterium | reverse complement strand
GGAATAAAGATATTGAATTCGGAGGAAGGAATGCTTCGAATTGATACCAACAGGGAAGCGGAAGAATATGAAAAGAAAAAGAAGAAGAAAAAAGCGGATATTGCTGTTCCGGATGAAGTCGGAGATGACTCAACTGATTCTGTCCAGATGTATCTTCGTGAAATTGGAAGGGTAGCGCTTCTTTCTGCTGAAGAAGAAATCAAGCTAGCTAAAGCGAACGAAAAAGGAGATTTGGCTGCCAAACAGAAACTAACAGAAGCTAATCTTAGACTGGTAGTAAGCATTGCCAAAAAATATGTCGGGAGATCGCATAATCTTTCTCTTTTAGATTTGATTCAAGAGGGAAACATCGGACTCTTTCGGGCGGTTGAAAAATTTGATTATCGAAAAGGATATAAATTTTCCACCTATGCCACTTGGTGGATTCGCCAGGCGATTACCAGGGCATTGGCCGACCAATCCAGAACCATCAGAATTCCGGTCCATATGGTGGAAACGATTAACAAATATACCCAAATCACCAGAAGATTGGTCCAGGAATTGGGACGCGAACCTCTTCCGGAAGAAATTGCGGCGGAAATGAATATTGAAGTGGACAAAATCCGTCACATCCAGAAAATTTCCCAGGAAACAGTTTCTCTTGAAACATCGGTAGGAGACAGCGATGATGATTCAGTTCTCGGCGACTTTATCGAAGACACAGAAACAATCATGCCAGCTCAATCCGCTTCTCGAAAACTGCTCAAAAATCATGTCGGAGAAGTCTTGGAAGAACTTACTCCTCGCGAACAGAAGATTTTGAAAATCAGATTTGGTTTGGAGGACGGAGTAACGCATACCCTGGAAGAAGTGGGTCAGGAATTTGGAGTAACTAGAGAGCGAATCCGCCAGATTGAAGCCAAGGCGCTCGACAAAATACGAGATCACAAGGCAATCAGAAAACTCAAAGATTATTAATTGGAAATTATAAGTTTTTAAGACCGGCATCGGAATTTTTCCGAGACCGGTTTTTTTATTGACAATTTCCAAAAATTAAGCTTATATTCTAGACACAATAAGGGAGGAATAGTTCCTGAAAAACTGAATAAAAAGGAGGATCATTGTCAGAAGATATTTGTATTAAATTCTAAAGGAGGTAATTTGTGAGAAAAAAAATCTATGATGCATTAGATGAGGATATTGCCAGGATTGGATTGGGCAAGCAACAGGAAATCTTATATAAGTTAGCGAGAGATTTTCCTGAACTTTCAAATGAAGAGCTTGCAAAACGGGCAGGAACAACGGTAAAAACGGTATACACTCAGTTGAGTATTGCCTATAAGGCGGTTGAAAAATTCAAGGAAACCGGAGAGGTGAAAAGCAAGAGGGGCAAAAGAAAAAAAGGAACAGCTGTTAGTGCAAAGGTTGAAGGATGTGAAAATACCAAAGGAAGCATCTCGCAAGAAGCACTTTCCGGAATGGCTGAAGCTTTTGAATATTTTGCCAAAGGAGCGAGTTTGATATCAAAAGTCTTGCGTGCGCTGAGCGAGAACCATCTTCCTGATTCAGATCAATTTATTCGGGGCATTCTTAATCCAATCCTTTTGTCTGTAAAGAAAAAGAAATGTCAAAGTGATCGCGAGTCCGGAGAAAAAACAGCGGAGGATGGATAGAAAAAGAAAAAAGAGTATAAGAAATGACTTAGAAGAAGTTGCTGGGTGGCTCAGGGATGAAAGCAATCATTCTTTGGCCAGGGAGCTTATCAGAAATATCAATTCGGAAAAGATTCAAAATGCCCTGCATATTATTTTTATCAAGGGAGATCAGAATCAGTCTGCCAAAGATATTCTCGAGATAAGAAATGAAAAGCAATTTGAAAATCTTAAGAGGAAGTCTCTCAAGCTTTTTAAAGAAATTCTCGATGGAAATGATCTTGACGCCCTGAGAAAGAAAATTGAGCAAAAACAACAGGATTGGAACAAGACAGGCGTTTTGCTTCATTTGGTGAGAGCCAAAAGAAACAAAGATGAGATCTTCAGAGAAAATAGGACTATTGAAATTCCATTGAATGCGGAACCGACTGAAAAGCCAATAGAAATCATTGAGCCGGAGACTCCGACAGCAATTCCCTCGATCTTGAAAAAGAATCAAGATGCTAAGACAACAGAGGGAAAAGAAAAAAGGAATGATTTGGAAATCTCTGAAGATGTCATTGAAAATGATGTAGAAGAATCCAATCTTGATTACCCAATAATCCTTGATGTGTTCGAAGAGCAGCAAGCGAATTTAGGAGGCGAAGAAGATCTGCTTAAAGAATCAGAAGAAGTAGTTGACGATTTAAACGGAAATTCATCATTCCGGCTTTATCTTAAGGATATAGGAAGAAAAAAAATGCTTCCGGAAGATGAAATACGCTCCCTAGCTAGAAATATTTCTGAGCATAAGAAAGCTTTTCTTGAATGTTGTCCTCTGCTGAGGAATTTGTCTTCGGAAGACTTGGAGCAGATTTGTCTTAAGGTTTCTGCTAATAACATTCTTAAGATAAGCAAAAAAAATACTGAATCAGCTTCAGACAAATGGCATCAGAATTACGAGGCAATAAGAAATTCTGCTCAAGAAGCATATTTATCCATAATTCCTCTAGTAAGCGCTATTGTAAATGCCAATCTGAGATTGGTTGTGAAGATAGCCAGAAGGTATATGGGGAGAGGATTAGATATTATGGATCTTGTTCAAGAAGGAAATACTGGGCTGATTAAGACAGCAGAAAGATTTAATCCAAATGAAAGGTTTAGGTTTTCCACCTACGCTACTTGGTGGATTCGCCAGACTATCACCAGAGCGTTACTCGATCAGACCAGGACAATCAGAATCCCTGTTCATGTCCATGAAAGATTCAACAAAGTGGTTAAGGAAATTCCTGGATTTATCCAAGAGCACGAAAGAAATCCTAGTCTGGATGAGCTGTCAGAAATAAGCGGAAAAAGCAAAGAGTGGGTTCACCAAGTGTTTGTTCAGATGAAGGAGTCAGCTTCTCTTCAGGATTTGTTATCAGGAGAAGATAGTCATCTTGAGGATATAATAGGAACCACGGAGAATAATCCTCAACAGGTTGCTATTAGTAACGAGCTCAAGAAAAAAATTGATCGAATACTGACCACTCTGTCTCCGAGGGAAGAAAAAATAGTTCGCATGAGAACAGGTATCGGTGAAAAGCAATCACACACCCTTGAAGAAGTAGGGGAAAAATTGGGGTTGACTCGAGAACGAATTAGACAGATTGAAGCAATGGCTATCAAAAAACTCAGACACCCTATCAGAAGAGAAAAACTAGAAGGTCTTATCTAGAGAGTCTGCGTGAAAATGCAATGCATTCAAGCGCAGGCTCTTTTTTTATTTCCAAAGTTATCCACAGGCGGGAGCTTGCAGGGATAAAATTATAATGATATAATATCACTGTAGACTAAGAATCATTAATTTCAAAAACGTATGCCCAGTAGTGAAATTTTGACTGGGCTTTGCCCAAATAAATTTAGTATAAAACATTTAATAATCTTTTAATTTTTAAAGGGTTTTGATATTCTAGGGAAAATATAATGTCAAAATTCTACTACTGGGTATGGACAAACTAACCGCCAAACAAGAAAACATCATTGGGGTAATTAGGGAGCTTATCAAAAATCACAAGGAAAATCCGACCGGATATGCTCTTCATAAATATCTTTCTAACTTGGGCGTAAAAGACAGCATTAAATCGATAATGCAAGTAGTAGAAGCATTGGAGAAAAAAGATCTGATTAAGCGAGACAAGGAACGCAGGATTTATTTGGTAAAAAATAAGAGTTTTGCCAATTTGGAAAATATTATTTCCATTCCGCTTTATGGATTGGCTTCCTGCGGAGAAGCGTTGGCATACGCCGAGACTGATATGGCGGATGATTTTCTTCAAATTTCCAAAAGTTTTTTTCCTTCAAACAAAAAAGGAGAACTGTTTGCCGTTAAAGCTTTGGGAGATTCAATGGACAAGGAAAAAATTAATGACGGAGATTATGTTATTTTTGAAAAATTCGAAGGAAAATATCTTACCGAGCTGGATGGGAAAGTTGTAGTAGCGGTAATCAATGGCATGGCAACAATAAAGAAATTTAAAAGAATAGATAATAACACTATCGCCCTTTTTCCTCATTCCAGGAATGCCATCCATCATCCGATATTTTTGGACAAATCCGATTCCATCCTTATTGCCGGAGTCTTCAAACGTGTCCTGCCGGTGAAATACGTGAGCATATAAAGTAAAAACATGAAGAGTTCTAAAATAAAAGCGGAAAAAAGGGAAACAAAAAAGAAAAAGAAAACCGATATGTTAGTTTCCGGGAAAAGCGTTTTTAAGATAAGGGATATTATTGTAAAAAAATCTAAAATTGGCAAATAAAAATCCCACCCCGCTTGGCGTGATGTGCGCGTTTAAAACGTAGTGCGTAAAACTTTTCAATAATGCACAAATCTAAAAATCTAATGTCATTCCTGGCTTGCCTGTCCGCCTTTGGTGGGACCAGGAATCTACACTGTTAAATTTCACTATTCTGATATTTATACATCAAACTATCGACTATCGTTTGCGTAGATTCCTGCCCGCCTTGTTGTCGAGGTAAGCTTTTGCAGGAATGACAACAAAAGTTAAAACCAATGAAAACCGCTAGTGGTTTTCATTATAGATTAAGCTGTTTGTCGTCATTGACAGAAGTAAAAAAAGATAGTATAAAACTAACGGAACAAAAATATATTAGGAGGGGTTTATGTCAAAAGTGCAAGCGGTAGATGAGTTTATCGAAAAAAGCATGAAGAGAAAGCCAAGAAAATGGGAGGGGTGCCTTCCTCTTAACAACGGACCTATTCAAGTGGGAGCTTTCGGTTTCGTTTCGACAAAAGTTGACCTTTCGGGAACAGGAATCAAGCCTGGCGGTTCCCAAAAAAAATAGGAAAGTTGGTTGTTGCGAGGAGCAATCGGAATTTCGATTAGCTCCTCATTTTATTTTTTTTGAAATAAGCGTAAAATAGAAGTAAGATTAAAAAACATAAATACAAAAAACTATGCGAAGATTATTTTTGGACATCGAGACTATTCCGGCCGGAGAAGATGGAATTGAGGCTTTGAAAATATTATTCGAAAAGAAAAAAGCCAAGAAAAGCAAAAAAGAAGGAAGCGAGGATTATGCTGATTTTGAGCAATATCTTCTGGGAACTTCTTTTGACGGGTCATTCGGGAGGATTATTTGTATTTCTTATGCGATTGATGATGATCCGGTCGAATGTCTTAGCGGTGATGAAAATGAGGCGGAGATGCTCAAAAAGTTTTGGGAAATTGTCGATTCAATCAGCGTGCCTTCGGGAAACGGACAATGGAAAGATTATGGCGTTCAATTTATTGGACACAATTTGATGGATTTTGATCTGCGCTTCATCTATCAACGTTCGATTATAAACAAAGTTAAACCTGCCTATGAGTTGCCTTTTGTTCGTTATAGAAATTATCCGATATATGACACGATGAAAGAATGGTCAAAGTGGTCAATGAATTCAATCGGGCTTGAACATATCGCCTTGGCTCTTGGTTTGCCAACGCCCAAGGACGGAATTGATGGTTCCGAAGTTTATAATTTTTACAAAGCCGGAAAGATAAAGGAAATTTGCGAATATTGCAAAAGAGATGTTGAGGCAACCCGGGAAGTTTATAGAAGGATGACTTTCAGTGAGTAGCTTTTTAACAAAAAGCTACGTTGGTGGTATAATTGAATAAGCATAATTCATAATTTAAACCTATGTTTGCTTTAAATTTACTTTCAAAGATTTTTGATGTGATTTTAACTTTGGTCGAATTTATGCTTTCCATCCGATTTGTGTTGATTATGTTTAACGTGAGTTCTTCTTCTCAATTTGTCTCCTGGATTTATAAAACCAGTGCGCCACTTGTTCAGCCATTTAGTGGGATATTCGATCAGCTTAAGCTTTGGGGTTTTGTCATTGATTTTTCGACCTTGTTTGCTCTTATCGTCTATGGAATGTTGGGGATGCTTATCGTAAAATTAGTCTCCCATCCTATGAGTTATAATTAAGGTTATTTTTTACTAAAGATTAATCAAAATCATGCTAAAAACAAAAAATCAAAGATTCCATTCTCGTCCTTGCTCTTATTTCAATGTATTTATTAAGAAGTTTAAGATGTCGCTAATGCTTAATTTATGCTAAAGCTTTGCGAAGCGAATACTAGCGAGAAGTATTATTTTTAAAAACCAAAAATAAACATATTTATGGGGCGAAAGAAAAAAGAAATTGTTGAAGCTGAGCAAAGAGAGAGAAAAATAAAAATCAAAGGAGATGCCAAAAGAAGCATTGCGGCTGTTTTTTTGTTTGCTCTTTCCATTCTTTTTGTTTTGAGTTTCATCGGAGAATCCGGAATGCTGGGAATTTGGATCAATAAAGCTGTTGGAGCAATGTTTGGTTGGGGCAAGTGGCTTTCTCCGGTGGTCATGATAGCTTCCGGAGTGATATTGCTTTTTCGAAAAGAAACTTCTTTCTATGTTTCCAAACTGGTCGGATTAGGAGTCGCTTTCATTAGCATCCTGGGATTTTTCCATATGTATTTTAAGATGGAAAAACTTTTGGAAATAGCCAAAGACGGAGAAGGGGGAGGATATTTCGGCTACGCGATTTCCTTTCTGCTCTTAAAATTTACCGGAACAGTAGCCGGATCGGTCATTTTGAGTGCGCTTTTCCTTATCGGTATAATAATAACTTTTGATTTTTCAATTGTGAGCTTCTTTCAGAAGCTACTGGGCATAAGGAAAAAAGATGAACTTCCGGAGAAAGACGAAGAAGTTCCTGTTGAGAAAAACGAAGAGTTGGTCTCGGACAAGAATGTTCCAGAATTTGTGAAAGGCCCGGAAGAGGAAAAGAAGGAAAGAGAAAACAAAGAACCAAAAATGAGCTTTTCAATGAAAGGACTTTCTTGGTCAGAAAATTCTGGCAAAAAGCCATCCTCAAGCTTGAAAGACAATAGTGAAAAAAGGAAAAATAGCAATTGGCAATTTCCACCTCTTGATCTTTTGGAAGAATCTACTGGAGAAGCCAAGGGAGGGGATGTAAAAAAGAACGCAGAAATAATCCAGAAAACCTTGGGACATTTTGGAATCGAAGTGGAATTAGCGGATACCTTAACCGGACCAACTATTACCCAATACAGTTTTCGTCCGGCAGTAGGAATAAAACTAAGCAAGATTACCGGACTTAGCAATGATTTAGCTCTAGCTTTAGCTAAGCATCCAATTAGGATTGAAGCTCCTATTCCGGGAAAATCTTTGGTTGGCATTGAAGTCCCTAATAGCTCTTTTGCGACTGTTCGTCTCCGAAATTTTCTCCAAAGTGAAGTATACAAAAAAAGAGAATCCAATCTCTCGCTGTCTTTGGGAAAAAATGTCAGTGGAAGCTACATTTTTGGAAATCTCGACAAAATGCCGCATCTCATGATTGCCGGATCGACAGGCTCGGGAAAAAGTGTCTGTGTAAACTCGATACTTTTATCAATGTTGTATCAAAATTCTCCGGAAGATTTGAAACTGATTATGGTTGATCCCAAAAGAGTGGAGCTCTCGCTTTATAATGGAATTCCCCATCTTCTTTCTGATGTGATTGTGGAAAACAGCAAGGTGGTGAGTGCTCTCAAATGGGCGGTAGGTGAAATGGAAAGAAGATATATGTTGCTCCAGGAAACCGGTTCTCGCGACATCGCTTCCTATAATAAAAAAGCTGAAATTGGAGAAAAAAGGAAGATAATCAATCAGGAAACCGGAGAAGTGACTGAAGAGGATGTGGTTAAAATTCCTTACATTGTAATAATAATTGATGAGCTGGCGGATCTCATGGGTTCACACGGAAAAGAAGTTGAAGGCGTGATTATCCGAATTGCTCAGATGGCGAGGGCGGTGGGAATCCATCTGATTCTTTCTACCCAACGTCCAAGCGTCGAAGTTCTTACCGGACTTATTAAGGCCAATATTGGAACCAGAATCGCTTTCAAGGTTGCAACGCAGATCGATTCCAGGACCATCCTTGATACCGGAGGAGCAGAAAAGCTTTTGGGCAATGGAGATCTTTTGTATATGGAAACAGGACCGAATGGAATCAGGCGTCTTCAGGGAGTTTTTGTTTCTGAGTCGGAAGTAAAAAGAGTGGTGAAATTTATTAAAAATCAGAAAATAGAAAGAGGAGAAGAACCGATCGGCGAAGACATCACGCAGGGAGGAACTAATAGTGGACATGATAAAGTTAATTTTTCCGAATTTAGCCAGGGCAATGGGGATATGGAAGACAGTCTATATGAAGAGGCCAAAAGGATAGTTTCTGAAGCAGGTAAGGCCTCCGCCTCTCTCCTTCAAAGAAGGCTTCGGGTGGGTTATGCCAGGGCAGCCAGACTTCTGGATATTCTGGAGGAGCAGGGAGTAGTCGGTCCTTCTGACGGAGCTAAACCGAGAGAAGTTTTTCTTGATTCCGGAGATGGAGTTTCCTATGATGATCCGACAAAAGATCAGGAATCCAGAGACAAATGGCAGATGTAATTTCGTAAGTTATAGTTTTTTTTGCTTTTTAAAATAGGAGATGCTATCGTTGAGATATGCTAAAAAACGGATTTGTTAAAAAAAATGTCGGAACTCTTACTCTGGGAGAGCGTCTTAACAAGCTAAGAAGCGAGAAAAGGATTACTCTGGGGGAGGTTTCCAGAAGCACCAGAATCCAGATAAAATATCTGGAATATTTGGAAAGCGGGCATTTTGAAAAATTGCCGGCTGATGTTTATGTTAAAGGATTTCTTCGCAGCTATGCCCAGTATCTCGGAATGGATGAAAAGTATCTGATAAAACTCTACGAAAGAGAAAAGGAAATCCATAATAACATCAAAAAAGAAGAACCGAAAACACCGCCTTGGCGGGGCAAACCGATTAGGTTTTCAAATATTATCATTACTCCAAAATTCCTGGTGGCTTTTTTGGTAATATTTTTTATTGGATTGGGATTTTTTTATCTCTATCGGGAACTCAGTATCTTCATTTCCAATCCACGGCTAGCAATAACCTCTCCTCTTAATAACTTTTCTACGGAGGATAAATCGATAAAAATAGAAGGAGTGACAGAAAAAGACGCCAAGCTGTCTATTAACGACCAATCTGCAATTGTGGATGAAAATGGAAAATTTTCCGAAGTCCTGGTTCTTCAGCCGGGGCTGAATACGATTGCGATTAAAGCGGTAAACAGGTTTGAAAAGGAATCCGAAAAGGTGATAACCGGAGAAGCTAGATTTCAAGAGATAGCTCAGGATGAAAATAATTCCGAGAATCAGAATAAAGATGAACAGCAGAATAATGAGGATAAGGAAGAGGAAATCAAAGTCAAAGTTGATATTTTTGGAGACACAAAAACGGCTTCAATAATCGTTAAAGCTGATGATGTCGAAGTTTTTAGCGGAACAATTTCTCCGGGAGAAGTGAAAAATTTTGAAGCAAAAGAAAAAATATCTGTTTCAGCTGATAAGGGGAAATACGTCGGAGTTAAACTGAATGGAAATAATTTGGGACTTTTAAGCAAAGATACAAAACCTGCCAGCAAGACTTTAACTGCTGCACAATAAATATCTGAATTTATTCTTGCCCTGTGGATAACTTTGTTTGACGAGTATCTTGGTAATGATATAATATCACTATAACTTTAAAAAATTATCTAATTAACGAGTTGACGCATTAACGAGTTGCCCGAGGTTATTAAATTGAGAAATAACCCGTTAACTATTAAACCCGTTAATAATTAATTAGTTAATCAAACTTTTTATGGCTAAAGCAAACACAACAACAAAAACAAATGAAAAAAATAAAGAAGATGTGGAAAAAGTAGTCGAAGAAATAAAAGAAAAATTCGGGGAAGGAATGTTAATGAAGTTAGGAGAGGTGAAAAAAGTCGATGTAGAATCTATTTCTACTGGTTCAATTTCTCTTGATATTGCTCTGGGAATTGGTGGGGTGCCGAGGGGAAGAGTTGTGGAAATTTATGGACCGGAATCTTCAGGAAAAACAACGCTTACTTTACATATTATTTCCAACACGCAAAAGATGGGAGGAACAGCTGCCTTCATTGATGCAGAGCATGCGCTTGATCCGGAATATGCCAAAAAAATTGGAGTAAAAATTGATGATTTACTCATATCTCAGCCTGATAACGGCGAACAAGCCTTGGATATTGTGGAAACCTTGGTTCGCTCCAATGCGGTGGATATTATCGTTGTCGATTCGGTTGCAGCACTTACTCCGAAAGCGGAAATTGAAGGGGAGATGGGAGATCATCACGTGGGAAGACAAGCCAGATTGATGTCTCAGGCGCTTCGAAAGCTCACTGCCATTATGGCTCGTTCCAACACGATTGTTATTTTTATCAATCAGATTCGAATGAAAATCGGAGTAATGTTTGGTAATCCGGAAACGACAACCGGAGGACAAGCGCTTAAATTTTATTCTTCAGTTCGAATTGATGTCCGTCGAATTGCCCAGATTAAAAAGGGTGATGAAGTGGTGGGCAACAGGACTAAAGCCAAGGTGGTGAAAAATAAAGTAGCTCCTCCTTTCAAGATTGCCGAATTTGATATTATGTATAATGAAGGGATTTCAATATCGGGAGATTTGATTGACACAGGAGTTAAATTGGAGGTAGTCAAGAAATCCGGAAATACCTATGCTTTTGGCGAAGTGAAATTGGGAGTCGGACGAGAAGCCGCCAAGAAATTTTTGCAAGAAACTCCCAAAGTTGCTGCGGAAATCACCAAAGCGATAAAGAGTAAATTGAAAGAGTAAAGGGTTGCCAAAAATCAAATAGCATGGTAGAGTGAGAAGACAATTGAGAAAGTCCAATTCCATTCCGCCTGCGTTTTACTTCGGCGAGACAAGCTCGCTATGCCAGGAGAGGATGGAAATAATCCATCCGGAGGGCTTTCTTGATGGGTTTTATAATTCTAATTAGCGCGAATGCCGAGTCAATTAATCCAAATAAATTGATTTTCCATTCGTGAATATCTGTAAAAATGAAATACGAACTGTGCTATCTGGTCGGAGACTCAAGAGAGCAGGATTTCGCCAGAATCAAAGAAGAAGTGTCAGCTATTGTCTCCAAGGAAGGTGGAAAATGGCTTGAACCACAGATTGAAGAAAAAAGAAAAATGGCTTACAAAGTTAAAAAAGAAGTCAGGGGAGTTTATGTTGCCCAACAGTTTGAAATTGTTAAAGACGAAGAAGAAGGAGAAAAAATCAATCCACTGGACAACATTAACAAAAAGCTCAATCTCTACAATGATATCTTGAGATTTATTATCGTAAAAGCAGAAGATGTTCCAGAATTAAAAATTAGAGAGGGAAAGCCTGTCTTTGCGAAGGATTCTGGAAATGGAAGGGGAAATTATAAAAAGCCAGTTTACGTCAAAAAAGAAACTGCAGTAAGGGAAAAAGTGGAGGAAAAGAAAGAAGAAGTAACTCCTGAAGTGAAAGAGGAAAAAATAGAGGAAAAAAATTCCGAGGAGAAAATTGAAGACAAAAAAAGCATTGATGAAAAAATAGACGAAATACTTAACATTTAATTCATAAAACGTATAACATAGAACATTGATTTATTGTTCTATGAATTATGCATCATAATTTATGAATGTTAACAAAGTGATTTTAGTTGGACGCCTAACCAGAGATCCGGAAGTGAGGACCACTCCGTCTGGACAAACAGTGGCGTCAATCGGATTGGCAACAGGAAGGACTTGGACTGACAAGCAAGGTCAGAAACAGGAAAAGACAGAGTTTCACAATGTGGTCATGTGGGGAAGAACCGCAGAAGTGGCCGGACAATATTTGGTGAAAGGACAAGAAATTTTTGTTGAAGGAAGATTGGAATCAAGAAAATATACCGGAAAAGATGGTGTGGAAAGAAAAATAACGGATGTGATTGTGGAAAGTTTTCAGTTTGGTTCCAAGCCGCAAGGAGCTAGCAGGGGAAATTATTCAGCTCCAGCAGCTCAAAAATCCGCCACTCAAGCTCCGAAGGAGGAACAGATTCCGACTATCAATTTGGATGATGAACAGGGAGAAGTAAGAATTGAAGACGTGCCGTTTTAATTTTTTCGCGTAACGCGTAACGTAAAACGCGTAACGTAAAAGATAAATTATTATAATTGCGTGACGTATAACGAACTGGTGATTTTTAAATTGCGTTTCGGGCTACGCGCTTCGCGCTATGAGATACCATGGATAAGATTTGTTATTTTTGCGAGCAAAAAATGGACAAGATTGATTACAAGGATGTTTATCTTCTTCGCCGTTTTATGAATTCCCAGGGGAAGATTTATCCTCCAAAAAAATTCGGAACTTGCGCCAAACATCAGAGAGCTTTGGCAAATGCTATCAAAAAAGCTAGGGTAATGGCATTGGTGCCGTTTGTTATAAAATAAGATTATATATTGCAAGAATTAACGCATTAAAGGATTAACGAATAAAATTCAAGATAATTCGTTAACTCGCTAATTCGTTAATTTTTTAATCCAAAAAATGCTTAATATTAGTGAAATTAAAAACGGAAAGAATATTATTTTCAATAATGATCCATATAAGGTTTTGTATACCGAACATTCCAAAATGGGACGCGCCGGAGCAGTGCTTCGAACAAAATTAAAAAATCTTTTAAATGGTGCTGTTTTGGAAAGAACTTTTCAGGGAGCGGAAAAAGTGGATGAAGCGGACATTGCAACATCTAAAGCCCAGTATCTTTATCAGGAAGGAAACAATTTCTGTTTTATGGATAGCGATGATTACGACCAGTTTACTTTGCCGAAAGATGTTCTGGGAGATGCAATAAACTATTTAGTTGAAGGGACAGAAGTGACAATTTTAAATTTTAACGGAAATCCGATTAATCTTGAAATTCCGATTAAAGTTAAATTAAAAGTAGTCGAAGCTCCTCCGGGAATTAAAGGCGACACGGTTTCTTCTGGGGGAAAATTAGTGACTCTTGAAACCGGACTTAAAATCGGTGCGCCGCTTTTTGTGAAAGAAGGGGATATTCTTATCGTAAACACGGAAAGAGGAGAATATGTTTCGAGAGGATAGATTTGAAAATCTTGGAGGATTTTAAAAAACAAGGCTTTGCGGAGCTTTGTTTTTTTATTTTCATTTTCTGCTTTTCTTTTGCCGAAAAGAAAAGCAGAAAGAAAAGAAAACGGCCGCAAGGATTTTTTATTGGCAAATCTTTACTTCATTCGCTAAAATTTCAGTCTCCGCTTCGCTGCGATTACAAAATTTTTTAACGCTCATTGCGTTCAATTTGCATCAATAAAAAATCCAATGCGGTTATTTTCGGAAGGTTGTTGATTAAGGATAGATCATGTTGTATTATTGAATATACTATGAAATTTGAACTTAATTCAAAATACAAGCCAGATGGGGACCCCAGTAGCAAATCCGAGGCGGATTGCTACGGGGCAAGCCAGCCTAGTAAATTTTAATATCACTATGAAATTTGAGTTATCTTCTAAATACAAGCCAGATGGAGATCAGCCGCAGGCGATTGAGAAGCTAGTCGGGGGAATAAAAGCTGGAAATAAATTCCAAACGCTTTTGGGTGTGACCGGTTCAGGAAAGACTTTTACAATTGCCAATGTTATCCAAAAAATCCAAAAACCGACTTTGGTGATTGCGCCGAATAAAACTTTAGCCGCTCAGCTTACTCAGGAGTTTCGGACTTTTTTTCCCAAGAATGCGGTGGAATATTTTGTATCCTATTATGATTATTATCAGCCAGAAGCTTACATTTATTCAACGGATACCTACATCGAAAAAGAAGCGCAGATTAATGACGAGATTGACCGGCTTCGACATAGCGCTACGTCCGCATTGCTTTCCCGAGAAGATGTGATTATTGTCGCTTCGGTTTCCTGTATCTATGGCTTGGGTTCTCCGCAGTTTTACCGGGAAATCAGTTTCGAAGTGGCAGTAGGAGAAAAATTTAATCGGGAGGAAAAAATAAGAGAACTTCTGGATTTGCAATTCAAAAGAAGTGAACTTTTGAGCCGAGGGAAATTTCGAGTAACCGGGGAAACTTTTGAAATAATGCAAACTGGAAGAGAAATTATCACCCGGATTACGGTCAAGAATGGAATGGTGGACAAAATTGTGGAATATGATTTTCTGACCGGAGAAGAACTGGGAAATCTCAGAAAGACTTTAATTTATCCAGCCAAGCATTTTGTTGTTCCGGAACCGCTGATGCAAAAAGCGCTCAGGGAGATAGAGATAGAGATGAGAGATAGAGTAAAATATCTGCGAGATAATAATAAGCTTCTGGAAGCAGAAAGACTAGAACGAAGAACCAAGCAGGATATCGAGATGATGAAAGAAATTGGATATTGCAATGGGATTGAAAATTATTCAAGACACTTGACTGCCAGAAAAAAGGGAGAATCGCCAGACACTCTGATTGATTATTTCAGAAAGGATTTTCTGATGGTAATTGACGAATCTCATGTGACGATTCCTCAGCTCAACGCGATGTATAATGGCGACCAGGCTCGCAAAAAAGCCCTGATTGATAATGGCTTCCGGCTTCCAAGCGCCTATGATAATCGTCCGCTAAAATTCTCTGAATTTGAAAATAAGATAAATCAGCTTATTTTCACTTCAGCGACGCCGGCAAAATATGAATTTGAAAAGAGCATTTCTTCTGTCATTGCGAGGAGCGAAGCGACAAAGCAATCTAAATCGGAGAGATTGCTTCGCTTCGCTCGCAATGACAATAGTGGAGTTATTGAGCAGATTATCCGTCCGACTGGCCTCATTGATCCGGAACTTATTTTGAAACCGGCTAGAGGACAGGTGAAAGATGTTTTAGCTGAAATTAAAAAAATAGTTGTTAAAAAGGAACGTGTTTTAATCACCACCCTTACCAAAAAAATGGCGGAAGATCTTTCGGATTATCTCAAGGAAAATAAAATAAAATCCGAATATTTGCATTCCAATGTCGAAACACTGGACAGGATTACTACCTTGGAAAATCTTCGTAAGGGAAAATTCGATGTTTTGGTCGGAGTAAATCTTTTACGGGAAGGATTGGATTTACCGGAAGTTTCTTTGGTGGCAATACTTGATGCAGATAAGGAAGGATTTCTTCGAAGCGAGACTTCGCTCATTCAGACAATCGGGCGTGCGGCGCGAAATGTGAGCGGAAAAGTAATCCTTTATGCCGACAGCATTACCGGATCAATGAAGCGAGCAATCGATGAGACAAATCGTCGAAGAAAAATTCAGACAGAATATAACAAAAAACATCACATCACTCCAAAAACAATTGAAAAGAAAATAAAATCCATTGTGGATCATGAAATTAATCCGATTCCAGTTCCTGATTTCATTGAGTTGGAATCTCTTGAAGATCTGAATGGATATATCAAGCAAAGAGAGAAAGAAATGAAAGACGCAGCGAGAAATATGGAATTTGAAAAAGCCGCAGTAATCCGGGATGAAATCGGAGAACTTCGGAGATTACAGCTGAAATAAACCATTGGCTCGAGTATTATTATGTAGTAGCTTTTGTGTTGCAAGTGTCTGTTCTTAATGATTTGAAATAACATTTCCCGCAAAGAAATGATAATTTATAAAATATAGAAACTCAGTGAGGAGGAATTATGGGCGATATCAATGAGCTCGGAATAGATCGTCTGAGTAGTTTGAAAGGATTTATAGACATGAGAAGGAGAAGTATATTGGTTGTGGGATCTGGTGAAGGTGAGCTTTCTCGGCATATTAAGGAAATCTTACTTCCCAGGATAAAGGAATTGATTGAGCCAAGCGTATCTTTCTTTTTTGTTTCCATTGATGGAGCAAGCTCTTTGGATATAGAAAAGATGAACAAGCAGTTTGAGATTGATGGCGTTTACCCAGTCATTCTGATTTTTAAAGACGGAGTGCGCACGATGGTTATTATTCCGGATGAGAATATTGATCTGGAAAAAATAATCGAAAATGTCAAGTGAGGAGGCGGAAGCTCAACGAGCATGTTTGTCCCGCCTCCTTTTTTATTTGAAATAAGAAGAAAACAGGTTTGTATTATTTGATAGTATTTATAAAATTCCACGGAGGTTGGGCTATGGAAAATAGAAGTCTGGAGAATATCATATCAGCAACTGACAAGGATTATCGTGATAAACTTTTTCGCATTGAAAAGGCAGTCTCCATTCTCTATGCTTCTAACTGTAGTTATTCAACAGCTGCTCTGGACGCTCTTTTTGGAATAGCCACAATCCATAGAGATATTTTGTTTATAACGGTAGAAGTTAGGGACATGAATGAACCATGCGAATCAATAAAAGCTCGAGTAATTCACGATCAAGCCGGAGTTACAGAATATCCTACCATCGTGGCTTATAGAAACTTTGTCATGAAAGACAAAATAGTTTCCAAGAATTCTTCAGCCAGAGAACAATTCGGGGTTCTTGAGAAATTTATCTCTAGTAATTTTTCAACAAAATAGAAGAAGAATAGTTTCAAGGGCGGGGTTTGTCATCGACAAACTATCCGCCTCTTTTTTATAAATTAAAAAATCTGATTGACAATAATTAAAATAAAGAATAGGTTATTATTATAAAAAAGTTTGAAAATTTTTGCGAAAAGGAGGGGTTTATATGGCGAAGATGTTAAGGAGAATCAAGGATTTAAAAAGGGCTCCGAATACAGGCAGATATCACTGTAAAGGTTGCGGCAGAGAATATAGCTTTCAAGAAGGAACTATCATGTCTCCATGTATTTGCGGTTTCTGTGAATATGAATCCTGTGATAAAGATTCCGGCAGTTGAGAATAATTGAAAATAGGGGGGTGGATTGCTAGCGTAGCAAGCTGCCTCTTTTTTTTGTTTGAAAGATTATGCTGTAGCAAACCCTGCTTCGCTGCGAAGTTATCCACCCCGTAAAATGAAATCAATAGATTTCATAACGGGGCAAGCAGTTGGCAGGTTGGGAAAAAGGTGATATGATATCACTGTTAAATCGCAGTGCAATTAGCGAATTGATTTTATGATTCGGGTGTAGTAATATATATTGAAGCCCTAAGCATAATGCCAAGGGGCAAAGTACCTGTAAAAGGGGAAGTTTTTGCATTTCTAGAAATGCAGACACGAAATAAACGAATATTAACACTAAAATAACATTAATTTCGTAGAGTTTTGTGTACATATTAGTTAATTTAGTGTTTTTTTATATGGAAAATGAGATTATTATTCGCGGTGCACGCGAACACAATCTAAAAAATATAAATCTAAATCTTCCGAGAAACAAGTTTATTGTATTCACGGGAATCAGCGGGTCGGGAAAAAGCACGCTGGCTTTTGATACTATTTTTGCCGAAGGACAGCGTCGTTATCTGGAAAGTTTGTCAAGCTACGCCCGACAATTTTTGGGGCAAATGGACAAACCGGACGTAGATCATATTGAAGGACTTTCTCCGGCGATTTCCATTGACCAAAAAGCGGCATCGCACAATCCGCGTTCGACAGTCGGAACCGTGACGGAAATTCACGATTATCTCCGGTTGCTATATGCAAAAATCGGAATTCCCCATTGTCCGATTTGCGGACGGGAAATAACCAAACTTTCTACTGATGAAATCGTTGACAGAATTGTTGATATTGGCGAAGGAAAAGAGATTGAAATTTTAAGTCCCATAGTCCGGGATCGAAAAGGAGAATATTCAGCTTTGCTCTTGGATATGTTTAGGCGCGGATTTTCCGTTGCTTATGTTAATGGAAAAAAATATGAACTAACGCCCAAAACAAAAATTCCCTTGGAAAGATACAGAAAACACAAAATTGATATTGTGGTTGATGTGGTTGATATAAACGACAGCAACATTAGCCGAATATTTGAAGATGTGGAAAAAGCGCTGAAATTATCGGAAGGATTGGTTAAAGTCAAAAGTCAAAAGTCAAAAGTTAAAAATAAAGAAGAAGAATTTTTATACAATCAGAAACTGGCTTGTCCGGAGCATGATATTGCTTTTCCTGATCTTGAGCCGAGATTGTTTTCTTTCAATTCTCCTTTTGGCGCTTGCCCGGATTGCGAAGGATTGGGAGTGAAAAAAGAGATTGATCCCGACTTGGTGGCGCCGGACAAAAACAAAACAATTTCCGAGGGAGGAGTAATGCCTTGGAGTTATAAGAAAAATAATTGGCAAGGAACAATTCTTCGGGCGGTTTGCAATTATTACCATATTCCGGATAATGTCCGCCTTCGTGATTTATCCAAAGAAGATTTCAATACGCTTATGTTTGGAAGACCCGCCTCGACTCGCGGCGATTCGATACGAGACTGGGATTTAATTCCAGTTTCGCTTCGATCCAAAACCGGATCAGTCTGGAAATACAATTTAGTTTGGAGGGGAGTAGTTGGCTATCTCGAGGAAAGATACAAAAAAACCGATTCCGATGCGGTAAGGCAGGATATTGAAAAATATATGTCCCAAAATCCATGTTCAACTTGCAAGGGAACCAGATATAAACCGGAAGTTTTGCTGGTTACGGTTGGAGGCAAAAACATCAGAAACGTTTCAGAGATAAGCATTAGGGAATCTTTGGAATTTTTTAAAAATCTAAAATTAAGCAAAAGAGAAGAGGCCATTGCCGGAAGAATTCTCAAAGAAGTGAAAAATCGCCTTGGCTTTTTGGTAAATGTCGGATTGGATTATTTATCTTTGGAAAGAAGCGCGCAGACTTTAGCGGGAGGAGAGACGCAGAGAATCCGATTGGCTTCCCAAATCGGATCGCAGTTAGTCGGAGTTTTGTATGTTTTGGATGAACCGTCAATCGGACTTCATGCGAGGGATAATGCCAAACTTTTGGAAACGCTTCTTGAGCTTCGCGATATCGGAAATACCTTGATTGTAATTGAACATGATGAAGAAACAATGCGCGCAGCGGATTATTTGGTGGATATCGGGCCGGGAGCAGGAAGATTGGGAGGAGAAATTGTGGCCCAGGGTTCTCCTGAGGAGGTGATGAAAAACAAAAAATCTCTGACGGCTAAGTATTTACGAGGAGATCTTGAAATTAAAATTCCACAGTTTCGCCGTCCGGTTAAAAACAAAAAATCAATCATTATCCGCGGAGCCAGGGAACATAATCTTAAAAATATCAATGTTGAATTTCCGCTCAAGGTTTTTACTTGCGTGACTGGAGTTTCCGGAAGTGGAAAATCTACTCTGGTTGAAGATATCCTGTTTAAATCGCTGTCATCAAAAATAATGCGATCCCTTGAACGTCCCGGAAAACATCAGGAAATTATCGGAATTCAAAATATCGACAAAGTTATTATGATCGACCAGTCTCCAATCGGAAGAACCCCAAGGTCTAATCCGGCTACCTATACTGGATTGTTTTCTTCAATCCGCGATTTGTTTTCCCAGACTAAGGATGCCAAAGCCAGAGGTTATCTTCCTGGAAGATTTTCTTTTAATGTGCGAGGGGGAAGATGTGATAATTGCGACGGAGAAGGATTCTTGAAAGTAGAAATGCAATTCATGCCGGATGTTTATCTTCCTTGCGATGTGTGCCAGGGAAAAAGATATAATCGGGAAACTTTGGAAGTGAAATATAAGAACAAAAATATTGCCGATGTTCTGGAAATGACGGTGAGCGAAGCGAGGGAATTTTTCGAAAATTTTCACGATATTCATGATAAGCTAAAAGTTCTGGAGGAGGTGGGATTGGGATATATTCACCTGGGACAGGCGGCGACTACCTTGTCCGGAGGAGAAGCGCAAAGAATTAAATTGGCGTCAGAGCTTTCAAGGCGTTCGACCGGAGATACTCTGTATATTCTTGATGAGCCGACGACCGGACTTCATTTTGAGGATATCAAAAAATTATTGGAAGTTTTGAATCGATTGGTCGATTCCGGGAACTCAGTCGTAGTAATAGAGCATAATATGGATGTTATTAAGACGGCAGACTGGATAATCGATCTGGGACCGGAAGGTGGAGAAAATGGAGGGCGGATTGTTGTTACCGGCCCGCCTGAAGAAGTAATGAAATATGATAAAGAAAGCTGGACAGCGAAATATCTCAAGGAGTTTTTGAAGAAGTGATTTTTTTGTCTGACCTTGTTTATTATGATATATTGAATGTAATAATTGTTAATAATTTAGCTTAGAAAGAAATGGAAAATCAACCATATTTGTCGGTGATTATTCCGGCATATAAAGAAGGGGAAAGAATGGGAAGGACGCTGCTTGAAATTCAAAGGTATTTCAATGACAAGAACTATGAATGGGAGATTTTGATTGTGGTGGACGGATCTTCTGACAATACGGCGGAAATTGGAAGAAATTACGCTAATCAAATTAAAAATATAAGAGTAATCGAAAACAAGGAGAATCATGGGAAAGGATACGTAATTCGTCAGGGGCTTTTGGAGGCCAAAGGAAAAGCCAGGCTTTTTATGGATGCGGACGGATCAACCTCCATTGTTCATCTTGATAAATTTCTACCGGAATTTGAGAAAGGATATGATGTAGTTATTGGATCACGAAATATCGAAGGAGCATTTGTTCAGATTCATCAAGGAAAAATGCGAGAAATAATGGGAAGATGTGGAAACTTAATGATAAAAATGGTATTGGGGCTTTGGAAATATTCTGATACTCAATGCGGATTCAAGATAGTTTCCAATGAGGTTGTCAATAAGGTTGTTCGGAAAACGACAATAGATCGATTTGGTTTTGATTTTGAGCTGATAAAATTAGCTGAAATTTCTGGATTTAAAATAAAACAAATGCCAGTTCGTTGGCTGAACGAAGAAGAAACCTCAGTAACTTTAACCGGACCGAATGGTTTTATTCAGGCACTTTTCGATTTGTTCAAAACTAGGTGCAAACTTCTAATCGGAAAATATAATCCGAAAACCAAGTAAGTTATTTTTTAATATTTTTTTAGTTTTTGCATATAGCCAATGTTTCGTTGTCTTTTAAGTGCTAATAATACCTAGGTCAATTATGAAAATATTGATAGGAATTCCTACGATCAAGAGCTTTTCTTACATATTTGTTTCTCTCGAAAGAATCAGAAAAGAAATAAAATTATGTCCAAAACAATGGGATGTAGTTTTAGTCATATGTTTAAATGGAGTTGATTATGGACATAAAACAGAGAATGAAATTAAAAGATTTTTTAAATATTACAACGATATCAATCATTATATCTTAGTTGAAAATCAATTCGGAAAAAACAATGCCATAAATCAAATAATTAAATTTGCGAAAAAATTGAAAGACGTTGACATTATTCATTTTTTTGATGATGATGTATATCTTCAATCTGGCTCTCTGATGACAAATATCGAAGCATTAATAGAGAACGAAAAAAAGAATCATAAACCAGTTCTAGTGGGGTCGGCTTTTATTGTAATTAATCATTCCTTATCCTTTTTTCTCAGTCGCTATTCATTTTTTGAGGCAATAAAAAAATGGATTTTTTACATAATTATTATCCAACCTTATCTATTGAACTCAGAAAGACCACGCTTTTGCGAGGGACCTAGTCTTGGGTCTTATTTGAAAAACATTCCAATTTTGCCTGATGATTCAACTGGAATTACTGATGATTCTTTTTTCAGTAATTATTTCGCAATTAAAGGAAAAAATGATTATGAAAAACTGGGAATTTTTCCAACCATTAAGCCGTCAAATTCAATTGCATTTGTAGAGGTTTCTTCTAATTTTAAAGAATGGGAAAAACAACAAATCAGAATTCACGCGGGAATCGAAAGGGCCTTTGCTTATTTCGAGAAAGAAAGATGCTTTTTAGAAAAATATTATTCTTGGAGTTATGCGTTCAACAAAGAATCACAAACAAGTCCAAAGGGAATATCATTAAAAAAGAAAATTTTGTATTATGCTTATATGTATTTGCATAAAAAAAACAGAAAAAAGGCACAAGAATTTATAAAAATGAACAAAGTGCCAAAGTGGACGACTGCTTATACTACGAAGAAATTATTTTTTGAATAAAGAATGCTATGATTCCTAATATATTCCATTTTATTTTCGGACTTAAGCCGAGATCGCAGAAATTACATCTGATTCACTATATTTGCCTGAAGTCATGCATTGAGATTAATAAACCAGATAAAATATTTTTCTATTACGAGCAAGAACCACATGGAAAATATTGGAACATAATAAGAAATAGTTTGAACTTGGTGAAAGTGCAGCCAATAAAAAATCTAAAAGGAAAAAAATTAGGATATGCGCATCAATCAGATTTTATTCGACTAGAAATGTTAAATAAATATGGAGGAATTTATGCAGATTTAGATACAATTTTTATCAATAGATTGCCAAAAAAGATATATGAAAATGATTTTGTTATGGGGCAAGAGGATATTTCGCAGCCATATGCTGGCTTGGGGAATGCTTTTATAATGGCAAAAAAACAATCATTTTTTGGGATGACTTGGTATGAACATATCTATGAAGAATTTAATGGGTCATGGAATAATCATAGTATAATTTATCCCTTAAAGTTGTCGCAAGAATACCCTGATTCTATATGCATAGAGCCACAGCGATCATTTTATAAGCATATTTGGACTGACGAGGGCTTACAAAATATTTTCTTGAATATTGATAAAAATTTAAATGGAGTCTATAGTCTTCATCTGTGGGAGCATATTGCTTGGCGAAACTATATTGAAAAAATTAACGAAGAATATATAAAAAACACTGAAAATACATATACCATTCTTGCTCGTCCGTATGTTTAATTTATAAATAATATGCTGTATTGCGATCGTATTTATGGAGAAGAGAAGATTTCAGATCCTGCAGTTTTGGAAATAATCAACCTGCCTGTATTTAAAAGATTGAAAGATATTAGTCAGGCAGGATTTTTTGAGCCGTATTATCCTGGAACATATTTTTCGCGATACGAACATTCTCTCGGGTGTTATATTTTTCTTAAGCGCTACAATGTGTCAAGAGAAGAGCTAATTTTTAGTCTTGTGCATGATATTTCACACGGCGTTTTTTCTCATTGTATTGATTATGTTTTGAGAGATGATTTTGCGGTATATCAGAATAATCAAGATTTGATACATAATAAGTTTATTTGTAACACCAATATTCAGAATATACTTAAAAAAAATAACATAAGTAAAGAAGCGATGCTAAATAATGGAAAATTTACTTTTCAGGATAAGGAGATTCCAGATCTTTGTGCTGACAGAATCGATGCTTCTCTTCGACATTTTTTCAATTATAAAATTTTAGGGAAAAAAGAGATAAATTCTATTATTGAAAATTTAATGATAGTTAATAACGAATGGGTTTTTCGGGAATATAAATTAGCATTATTGTTTGCGGAGTCTTATAAATATCTAAATGACAGGTATTTTACAAGTATTGAAACAGTCGCAATGTTCTGGCGTGTTGGGAATTACCTCAAATATTCTTTGAAAAAACAATATATAAACGAGAGAGATCTTTATACATCTGATTCAGCTATTTTAAGTAAAATTAACAAGCACTGTATTGAAGATCTAAAGCTAAAAAAATTATGGGATGCTATGAATAGAAATGACGGTTTTATGCGAAGTTATGATTCTCGCGATCCGTTTATTTTGTGTAAGTCACGAATTGTTGATCCTCTTTTTCTCGAGGGAAATAAAATTATTCGTGTTTCTGAAAGAAATTATTCTTGGAAAAATATTTTGAAGAAAGGTTTTAACCCAAAAAGGTATCAAATCCGATTTAATGAAATTTGTTGAAAATAGCATATTTTTATGGTATGATTATTTTATTAGAATAGTTAACTCTAAATAGTTATTCGTAAGCAATATGAATGAACCAATTTTGTTGTCAATTGTCATACCGGCTTATAATGAAGCAAGCCGCAAAGGATTGGGAATTAAGGAGCATCTTCAAAGCATAAAGGCCTATTTTCAAGGAAAAAATATTTCATACGAAGTAGTTATTGTTAATGATGGCTCAAAAGACAATACATCACAGCTGATTGGCGGCTATTGCAATGTGGATCCTAATCTTGTTTTTATTGATCGCAAGGAAAATAAGGGAAAATTATTTTCTGTCCAGGAAGGGCTTTTGAAGGCTCGGGGAAAATTTAGGCTCTTTACTGATGCCGATGGCGCGACTGCAATCGAAAATCTTGATAAATTTTGGGAACACATTGATAAAAATGAGAATATTATCATTGGATCTCGAGATTTACAGCAATCAAAGATTGAAAAACACCAGCCAAAAATCAAAGAGATGCTTGGCGACTTTGGGAATTTGCTTATACAATTTACATTGGATCTTCGCGGAATCAAGGATACCCAATGTGGATTTAAGGTTTTGTCCAAAGAAGTTGTGGAAAAAATAATTCCTCAGATGAAAGCCATCAGATGGGGCGGTGATTTTGAGATTTTAGCAATAGCAAAAAAGATGGGATATGAAATTGTTGAAATTCCTGTGACGTGGAATGATTCAGGACAAAGCACGGTTGGGATCAGCGGCTATTTTCAAACACTAAAAGAATTATTTCAGGTAAAATGGAGATTAATGACAGGAAAATACAGGATAGTTAAAAGTTCATAAAGTTTACTCTGTTGGGTGAAAAGTTAAAAATTATGTCATCTTGAGCGAAGTGTTGCTGAGGCACTGAGTCGAAAGATCTAATTAGATTCCTCGATTCGCTTCGCTCACTCGGAATGACATCGAAAAGGTGAAAACAGAAACAAAACAAAATAAAACAAACCATTCGGAACTGAGACAGGACATGGTGACCGGAGATTGGGTTGTAATTGCGACCGGACGGGCGAAGAGGCCGGAAGATTTTTCCAAAAATGGAAAAGGAGTGGAAAATCAAAATCTTGATAATGTGGAGGATTGCCTTTTTTGCGATCCGGAAAAATCAGGACAAAAAAAAGACGTTCTTATTTACGAAAAATCAGATGGAGATTGGTCACTTCGAGTTTTTCCCAACAAATTTCCCGCTTTTTCCCAGGAAGGAAGCTTGAAGAAAGAAGGCGAGGGCCCTTATTTTTCAATGGATGGATTTGGATATCATGAAGTTATCGTAACCAGGGACCATTATCGCCATATGCCGCTTCTTGAAAAAGAAGAAATTGCGGAAGTGTTTGATGCTTATCAGGACAGATATTTGGATTTGATGAACAGGCGTGGAGTGGATTATGTCAGTATTTTCCATAATCACGGGAAAGAAGTGGGTGCTTCAATAGCGCATCCGCATTCTCAGCTTATGGCTATTCCGGTTGTTTCTCC
>CAZXKY010000006.1:0-25384 GCA_964641975.1 uncultured Bdellovibrionales bacterium | reverse complement strand
TTTCCGGATCCCGAGTGGAGCTGAATCCAGAAAAGAAAAACCCGCTTGATTTTGCGCTTTGGATTAAAGCTCCAGCGGAACATATCCTCAAATGGGAAAGTCCCTGGGGAATTGGTTATCCTGGTTGGCACATTGAATGTTCCGTGATGTCATCTGACCTTTTGGGTCAAGATACTTTTGACATTCATGGCGGAGGAAATGAAAATGCTTTTCCACATAATGAAAATGAAATCGCCCAAAGCGAATGTTATCTTGGCAAAAAGATGGCAAATTACTGGTTTCTTTGGAATATGGTTCAGGTCGATGGCAAAAAAATGAGCAAATCGCTGGGGAATTTTATAACTATCAATGATGCGGTTAAAAAATACGGCGCAATGGTTGTTCGGCTTTGGATTCTAAGTTCGCACTACCGAAGTGTGACTAATTTCACAGAAGATTCTCTCGAACAAGCCAGTGCTAATTTACAGAGAATTTCCGATTTTGTGAATAATCTCAAGAATCCGGAAGCTGGAAATGGTTCTGAGTTAAACACGGAAAAGTATCGGGAAAGATTTGAGGAAGCAATGGATGATGATCTGAACACCCCAGTCGCCCTTTCGATTTTGTATGAATTAATCACCGAAACGAATAAATTAAATCGTTTGAATAAAAAGGAAATTTTGGGACTTTGGAAAAGGATGAATAAAGTTTTCGGATTAAATATATCAAAAGAAGAGGCTGAGATACCGGAAGAAATCAAAAAACTTGCTAACGATAGAGACGAGGCCAAGAAAATCAAAGATTTTCAGCAATCCGATAAATTGCGGGACCTTATCGACAAAAAGGGATATTTGATTGAGGATATGAAAGATGGATTTAAGATAAAGAAAAAATAAATTGCTTAGATTTGAATAAAGAAAATGGGGTGACCAATGGGTCACCCTATTTTAATACTTCAGTCTTGATTTTTTTCCTTCCCCAATCAAGGGCTTTTCCCAGGGCTTCCTCTCCGGAGCCCATAAAAATATCAAGCCTTTCCCCCTTGATGTCTCTGCCGATATCCCCTACTTTGACAACTCTGTGTCCGGGAACATAAATCAAGGTTCCTTTTGGCAGCACAGTAAGATCGGCCGCTGCAATTTCCTCTGATGCTTCCTCTCCAAAAAATGTCCTGCCGGTTCCATTAAGGAGGATGTCGCCCCTATAGGATCCTGTAGCATACTTTTTTTGTCCGGGAAGCGGTTTGTAATATGCAGTGACAATCAAAGTCATTTTTACTGTTCTTGTCTTTGGCTTTTTGACCGAATCTTTTTTTATTGAAGAACTGTTTGCGGTTACTGTTAGAAATGTGAGGCACATAACCGCGATGATTATCATTTTTTTCAAAATGACCTCCTTAAAACTGTGGTTTTCTTAAACTTTCTTATTATTTTTATACAATTAAATATCAAAAAAATCTCTTTTTATAATTTAAAAGGGAGCCCGTGTTGATTACCGACTGGGTTCCCTTCTTGGTTTTTCTACTTTTTTTGCGCCTTTTCCGGAATATTAACATGAGTAATCTTCACCCTTCGATTTGCCTTTCTGAAAGCAGCCTGCTCGCTTTTAGCGAAGTTGGCAATCAAAGCCAATTTTTTGAAATGAGGATCGGGTTTTAAAGCTACATAAACTCTTTCTTCTATGTGAATGATTTCAACTGTTTTAGTATCAGACATCTCTTCCTCCTTCATTGCTTTTTTCTATATTAAATCTGCCAATTATTAGCAGATATTTTTTTCATATTTAAAGACCCAGGGACTATTATAATACACTGCTGAAATAATGTCAAGATGTTCGTAAGGTTTGGATAAGGAGTGTGATTTTTCGGGTTGCCTTTGGGGTTGGGATTGGTATAATAAGTATTATGGCTAAAAATAATGAGATTGAAAATTTAAAAATTCCTCCGCACAATCTTGAAGCTGAACAGTCGGTTCTGGGTTCTCTTATGCTTGATAAAGACGCAATCATTAAGATTGCGGATGTTGTTAAGGTTGGCGATTTCTATAAGGATGATCACAATCTTATTTATGAAAAAATGCTGGATTTGTATGAAGAACGGGAACCAATTGATGTGCTTAGCATTTCCAATAAATTGGAGGAAATTAACAAATTGGAACAAGTCGGAGGATCGACCTATTTGGCATCATTGGTCAATACTGTTCCTTCGGCAGCTAATGTTGTTCACTATGCCAAAGTCGTCCAAAAGAAAGCGACTCTCCGAAGACTGATTAAAGCCGCTAGTGATATTTTGGAATTAGGATATAAAGAAGGAGAAGATGTGCAGAAAGTTCTAGATGAAGCGGAACAAAAATTATTCAAAGTTTCCCAAAAATATATTAAGCAGGATTTTATTCCGATTAAGTCTGTCTTGGAAGCAGCTTTTAATAGAATCGATGAACTCCATAAGGATAATAGTAAATTTCGAGGAGTTCCGACTGGATTTCCTGATATGGATGGAATATTGGCCGGACTTCAAAAGTCAGATCTGGTCATTCTGGCTGCCCGCCCTTCCATCGGAAAAACAACGCTAGCACTTGATATTGCCAGACATATTGGAATTAGGGAAAAAGTTCCAGTGGGAATATTCTCATTGGAAATGTCAGCCGACCAGCTTGTTGACCGTATGATTGCGGCTGAGTCGCAGGTTGATTTATGGCGCCTTCGCACCGGAAAGCTTCGTAGCGAAGGAGAAAATAACGATTTTCAAAGGATTGGAGAAGCAATGGGCGTTCTCTCTGAAGCTCCGATTTTTATCGATGACTCCGCTTCCGCTAATATTATGGAAATGAGGACGATGGCGAGAAGGCTCCAAGCGGAACATAATTTGGGGCTCATCATTATTGATTATTTGCAATTAATGGAAGGCCGCGGAAAAGAAAATCGTGTCCAGGAAATTTCCGAAATTTCGAGGGCACTCAAGAATCTTGCCCGTGAAATTAACATTCCAGTTCTGGCTCTTTCTCAGCTTTCTCGCGCCGTTGAATCACGCTCTCCCCAAATTCCAAAACTTTCCGATCTTCGCGAATCAGGATCTATTGAACAGGATGCAGATGTTGTGTTATTTTTATACAGGGAAGACCGGGAAAAACCGGATACTCCGAATAAAAACATCGTGGAAGTGCATATTGCCAAGCACAGAAACGGTCCTGTTGGAAAATTGAATCTATATTTTGAAGAAACTTCAACGACTTTCAAATCTCTGGAAAGAGTGCATACAGAATAGAATTTTAAATTCTAAATTTTAAATTTTAAATCAAATCTAAATAATTGAATTTTTAAACATTTAAAAATTAAAACTTAAAATTACCAACTTTGTTTCCAAAATCATTTAAAAAATTAATAGATAATTTTGCAAGCCTTCCTTCCGTCGGACCTAAAATGGCCGAACGGCTGGTTTTATATCTCTTTAAGCAAAGCAAGGAAAGAATTCAGGAATTTTCCGAGAATCTCGAAAATATCCAGCACATGAAAACCTGCAAGAAATGTTTTAATATTGCCGAAGAGGAACTCTGCGAAATTTGCAAAAATACCAAAAGAAATCAAAAGCAGATTTGCGTGGTGGAAGAACCGCTCGATATCATTTCTTTGGAAAAAACCAGCGCCTATCAGGGATTGTATTTTGTTTTGGGCGGAACTATTTTCCAAAATAACAATGAGCAAGAACTCAAAATTCCGGAACTTCTAAAAAGGATAGAAAATGAAAAAATAGAGGAAGTAATCATTGCCACTAATCCAACTACTGAAGGCGATGCTACTGCGTTGTATTTGAAAAGAAAAATTCAACCCTTGAAAATAAAAATAACCCAACTTGCCCGAGGATTGACGACCGGAGGCGATATCGAGTATATTGATGAATCAACATTAATCTCTGCAATTAACAATCGTAGAGAGTTGAAATAAAATGATGATATTTTAGAAAAGGGGGAGGTTATGGAAGAGAAAACATTCAGAAGTTTGCATGTTTTACGAGGATTGGGGTATGATGTTTCCGAGAAAGAAAGAATAAGGGATGAGCAAGAAGAAACAGGAGGTGATCAAGAAGGAGAAATAACTCTTTTCGAGAGAAACCTTAAAAAGGATTAAGGGAATAAATTAGAATGCAAAGAAGAAAGTAAAAGGCAGTGCCGCTCAATGGGCGAACTGCCTCTTTTCTTTGCGATTTTTTCTAAAGGTGCGGATAGAAGAAGGTTGGCACAAAAAAATTGAAAAAACCTGTTGTTTTCTTTCTGACTAGTTCTTTCTCATATTCATAGTCGGCCTCTGGACCATCGCTCCAGATTTGTTCTTCCTCGGGATACGGCCGGCAAAAGCCTTTTATGAAAAAAAATCCCGAAAAATAAAGTCCTGCACCCAAAGAAAGGAGTACTAGAGCAGCAACAGTAAAAAACTCAAACACTTTCACTATCATCAATTCCATTTTTCCCTCCTTAAGATTTTTTTATTATGAATTTCATGAACAATGTTATCGCCAGGAAAGTTGTAAAAAATTTTACTAATGCCGATACCAGAATGGAAGTTTTCATAACTCCCTCCTTGATACTGAAATAAAGAACAAAAAACTACCCTCGAAAGGGCAGTTTTTCATTCTCTATCCAATTTTGGTAATTTCTACTTCAGTAAAAGGTTGTCTGTGTCCGAATTTGACCTTGTATCTTTTCTTGACTTTGTGTTTGATTCCCCAAACTTTCTTATCTTTGTCCTGCTTCAGGATTTTTCCTTCAACCTTTGCACCCTTGATGAAAGGAGCGCCGACTTTGGCTTCTTTTTCATCTCCCACAAAAAGGACTTCGGCAAAATCAACTTTTGCTCCGACTTCCCCTTCTATTTTTTCAATCTTAAGCTTGGTTCCTTTTTTAATCAGATACTGTTTCCCTCCGGTTTTGATTATTGCCAACATAAAATTTATTTATTGTCATCCTGAACAAAGTGAAAGATTCCGAAATCATACAGGGATTCCTCGCTATGCTTGGAATGACAGAGATATTTATACCAAATTATCCTATCATTTAAAGCCAAAAATGTCAACCTCGACTAGAACTTATAGAATAAATTCTTATCCTTGAGGGCTTTTTCAACATCAGATTTCCTCTTTGCCTTAGTGCGGGGATGTATTAATATTTCATTGATAAATTCTTCCCTGCTCCTTATTGACAAAATTCTTTTTGCATCGCTATATTCTGTGATTCCAAATGATCTTACAATTTCTTCTAGTTTTTTTATTTCTTCCGATGTCATATTTTTATTAAAAATTAATTATTACCTTATTTCATTTAATTTCTTTTTTAGGCTTTTAATATCGTTTTCAATCATTATCTTGTCATTTTCTATCTTTTTTACCTTTTGTTTTCTTTCGGAAATATTGACATTAAGAAGTGCTAGCTGTCTTTCTAGTCTTTTGAGTTCCATCAATTCTGCTTCCTTTTCTCTGTCCAATCTTCTGGAGTCTGCATCAGCAATCGAGAGCTCGTATTGAATTCTTTGCCTTTTAGCGTGGGTATCTTGATTATTTTGGGTTGGGTCTTGCATAAATATAAATTAAACTATAATTCCTCCTCCAGTTACCTCTCCTTTTTCTGAATAGAATACTGCAGATTGTCCAGGAGAAATTGCTCTTTGGGGGTTTTTAAATTCAACCTCGTTTTTATTTATTGTAGCATAAACCAAAGGGCTTCGGTAGCGGGTCCGAAGAAGTGTTTTGAAGGGAAATTTTGGTTTTCCGGCAATCCAGCTTATGTTTTTTAATCTTAATTTTTTGCTATAAAGTTCTTTTTCGCTTCCCGCAACCAGTATATTTTTTTTGGAATCCTTTTTCACTACATAATATGGTCCGTTTCCGCCTATTTTTATCCCCTTTCTCTGTCCGATAGTATAAAGGGGCAGCCCATTGTGTTCTCCCAGGACTTTGCCATTTAAGTCCTTAATTAAGCCTTTTTTAAGGCTCAACATTTTCGCCAAAAAGTTTTCATAGCCCTTTTCGGGAATAAAACAGATATCCTGCGACTCCTTTTTATCGTGCACAGGAAGCTTGAATTCTTTGGCAATTTTCCTGGCTTCCGGTTTTGTGTATTCTCCCAAGGGAAACATAACTTTTGCCAGTTGTTTTTGTTTCAGCGTGTATAGGAAATAACTCTGATCTTTGTTTTTGTCTTTTGCTTCAAATAGTCCAAAATTTTTCACTTTTAACTTTTCATTTTTAACTTCGCGCACTTGCGCGTAATGTCCTGTTGCTACATAGTCAGCTTTCAGCAAAAGCATTTTCTCCAGCAAGATCTTAAATTTTATTTCTTTGTTGCAGACTACGCACGGATTAGGCGTATTTCCCGTTTCGAGCTCATTTAAAAAATAATTCACCACTTTTTTCTTGAATTCGTCTTGGACATTCAAAACATAAAAAGGAATATTCAAAATTTGGGCAACATTTCTGGCACCTTGGATAGATTTTAGCGAGCAACATTTATTTTCAAAATCTTTGCTAGTAGAAATGTCTTTCCAGAAATTCATAAAAACTCCAACAACATCGTAGCCTTCTTTTTTGAGCATTGCGGCAACAACAGATGAATCTACTCCGCCAGACATAGCAACAATTACTTTTTTATCCCTCACCTTTCTTGAAGATGAAATTTTTTCTGTAAACATAGATTTCATGCAATTTTTACTTTTGGATGGAATGCCTAATAGAAAGGTGTGGGGATTTATTCATTCTTGCTTTTATTAATAAGTTCCCGAAGTTCCTGGAGGTTAACCGGCTGTTTTTTGTGGGTATATTTGAATTTCTTTGGCGCCACATGTTGAAGCTGGGAAAGAGTAAGAGGTTTTTCCTCTGAGACAAAGGCTTTCCTTTCAAATCTTCTTGTTTCTTTCGGTTTTTCTTCTTTTTTATTGATCGATGGCGCAATAGATTGATGGTTTGTCGTCTGATTGTTGTTTATTGGCTGGCTAACTGGCTGGTTTGAATTTATTTGTTCATTTTTCACTCTTGCCATCGCTCTTTGGTAATCTTTGAAGCATTCTTTGCAGAAAGTCGGCCTGCTTCCATCTGGCTTAAAGGGAACCTGTATTTTTTCTCCGCAAGTATCGCAAGTAGCTTCATATAATTGTTTTTCAAAAATTTCCTTTGTCTTTAACTCTTTTGTTTCAGAGATTTTGGTCAATTTTGTTGAATCAAAACGGACAGTGGAGGAATCTTTCTTGATCTCTGTTGGAATTTGCGGGCTTATTGTTTTTTCAGGAGAAAAAGTTTCCCTTGCTATGGGAGTAGAAGTTTCTTTTGGTGCCTTTTCTACTTTTATTGGCTGTTTTGGAAGAACTTTTATCATTTTTACTGTTTCTCTGGCTTTTTCTTCCATCAGCATTCCGCTCCAGCGTTTAATTTTTTCCTCTACCTCTTCGCAGCCACTGGCATATCTTTCTCTGGAAACTCGAATTACTTTTTCTGCATTATTTTTTGTTGATTCAATGTCAATCGGAGCCAGTGTGGTTGCTGAAAAAGCATTTCCGGCAATACCGTCAATCATTAATTTCAAATAGATATTATATTTTTGAAGGTTAACAATATCATTCATTAAGAAAATCGGGTCAAATTCCTTTTCCAGAAGTTCGGCATCCGCAGCTCCAACTCGGAAAGAAATGAGTGTTCCGGCATTTCCAAAAATTGCGTCGCGGACCTTTTCATCAATTTGGGTGATATATTGGTTGGCCAGGATTAGATTTAAGCGGTATTTTCTGGCTTCGGAAAGAATATTGGCAAATGATTCTGTGGCAAAATTTTGAAATTCATCAACATAAAGGTAAAAATCTCTTCTCTCTTCCTCATCGATATCCACCCTTCCCATTGCTGCGAGTTGAATTTTGGTTATCATCATCGCTCCGATAAGCGCGCTATTATCTTCTCCAATCCTTCCCTTGGAAAGGTTCATAATAAGTATTTTTTGATCATCCATCACCTCTCTGACATCAAAGGATGATTTTGTTTGTCCGACAATGTTTCGGATGAGGGAACTGGAAAGAAATTGTCCGACTTTATTTTGAATTGGAGAGATAACTTCTTGAAGCACGCGGTCGTTCCATTTGGGAAATTCATCTACCCAGAAAGATCTCACCACTGGGTCGGTAATTTTTTCCACAACTCTTCTCAGATAGTTTTTGTCCACCAAAATTCTAGTAACGCCCAAAAGCGTCGATCCTGGATATTCAAGAAGAGCCAAAATTGCGTTTCGAAGAATATATTCCAATCTTGGTCCCCAGGAATCAGCCCAGATTTTTTTGAAAACCCCGATCAGTCCTGAAGCAATGAGATGCCTTTGTTTCGGATCGACGCTTTCCATCACATTAAAAGCAATCGGAAAATCCTGATCGGCCGGATTGAAATAAATCACGTCGTTGATTCGATTAGCAGGAATAGATTTGATGAGTTTTTCCGCTGTATCTCCGTGAGGATCAATGAAAGCCACGCCTTTCCCGTTCTGAATATCTTGAATTGCCATCGTTTCCAAGAGGTTGGTTTTTCCCATACCAGTCTTTCCAATGACATACATATGTCGGCGTCTGTCGTCGGCTTTTATTCCAAATACCCGTTCCTGGTTCCGGAAATTAGTTTTTGCAAAAAAAGTTATTTCATCAGTCATCTGTTTTATTTAACTGGTAAATTAGCCGGAGCGCCTCCGAGTTTAGCTTCAACGCGGCGAATAGCCGGTGCCATTGCTGACATGTCCGGCATATGAAAAATAGTCGCCAACTCTGCTGTGCTCATAACACAATTATATCCAGTGGGATCGCGGTCTTTGTATCTTTTCACTAATATTCTTTGTCTGTAGCGGAGTCTTGATTTTATCATAAAATACCAGGCATAGGTCTTAGTTTCATCTTTGATAGTAATTCCATTAGAATAGCTATCGGAAAATTGTTTCATCGCTCCCCAGAATCCTCCTACGACTCCTGGTTTGTCGTAATTTTCTCTTCTGCCGAGGTAAACAAACCTAATTTTGGTTTTAAAAACATTTTTGGTCATATTTTCCTCAAGCGCTTTGAGTCTTGTTTTTTCCCCGGGTGTGAGCCTAAATTCAAGCGGAGCCTCATCCTTTTCTTTTTGATCAGCAAATTCAACCGGATTAGAAACTGCTTTAAAGAGATTTCCAAAAACATCTCCGATATCATTCAAAAATCCTCTCTCTGATTTTTTCCCTTTTGCCAATTCATCAATCATTTTCTTTCCCTCCTTTAATTCAAATGTCGCATCCTTTATCGGACCAACAATAATTTGAAACCAGACTTTCTGATTGGGACCAATCTTTCCGAGAACCTCAAGGATAGAAGACAACGGATCAATCATTTTTCCAGTAACATCTTCTTGAAATCTATCATAAGTTTTAATGGGCATAGGATCGGGTCTGGCTAATATTGCATCTGCTCCCCAAACCTCCCATTTTTTGTTGGGAACAATAACCGGAATACTGCTCACGTAATCTTCCACTTCAATGATTTGCATGTCGGGATACTGGGCGTATAGATTTGCCTCTATCATTCCCTTGTCAAAATCAGGACACTTGATGTAAAAATGCACCTCTCCGCTATCCCCGACTAATTCGAGGGAAAAAGTTTCAATGACCTTTCCCTTCATCCAAAAATCGCTTTGCGGTATGGTGGTTATGACTCCATGAATTCCACTAAAAAAAGACTCCATAAGCTTTGGACTCTTTTCAATATTCTGGGGTGGAATTAGTTCAAGAAGGACTTTGTTTAACGAAGCCAGGTAAGTGCGATCTCTCATTTGTTCAATCCAGAGCGGCTTGAACACCTGATAAAAAAGCGGAGGCAGAATGAAATACCAAGTATAAGCAAAAACTGAGCCTATAGTTCCCATTGCATCCGCAATGTCTTTAAAAGAATCTAATATTACGTTCATTTCTTCTAATCCTAATTGAATAACGTTGTATCCAAAAGGATTTATATTAATGCGTTTTTTTATTTCTTCAAGGAGTAGCTGTTTCTTCCTACTTTTTGGAAGTAATTATTGAGATTGATCAAAATCGTTGATTTCTTTACTTTTCGAAGATTGAGAATTTCATTCATAATCTTTTCTTTTTCCATCGGCTCCGCATTCTTTTTGAGAATATCTTCAATTACTTCTTTTACAGTTCCTTTTTTATATCCCCATTCAGAAAGCGCGTATGTTCCTCTTCCGACCAAAATAAAACGTTTATCTCTGATGAGTTCATTGTGGACAGTCTGAGGGTGGGTTTTCTTTTTCTTATTAAGCTTATACTTGTCAATCAAGCTGGCAATCTCTTTGAAATGAATGGGTTTTCCGGTTTCCTTGAGGATAAGATAAATCTTTTCCCTGGTTCCTTTCGGGGTAATTTCATCCCAGGCCTCAAGACCCCATTTTTCAAAGTTTCCTTTTTTAATTTCGCTGGAAACATCCAAATAATCCAAAAGCTTTTTTTCTGTGATATCTATCTTTCCTGACTTTTTGATTTCGCCCAAAAGCTCTTTTTCGGTAAGCGGCTTCCGGCTTTTTTCAAGGATTTCTTTTACTTCATTTTTTACTTTTCTCCAATCAGCCAAATTGAAATCGCTGTTTGTCCAGGAAGGATCGAGTTCTTTTGCAATCTCCCTAAATTTGATTTCATCAAAAAGATCAAGAAAAAACTTGAGTGACCCTCTTTCTTTCATTTCTAAATTTTGGGATAACAATCTTTCTTTCTTAATTATACCATTTTTTTCTTTCAGGGTAAATGCCAATTGGCTCAAAACTTCTCCAAGAATTCCATTTTTTTTATTTTTAAGCTTCTTTAAAGTTTCTCGAATAATTTGGCGAACTCTTTCTCTGGTTATTCTATGCTCTTTTCCTATTTCTTCAAGGGTTTTTGATTTTTCATTTTTGATTCCATAGCGTTCTTTTATGATTCCCTGAGGTCTTTCCTGTATTTCAGAGAAAAGTTTTTCCAAAGCCAAAAAATAGCTAAAATTAGCCTTATTTTCATTGTTATTATTAGATATGATTCCGTTAGTCATTTTTTTAAAATCTAGCTTAAAAAATAAATTTGACGAAACACGAAAAAAGTGTCTTTTGACCGTCAAATTAGATTAGCACATATTTGGTAGTTTTGTCAAGTCTGAACCGGTTTTTTGCTTTTAGCGGCTTCCCATTTTTTTATACACAAAAAATCTCACCCATCTAAAGAGTGAGATTTAAAAAGATTGTAAATAAGTTATTTTCTCACTTTAATCTCCAAATCTTTTTCCAGATTATTGATTATTTTTTTCATCACATCATCCACTTCTTCATTTCGAAGCGTCCGGTTGTCATCAGCAAAGAATATACGAAAGGCAAAGCTGGTTTCATTTTCGGACAAGTCGTAGATATCAAATAAATCAGTATTAATCACCATATTTCCTCCTGTTTCCTGGATAATCTGCATAATTTCATCCACCCTGACTTCTTCATCAGCTACCATGGAAATATCTCTTTCCGAAATCGGGAACTTTCGAAGAGGTTTGAATTCCCTTTCTTTTTCAGCAGTCAACTGAAGTTTTCCCAGGTCTATTTCGAACATTGCCACTTTCTTTTCGATTCCGAATTTTTGAAGAACTAAGGGAGAAATTTCTCCGACATATCCCAGGAGTTCTTCGCTGCCTTCCGTTTCAATTTCAGCGCATCTGGTCTTGTGCCAAAGGGAAGGAATTTTTTCATCTAAATTTTTAAATTCATCAAAATAATAATTGCTGATTCCTGCTTTTTGAAGCATCAAATCGACATATCCCTTGGCTTCATAAAAATTATTTCCCTTCTTTTTCTCATCCAAAACGATTGCTCCAACAAGCACGTTTTTCTCTTCCGGAAGAGCATTTTCTTTCGGAAAATAGATTCTTCCAATTTCAAAAATTTCAATTTCTTTGTAATTTTTGAGATTTTCTTTGATATTTTTCAGTATTCCAGGCACGAGGCTTTTTCTCATCAACGCCTGTTCCGGATTCATTGGATTTTGGAGTTCAATATGCTTTTCATTTCCAAGCTCAATATTGTTGGCATCGCCAATACTATAAAAAGCATAATTGTATGTTTCAGAAAAGCCGGCTCCAGTCAAATGGCCTTTGATCATTTTTTCAAATTGTCTCTGCTCATTTATTTTTGAAGGCTTAATTTCCAAAACCGGAGCTTTTGATTTTATTTTCTCGTATCCGTAAATTCTTCCGATTTCCTCAATTAAATCTTCTTGGGTCTTGAGATCAATCCGGATAGTTGGAGTATTTACAGTTATTATCTTTCCTTTTCCAGAAGTTTTTAGTCCCAATAAATTTAATATTTTTAGCGCTTGTTTTTCAGGAATTTTCTCGCCTAAGAGTTCACTCGCACATTCCAAATTTAACTTTATTTTCCATTCCTTAACCGGTTTTGGATAAATATCAACTATTCCGTCCGCGGTTGCTCCAAAAGACTCAATGATTTCAATCACTCTTGCCATTGCTATTTCACAAAGGTTTGGATCTATTTCTTTTTCGTATCTATCAGAAGCTTCAGTCTTAATATTTTGCCTGGTTCTGGTTTTTCGGATTGAAGTTGCATTAAAATTAGCTGATTCCAGAATGATTGAGGTGGTATTTTCACTGATTCCTGAATCCTCTCCTCCCATAACTCCGGCAATCGCCAAAGCTTTTTTTCCATTGGCAATGACCAGATCTTCAGCGGATAATTTTTTAACAGTTTCATCCAACAATTTAATTTCTTCTCCATTTTTGGCTTTTCTGACGATTATATTCACAGACTTCCCATCTCCAATCTTATTGAAGTCAAAGGCGTGCAAGGGCTGTCCTAGCTCCATCATTACGTAGTTGGTTGCATCGACAATATTATTAATCGGATTCACTCCGATAGATTGCAGGCGATTTTTCATCCAGTTTGGAGACTCCTGAACTTTAACATTAATCATCATGGCTCCCATATATCGCGGACAGAGATTTTTATCTTCAATTTTTACTGTCAGCTTACTTGTCTTGCTGGTTTTGTTTTTTTTGGTTTTATAATTAAGTTTTTTTCCTTCTAAAACAGCTACTTCTCTGGCTACTCCAATATGGCTAAGGGCGTCGTGTCCTCTATCAGGAAGGACTTTTATTTCAAAAACAGTATCGTCCAATCCTAAAGCTTTGGATATTTCTTCTCCAATTTTTGCATCATTTTTCAAAATCAAGACCCCCGCATGGCCTTTTCCCAAATCCAATTCATCTTCCGCGCAAAGCATCCCGAATGATTTTACACCCCGAATTTCCGCTTCCTGGATTAAGATTCGGCTGGGCAACTTTGCTCCAATCAGGGCTACCGGAACTTTATCTCCGACTTTGATGTTTTGCGCTCCGCAGACAATATCCAGTTTTTTGTTTTTCCCGATGTCGATTTTAGTAAGTTGCAACCTGTCAGCATTTGGATGCTTGTTAATTTCCAGGATTTTTCCTACCACCACGCCTGACAATTCTTCTCCTTTTTTCTCGATTCCCTCTACTTCAAAAGAATGCATCATTAGCGCATCTATCATTTTTTCAGGAGATATATTTGTTTTGGATATCTCTTTAATCCAATTATAACTGTATTTCATACTTAGAATTGTTTTATAAATCTTAAATCTCCTCCGTGAAATAATCGAATATCGTTAATTTTGTATCTCATCATAGCCAATCTTTCCAATCCGAATCCCCAGGCAAAACCCTGATATTTATTTCTGGGATATCCTGCGGCGACGAAAACTGCCTGATTCACCATTCCGGCGCCTCCCAGTTCCAACCAGCCGGCATTTTTGCAGGCCCTGCAGCCTTTTCCTCCGCACATCAGGCAATTGATATCAAATTCGAATCCAGGTTCCACAAAGGGGAAATAGCTCGGTCTCAGTCTTATTTTTACTTCTTTTTTGAAAAATTCAGAGAAAAATTGTTCAGCGATATATTTCATATTTCCCACAGTTATATCTTCGCCGACCATAAGCGCTTCGAATTGATAAAAAGTATGATCGTGGGTGCTATCGGTCGCTTCTCTTCGGAAACATTTTCCGGGAGCAATGATGCGGAAAGGAGGCTTATGCTTTTCCATATATCTCACTTGAACTGTTGAAGTCTGGCTTCGTAAAACAAGATTTTTCTTGTCTATTTCCTGTTTTACCCAGAAAGTATCTTGCATATCGCGCGCCGGATGATCCTTGGGAACATTCAGAGCGTCAAAATTATAGAATTCAGTTTCGATTTCCGGTCCATCAGCTACTTCAAATCCCATTCCAGTAAAAATATCCTCAATTTCACTGCGAACCTGGCTCAAAATATGAAGGTGTCCCATTTTTTTCTTCTTTCCTGGAATGGTGATATCTATTTTTTCTTTGGCAAAATCAAAACCGGTTTGTTCTAAGGTTTTCTGCATCTTGTTGATATGGTTTTGGATTCCAATTTTGGAAATGTTGGCCAGTTTTCCAATTTCTCTTTTCTCTTCTTCAGAAAGATTCTTGATGTTTTTAAGAATTCGGTTAAATTCGCTATTTCTTCCCAGATATTCTTTTTCCAAATCAAAAAGCTCTTCTATGCTCTTGGCTTTAGAAATTTCCTGAATGGCTTGGGTTTTAATTTCAATTATTTTCTGCTTCATACGAACTTGTCATTCCGGGCTTGACCCGGAATCTACGCTATCAATTACGGAAGTGTGGATTTCTGCTTTCGCAGGAATGACAGAAAAAATTCTAAAATTTTATTCTCACAAAATCCTTTTTGCCGACTTTCATTACTTTTCCATCATCATCTCTATTAAGAACTCTGTCGACAATTTCAATCTCTAGTGAGCTTTCTCTCTCCAAGTTAACTCCTCCTTGTTCAATCTTTCTTCGTGCATCGCTTTTGCTTGTGGCTAATCCTGCTAAAACCATAAATTCAGTAGTTTTTATTTCTTCTTTGTTGATTCTTACTTCTGGAATATCTTCCGGAATCTCTTTCTGAGAAAAAGTTTTGATAAAATAATCTCTGGCGCTCCTGGCTGCGTCTTCTCCATGATTTATCTTGGTTATTTCGTAGGCTAGCTGCAATTTGAAATCACGGGGATTGTTGTCAGAATCCTTCATTTTTTCCCTTATTTCAGCCACAACATTTTCGGTTAAATTTGTGCAGAGCTCAAAACCGGGGTTAATAAGTCCGTCGGACCAGGCCATAATTTGTCCAAACATATTCTCCGGAGTTTCATCAAGATTAACTACATTTCCCTCGGTCTTTCCCATCTTTTTTCCGGTATCATCCGCCAAGAGTTTCATTGTCAGGACGAATTTCTCTTTGTTATTGATAGATTTTTGCAAATCTCGTCCGCAAAGCATATTGAACATCTGGTCATTTCCGCCTATTTCCAAGTCAACATCCATTGCTACGCTGTCATACCCTTGCGCTAAGGGATACAAGAATTCATGAAGATAAATCGGTTTTTCTTCCTTCAGGCGCTGTTGGAACATATCTCTTTGAAGCATCTGCTGGACGGTAAAATTGGAAGATAACTCTATTAGATCTTTAAAATTAATCTTATCGCTCCAGTCGCTGTTATACATAACCTTGGCTGGATTTTCTCCATCGAATTTCAAATATCCGGAAACTTGTTTCTGATAATTTTTGCTATTTTCCAAAGCCTCATCTCTCGTTAATTTTTTCCGGGCTGCGTTTTTATCTGTCGGATCTCCAATCATTCCAGTGAAGTCGCCAATAAGAAAAATAATTTCATGTCCCAACTTTTGGAATTGCCCAAGTTTATTAACAGAAATCGCATTTCCAAGATGAAGAGCTTTGGCTGTCGGATCATAACCGCAATAGAGCCGAATTCTTTTTCCGCTCATTAAAACTTTCTTGAGTTCTTCTTTGCTTGGGAAAATATTTTCCACTCCGCGAGTTAAAACTTCGTCTATTAATTTTTCATCAGTTATTACGTTTGTCATAGAATAATTTTACCAATTCAAGCCATTTTTGGCAAATTATGATTTATTGAAAAAATATTGATTTTTTGATTAGGCAGAAGGGATGAAGTCTCATCCTTTCTGCCTTTTTTCTTTTCTATGCATATGCAACAGTTGTTTCCCCGCTTGGCCTTTTTCTGATTAAAATCTTGTGACCCTGAGAGCATGTGATATTCCTAAATGCCCCCACCCTGAGTGTTTCTTTTTCCCGCTTTACTTCATCACACTTTTTACATTTCTCGTTGCATTGCTTCTGCTTGATCATAAAATCCTCCCTGTATGTGTTTTAAATTATCAGGAACGTTGTCCTGAAAAAACAAAAAACTTTCCTTTTGGGAAAGCCAGTCATCGTTTTTATTTGAAAAATATTTCTATTTATCGACAAAAACTAACCTTCCCACTGAAAGCCTGGTAAACCAAAAATAAAAATATTTTTGCATTAGGTTCATCTTAGAAAAGCTAATTTTTTTAATCTTGTGAGTTAATTATATGAATTAAGAGGATTATTGTCAAATGAAAAAGGACAGGCATTTCCTGTCCCTTGTATATTATGTCGGCTAGAGTTTTTCAAAAGCTTTTCTCCTGGCTTCGTTGGGGAATTCCCCATATTGTTTGACAATGACTCCTCTGCTTTTTTCTAAAACTGAGAAAATTGCAACTATTTCTTCTTCTCCATCGGAGGTTTTTCTAATCTCAACTCGAGACCTCTCTTGTGGTTCAGGATTAACAATTGCCACTTCGAATTTCTCCACTTTTTTTAGCTCTCCTTCCCGTAGATTTATAAGCCAAGCTTCTGTTTCGCTATTTCTACTTGATCCGCTGTCATTTGTCCGGAAGCTCTCATTTGCTCCATTGTTTTCAGAATCTTATCCTTATTTTTGGCAATATTTTCTGGAGTCATCACTTTTTGCATCAATTTCATTCTTTCTTTATCGCTCATATTCATCATTTTTTTCATTGCAATACGCTGAATGAATCCAATCTTGTTGGGATCCTTTGAATCATCGTCATTATTATTGCTGGTATTTTTTTTGAATGGATTCCACATATGCTTATTATTTCTTTAATTTTAATTTATAACTGGTCACCAGAAGCGACGATGCGACGAAAATTGATGAGTAAGTTCCAAAAAAGATTCCGACGAGAAGCGCAATAGAGAAATAGCGAATGGATTCTCCTCCAAACAGAACGATAGCGGCAAGAACAAGCAAGACCGTAAGAGAGGTATTGATGGAACGAGCCAAGGTTTCATTAAGCGACTTATTGACCACGTCTTCAAATTTTTCCTTGCTGCTGGATTTCAGAAGATTTTCCCTGATTCGGTCATAAACAACGATGGTATCGTGGACGGAAAATCCAAGAATAGTAAGAAGGGCGGCAATGAAAGGAATGCCTACTTCTACCCCATGAAATTTTCCCAAAAAGGCAAAAACTCCAACTGTAATCAAAACATCATGGACAAGAGCGATTACAGCTCCAATTCCGTATTGCCAGGAAGGAACCGGACGGGAAACTTTGCGAAACGCCCAGGCAATGAAAATGCCGATTCCAAGATTGGCCAAAATTACTGCCATTAGCGCATTTTTCTTTATCTGGTCAGAAATCGAAGAACCGGTAAATTCTGTTCGGAGTTCTTTGTAATCTGAGTCTAATGTTTTCAGTTCGTTTCTTACTTTATTGTTGAGATCCTCGTCTGACGACCCAAAGCTGATGGCGACGGTGTTATTTTCAGTTTTTTGAATGGCTAACTCTTGCAAGCTTAAATTTTTCAGAGATTCCTGAATTTCCTGGCTATTAAATTCTTTGCTAAACTCCACATTCATTCTTGTTCCTCCGGTAAAATCCTTTCCTAGCCGGAGCCCCCACATCAAAAGCATAATTAAACTCACCATCGTTATGGTTATGGAAAAAGTATAAAAATATTTTCTTTTGCCGATTATATTAATCATTTTTTTCTTCTTTAGATTTTTTACTTCTCATCACTAACCACATTCTTTCTTCTAGCCAATGAGTTCCAATGAATCGAAGCGTGATCCGAACAATTACGATTGCAGTAAAAAGCGAAACCAAAACTCCGAGAATCAGGGTTATGGCAAATCCTTTGATGAATCCGGTTCCGAATAATATCAGAATAAGTGAAGTGATAATGGTTGAAAGGTTTCCATCTCGAATACTGGTCCAAGCGCGTCTGAATCCTTCTTCAATGGCGCTGGAAATGTTTCTTCCCCTGCGGATTTCTTCCTTGGTCCTTTCGAATATCAAAATATTGGCATCTACTGCCATTCCAATTGAAAGAATAATTCCGGCAATTCCTGAAAGCGTCAAAGTTATCTGCCAAGGAGAAAATGCGGAAAGTTTAATGATAGAAACCATAAAAGCAGTATAGGTAATGAGGGCCAGAGAAGCGATAACTCCCAAGAATCGGTAATAAATAATCATAAAGACCATAACTGCAAGGAGGCCGATTATTCCGGCGAATAAACTTTTTTGGAGCGACTGGGCACCCAAAATTGAATCAATACTTTCTTGGCCATCCAAGGTCAATGGAATAGGCAAGGCGCCTTCATTAAGTCTTTGTGCTAATTCTTTGGCCTCATCTAAGCCAAAATCTCCGGTAATAACCGCGTCTCCAGTGGTAATTTCCGATTGCACTCTCGGGGCGCTAATAACCTCTCCATCAAGATAAATGGCTACGGTTTTTTCCAGGTTTCTTTTGGTAATTTCGGCAAACAGTTTTGTTCCCTCATCATCAAATTTTAATGATACTTGGGGCTCAGAAAGTCCCTGATTCTGAAAAACAACCGTTGCGCTTTTTAAATTCTTTCCGGAAAGTCCGGTAGATTTATAATTAAGATCAGCATACATAGCGGTTGACTGTTTCATAAACAAGATATGAGCGCTGTGAACTTCCTTATCATCGCCCTCCCCTTTTGATTCTATATATTTAATAATGTGCCAACCATATTGAGATTCTACTAACTGCGGATAAATTTGGCCATTGCTTAAACTATTTTCAAACAGAACTTTGTCAAACTCTGGAACAAAAGCGCCTTTTTTCACGAATCCAAGATCTCCGCCATTTTCCTTTGATCCATCCTGGCTATATTGTTTGGCTAATTCTTCAAAATTTTCTCCATCTAGCACTTGCTTTAAGATATCTTCTGCTTGCGCTTTAGTTTTGATGTTTGCATCATCAAACATCTTGTTGGTTTCAGCGAGATCTTGTTCGCTGGCCTCCTCTTTAAATTCCAAGAATGGAGTATCTTGAATTTTCTTTTTTGCCTCTTCGATGTCCTTGATTCCAGGAAGTTCGACGATTATATAATCATTGGTTCCATAATGGGAGGTATAAATTGAAGGTTCGCCGACGCCAAAGGAATTGATTCTCCTCTCAATCACGTCCTGGGCGCCTTGAAGAGCGTCAGCTTTCTTGGCAGAATCAACATTGGAGGTATCGGCTTTGTATTCCAAATGGATGCCTCCTTGAAGATCAAGACCTAGATTTACCTTGGTTTTATTGAAAAAGTCATAAACGGGCTTTATCGGCTTGGTTATTTCTGGATAAGCAATAAAACAGGCCAAAATCGCCAGTCCGATTATGGCAAAAAATTTGTATTTAATTTTATCTCTTACTGTCATGTCCTTTATTATACTAAAAAAAACACCAATGGCAAATGATTGATTTGCTATTTTTTTTTATACTAGAATTATTTTGATAAAGCAAATGAATTCAGAAGATTTCCGCCAACCCCATAAGTTTTAACGGTAATTTCTGTTCCGCTTATTTCAACCATGCCAAACCCTTGTCCGACGTAGGAATATTCTGCCATTCCTGGCTTTGGAGCCAGGTGATTAAAAGAGTCGGTATTTCCAAAAACAAATTGGTAAATTCCATTGACCTTTCTTCGGCTCTGGATATGTTCATGCCCGGAAAAAACCGCTTTAACTTTATGTTTTGCAAGAATGTCCCAAAGGGCATTTCTGTCTTTTGCGTTTTCATCCAGGCTTTCTCCTATTTTGGAATTTGTCGGATAGGCTGGCTCATGAAAGAAAACGAAAATATTTTCTTTTTTTGTTAAATCTAAATCTTTATCCAGCCAGCTTCTTTGGGTTGCGTTTATTAAATTCTCTTCCGGCTTATCGCTTGAGAGAACGACAAAATGAGAATTTTCAGAATCAAATGAATAAGTAAGCTCTGAATATCCCGAAGGGCCATTAGTCGGCATTTCAAAAACTTTTTGGTATATGGAATCAGCTTTATTTTCTCCAACCCTATCGTGATTTCCCATCATAACATATGTTTTTGAAGAAAGGCTACCCAGGACTTTTTTCCATTCAATCAGCTTATTTTCACATTCCTTTCCACCGTCGCAACTGGAAATCAAATCCCCAATTCCGAAAACTAAGTTAGGATTTAGTTTTTTAATGTTGCTTGCGGCTATTTGATATCCTCCATTGGTTCCAGGTTTGAAATATTGAGTATCTCCTAAAATTGCAAAGGAAAATTTGCTTTCAGGAGCCGGAACCTCTTCCGAAACCGGAGCGGGTTCATCTTTTTGTTCCTCCACCCTACTTAGATCTTCATTGCGGGGGGCTGTTTCTGAAGGTTTTTCGTTGGAAACATTTTGAATAATTTCTTCGGATTTTTTTTCGAATGTCGGCTTGTTTTTTAAATAAGCAAAAAAAGCCCCGCCAGCGAAAGAAATTCCGGCCAAGAGAATTGAAAATAAAGCAATAATAACAGTTTTTTTCATATTACTTTTAAATACACTATTTTTGACTGAATTATTTCTCCATTAAAAAAACGATGTTCTCCAAAAATATCGCTCTTTTTTGATATCTATCAATTTTCAGAATGCTAACGCTTACTTTCCAAGGCTTCTCTTACAATCCGAACAACATCCTTGGGGGTAAAAAGAGATTTAACCAGATAAAATTTAACATCAAGTTCTCCAGCTTTTTTGAGAATATTTTCGTCATTTACATTGCTGGTAACAATGATAGGGATTTTTAGAAGAGCTTCGTCTTTTTGAAGCATCTTTATTAAAGTAATTCCGTCGATTTTGGGCATAGAAACATCTACTAACGCGATGTCAGGAAGTTCTTTTTTTATGAGTTTAAACCCTTCCTCGCCATCATTTGCCGTAATAACCCGAAATCCTTCTTCTTCCAGCTTGATCTTATATATTTCTTGGATCATGGGCTCATCTTCCACAATGCAAACTTTTTTTATTTCTTCAGAGTTATCCATATTTTCCTCTTTATATTATATCACAAAAAACCAACAAAAAAAGAAGTGGAAATAAAGCCACTCCCCTTAAGTCATTTCATTTATTGCACTAGACTGGTAATGCTTTTGAATTTCACGAAGAGAAGAAAAAGACCAGCCAGAACCAGGAAAGCGATGACAAACCCAAGCCAAGTTGGAACCAGCTCCTTTGCTTTGGCTTCTGCTTGTTTTTTTTCTGCCGGGATGTTGTTCTCTTGTTTTAATTTATTTTCTTCGTTCATTTTTGTTTTAGGCTTAAAGAAATTAGCTATCTTTTGAAAAAGACTATTTTGATTGGAAATATCTTGGTTCAGATATTTCTTAATTTTAGGAATCATTCGATTTGACGCTTTGTATCCTTCTTCCAATAGAGCATCAAATTTTTCAAAATCAGATGAACCGAATTTTCCCAAGCGCGGCTCGATTATAATTTCTGCCTGATTGGCAATGGAATAATCTTGGGATCTGGATAAAATATTGTATGAATTGCTTATCACGTCAAAGACGTTGCTGGTTTTTTTGTAGTTATTCCAGTGTTTTAAGTTAACCCCAATTCTTATTTCGGCTCCCATTTTTTTGAGAGGAGATAAGGGCAAATTTTCAATTAATCCCCCGTCCACTAGCCTTTTTCCTTTAACCTCAACTGGAATGAAAATTCCCGGCAGGCAAGTGCTAGCCATTATCGCTTCTGTCAAATTTCCCTTGTGAAAGATAACCTCTTCTCCCGTATCAATATTGGTTGCTACGATAGCCAGAGGGATCTTGGCATCTTCAATCTTCACATCTCCCATTATTTCAATTATCATCTCACTAATCGGTTTATTGGAATTTAAACCGAATTTCGAATAACCAAATTCTGAAATATTAGACCAATTTATTTTTTTGGATATCTCAATCATTTTTTCTAGTGGAACTTCAAAAGCCAAACAAGCGGCGGCGATTGCTCCGGCGCTAGTTCCGGAAACGCAATCAATAAGAATATGGTTTTCTGTTAAGGATTTTATTACGCCGATATGGGCCATTCCCAAAGCCGAACCTCCGCTTAGGGCCAATCCGATTTTGGGATGATTATTATTTTCTTTATTGATCATAAAAGCATAAGAAGATTTATTGTTTTTAATTATAGCACAAAAACATCCCTTGTGGGATGTTTTTGCTTGCGCTTTTTTTGCGCTATTTGTTATTTGGTCTGCCTTCCGATCTTGATGGCATATCATTTGAAAAGCAGACTAATTGATCTTCGCTAGAAGCCTTTTTGCAGGTGCCTGTCATTTTCTTTTCTTCAGCATTTTCGTTTTTTCCGTCTTTTGGAGCAGGTGTTAAACAACTTGAAAGTTTTTTTGGAATTTCACAATATCATAGAATTATAGATTCATGATCCTGACTTGGTATTTTGATTCAAGCTGTTTTGTAAAAAAAGTTCTCCTATCGGATAAATCGGATAGAATGGGGGCTTTGAACATTCATTTGTCGAAATGATAAGTACTTTCTTTTTAGCCATAAAATTTTCTATATTACCAAGTTGTCCAGTCTACTGTGGTCCAATCTAAATATTTCCATTCGATTTTGTCCCAATCGTCAACCTTGCAATCTGAAGCACCAATACCGGATAATTTACACACATTACCTTTGCAAACATAAAGCATCCAAGACATATTTCCTTCATTTTCCGTACCGTTTATTTTATCCACAAAACCGGAAGAACTATGATAGGAAAAGTTCTGGCTACTGTCTTTTTGTAATAAATCCATCAGACTCATCACGCTTATGCCTGGAGAAGCGGCAATTTCATATTTCTTGCTGTTTTCATCTGATTTCACAACCAGACTGACTTTATTTTGAGGAGATTCCTTAACATCGGAACTAGCGCTGTCTTTCTTTTCTTCTTTTTTATCGAAATGATATTTTTTGTATAACTCCTTAAAGCGAGAACCTCTCTGCCTTGCCTCTTTGGCTTTCAAAAGATAATCGTAGCATTTTTTAACATTAAAACTCTTATCGCAATATTTTTTTAAATGAACCTTAAGTTCATTATAATAAATGTCCTCATTACTCCCATTCTCGTCTATTTCTTTCTCTTCCTGCTTTTCTTGGATTTCTTGTGTTTCAATATCTTCAATTTCATCCGAAACGATATTTTCCAATTCATTGTTTTCTTCTCCTAAAATTTGCTCTTCTTCGGGCTTTTGATTTTCAACAGCGACAGAAATTAAGTCAGTATTGGATTTAACTACATAAGAATTAATAGAAATTCCTGTAATAATAATTCCAGCCAAAAAAAGCAGCAGCAGCCCATTCAATCTTTCTCTTAAAAAATATTTAAAATTATCCATTGTTTCCTGCTAGTTTGCTATTAGATTTAGCAAAAATAAAATGTAGTTTCTCTCTTGGTTGAGCTAAAATTTCATAACAACCGAATATGACCGAGGCATAAAAGAGATCGCCCAATAGAGTGTTTTTGAAGAATGGAACGGCCATCATATAACATTCTATGAGCCCCTGAATATTATGCGGATACCATTGGCTGAATGTCCATACGGCAAAATTAGTTAAAATAAAAAATAAAATTTATCCCGACAGGGAACAGCTAATCATTATCATTACGGATTTATTTTTTCTCATCAGAATACCAAGAAAGCCAACTAAAGCAAAACTCAAATAAACAGACGCCATCAGTTTCCAGTCGTAAAATCCGATGAAAATATCACTCAGAAGCATTATGAAAACCGGAATAAAAATGAAATAACGGCGAAAATAAAAACCAGAAAATAGCGAGATAGCTGCTACCGGGGCAAAATTAGAGGGATGCGGAAATAGCCTATAAGAAACCCCCACTGCAAGCAGCATTAAAACCGCTGTTATCTTCTCTTTTTTTGTCATTTTTCTAACTCAAAAATTACAACCTGAGTTTAGCATAATTATTTTAAAAAAGGTAGTTTTTTATTTTTAATAATCTAATTTATATACCAAAAAGAAACCATCAAAAAATGCCCTTTGTTTGGACATATTTTTGAGGCTTTATATGAATAATTTTTTGCGATTAGTTCGAGGTCTAAGCATGAAGGCTGATTTTGGCTAGAGATTTGGAATTAGAGTTAAGGAAGAGATGGTTTTTGGTAGTCATCTCTTTCTCGAAAGAAAAACTTATCTTCCAATTCTTTCTGCTGCCGCTTCGAGAACTTTCTTGACGGGTTCGGGAGTACCACCGCTACGTTCCCATCCAAAAAATCCGCCACGCACCAGATATACTTAGAACATATCACAGAAATCTTCAAGCGATATTGTCGCTCTCGAATTTCCTATCTGAAACATGACAACATGAGGTATTGCAGTATCTCCGAAAACCCCCACATTTATCGGATTTACCGTTAAATCCTGACCACCTGCATCAAACCCCTTAATGTTCTTGAATTCAGAAGACATAGTATTCACCTCCTTTTTTTATTTCTTTCTAATCTTAAGTCTATAACTAAAATTTAAAATTAACAATCTTTTGTGATTAGTCTTGACTGTTAGCTCTTTTGATTTGTCTTTTCTATGGTTTTACCAATAATAAATATCCCAACGATAAATATAACCGCTCCAGCAATTTGCCATTGTGGTGATTTTCCCGTAATGGGTTCACAATTTGCAAAGCATAGTAAGGGTTTTAAGTGAATGATATCTGCACCCTGTAAAAACCACAAAAGTCCCAGAAATATCATAATGATACCAACAAAAAATAGCGCAATCTTTTTTATTTTCATGGTGTTATCGTTATTAATAAAACTTATAGATTTTTTGTTCAACAATCTTATTAAAAAAATCTGATTACTTTAAATATAGCACGAATTATTTTCATCTCAAAATATCGAAATATAAAGAGTCAACGCAAAAAGCACCCATTCATTGAGTGCCTCATTTTTTCAGCAAAGTTTATCACTATCTTTTGTGATTAGTCCTGAGTCTAGCGAGCTCTTGTACAAGAAGCTCGACTAACAATTATTTGGCTTGTTTCTGCCGTTGACAGTTTCCCGAGTAACTCGGGATTCGACCGTCGGACAATACTCAATGCTTCCCATTACGTCCTATGAGGGACATAACTGCTACTAGAAAACATTTCTAGAATATTGTCAATTTCTCCCTAGAAAGGAGGTGTTTG
>CAZXKY010000005.1:0-25750 GCA_964641975.1 uncultured Bdellovibrionales bacterium | reverse complement strand
GCCGCGGTGGTGGAACTGGTAGACACAAGGGACTTAAAATCCCTCGGTAGCAATACCGTGCGAGTTCGAGTCTCGCCCGCGGCACAAAAATATTTATCAAAGGAGAGTTTATGGGATTCCCAATCAAATTTAACTGGGTGCTCCAAACAAACCAAAATAGCTCCTTAGAAGTAGGAAAAACTTACAACTTCTCAAAAAGCGGGAACCGCAATTTTCCACTTGAAACTCCAATTGATCTCATTGATAGCGAAAGAGGGGCAATAGCAAAAATATCTGTTCTGGAATTTACTAACAAAAGAAACGAGACCATTGGCAAATTTAGAGTTTTAAAGATTTATGAAGGAAAAGAAAAAACAATACTGACAGACTATTGGATTGAAAATCAGTAGAAGCAACCGCATATAAAAAAGCACCCAACTCAGGCACGGTGCTTTTTATTTTTTTGCAATTTAAAATAAAGCTTCTTGATTATCCTTATTATTATCATTCGGGGTGGGTTCGTCTTTTTTCTTTTCACTCTCTGATTTTTTTACCGCCTCTAAAACTTTTGGAATTTTTTTGAAATCCTGAATCAAGACTGTCCGCATGCTTCCGTTGTAAAGTGCGGCTGCAGGATGATAAAGCGCATAAAAAACTCTTGAGCCCAGTCCGGGAATATTTCTTCGCAAGGCCTTTCCATGCATTTGGGAAATCTTCATATTCGGCAAAAATCTTTCCATTGAATGGCGTCCCAGTGTGACAATGAGTTTTGGATTTATTATTGCTATCTGTTTTTCCAACCAGGGCCAACAAGCTTCTGCTTCTTCGGGAAGAGGATCATGATTTTGCGGAGGACGACATTTTACCACATTGGCAATATACACATCTTCGCGTTTTAATTTTATCGCGCCAAGCATTTCATCTAAAAACTTTCCGGCTGCTCCGACAAATGGCTTTCCTAATTCATCTTCTTTTTGCCCCGGTCCTTCGCCGATAAACAAAACCTCCGCTTCGGCGCTTCCATCACCAGGAACCACTTGTTTACAAGTTCCACGTAGAACACAAGAGGAGCACTCAAGCATTTGCTCGTTTAGTTCTTTAAGTTGTTCTTTTTTTGAAGACATATATTATTTCAATGGATCTATTTTTATTAACTCAAACTTATCACCTTCCGTGTTCCAAACTGCAAATGTCGCCGGAAAAAATTGTCCAGCCACTGTTCCGGGGTTTAACATTTTACATTCATCAATATTTTCTTCCCAAGGTTTATGCGTATGCCCGTAGAAAACAAATTTATATCTTCCACTTCGGCAGAGTCCCTTGGCAATTCTTGGGAAATGAACAAAGGCAATGTTTTTTTTATCAATTTCAATTTCTCCTTCTTTTTTAAATATTTTTGTTTTTTTAAATTCGTTATTTTTAAAAAAGTAATTTTGGAGATAGTCATTATCCATGTTTCCAAGGGTAAAATAAATTTCACCAGAAAAATTATCATTTAAATATTCTAATGTTTCGATGGAGGCCAAGTCGCCGCAACAAATTATTTTTCCTATCTCATTTTCACTGCAATAATCCAAAACTTTCTTGAGATTCGGAATATTGTCGTGAATGTCTGATATAATTGCAATTTTCATAAGCTGTTTCTTAATTTTTTCAGAATTTCAATATCTTCCTTATTTTCCGGATATTCGGTTTCGCAGAGCAGGTCGATGTTTTGAGATTCGGCAAAAGCAACAATGTTTTCAAAAGCTTTCATTCCGATTTTTCCCTTACCAATATGCTCATGGCGATCAATGTTTGATCCGCAATCAGACTTAGAATCGTTAGAGTGAATCAGCTTTATATTTTCCACTCCAATTTCTTCGTCAATTCTTTCAATCGTTTTTTCAAAATCTCGCCAATCATAACCCGAAGCGAAGCTGTGCTGGGTATCCAAACAAATTCCAGCGATATTTTCGTTGTTCACTTTTTTGATAATTTCTCCAAGCTCCCCCAGGTTATCGCCAATAATGTCTCCTGTTCCCGCACTGTTTTCCAAAAGAAGCTTGGCTTCTCCCGCATATCCTTCCAGGGTTTTTTGAAGCATATGCACTACTTTCTGAATGGATTCTTTTTCTCCTAATTCCTTGGCAGATCCAAGATGAGTCATCACATACTTAGCTCCGATTAAACTGCCCCGTTCCAATTCTTCCCGAATAGCGCGAACTGAGCCATACCTGATTCTATTATTGGCCGAAGCTAAATTTATATAATAAGGACAATGAACATAAACTTCATTAATTTTAAACCGTGAACTGTTAGCTGAAAACTCATTACGAATTTCTTCGGTAAGTTCCGGAGTTTTTCCTCCTTGCGGAGAATGGGTAAAAATCTGCATCGCTTCGCAGCCAAGCGCGCCGGCTCTTTCTGGAGCATTCTGAATTCCACCTTCAATTGAAACATGGCAACCGATGTTCATAATATAAAGTTTTACGCTTATAATATTATTTTAGCACAATCACCTGCATGTGCCATCAAGAAATTTAGTCAAATTTTAAATTCTAAATTATAAATTTTAAAATTAAAAAATTTAGATTTGATTTAAAATTTAAAAATAAAAATTTAAAATTGCTAAACTATTTCCCATCCGTCTTCCGTTTCCCTTATTTTTCCCTTAATTTCAAATCCGCTGGCTAGCTTGTGCCCTCCACCGCCGAACTTATGCGCAATTTCAGAAACATCGACTCCCTTATATTCTTCAGAGCGGAGACTTCCCTTAATCGTATCTTCATCTCGTTGAGAAAGAATGAGAGAAAATTTTGTTCCTGGAACAGTGTTCAAAATTGAGGCCACTTGAGAAATATCTTCAGTGGTAGCCTCGCAATTTTCAATATCTTCCATAGTAAGAACTGTGGCTATCATTCCATTTTGAGCGTTTATTTTGGCTTTTTCAAAAGCCCTCCCCCAAAGCTTTAAGGTGGATATTTTTTTATTAGTGAAAACTGTATCTACAATTCGAGAAATCGGAGCGCCCTTCTTCATTAGATCGGAAGCAATGTTTATTACTTGAACGGAGGTATTGGCATGTTGGAAGTTGCCCGTGTCGCTGAGTATTCCCACCATCAAAGAGGTTGCTATTTCTTTAGTAATTTTGATATGCAAAAAGCTGAAAAACCGATAGATTATTTCACAAACTGAAGAACAGGAGGAATCAATAATGTTAACATCTCCCTGCAAATTAATGTCGGGATGATGATCAATAATTATTGTAGCTTGGTTTGGCGCTATCTTGGAAAGGATTTTGTGATAACCCCTTTCAACGCTGTCGCAAGCAATAATTGTATTGTAAGAAGAAACTTCAATCTTATCCGGATGAAGAAATTCTGTTTCGAAAAGACTTTTCAGATGCCCAGGAAGAGGATCAAAACAAGCAATGTCCGCTTTCTTGCCAAGAGATTCTATATATTCCTTGAGAGCTAGATTAGCCCCGATTGTATCTCCGTCCGGACCGGAATGCGCAAAAAGCAACACGCTATCCGACTTGTTTATTATGTAGTTTAAAGTTGTAAATTCCTTTACGAAGGATCTCATAGAAAATATCAAGAAAAACCAACCAACAGCTAGTCTTTCTTAATATCATTCAGGATTTTTTCTATGTTATCCGCATTAAGTTCGGTTGTATCAATAGAAAATTCTATCTTGGGAATAATCTTAAGAAAAAGCTTTTTGTTGAGTCTTCCCTGGATAAAATAGGTTTCTTTTTTCAGCGTCTCCAAGGCGTAGTTTGTTTCTTTTTCTGGGAAAATACTGACGAATATACGAGTATAGCGAAGATCCGGACTGGTGTCAACCTTGGCGATAGTTAAAAAAACTCCCGGCTTCAAATTGAGTTCCCGAGATATAATTTCCGAAACCTGTTGCCGAACAAGTTCGTTTATTTTGGAAATTCGATGTTTCATAGTTTTCTTTTCTTTTCTTCTTCCTTGTAGCAAATCAGAGTATCTCCTTCTTTTATTTTAATGCTCCCTTCAAAAGTTAATCCACATTCATTTCCCTGATTAACCTCCGGAGTATTTTCTTTGTTCTGTTGAAGATTGGCCAGTTTTCCTTTTCCGATAATTTCTCCGTCTCTTTTAATCTCAAGGTTTTCTCCCTTAAAAATCTTTCCGCTATTCACCCTTCCTCCGACAATCATTTCTTTTTTTCCATTTTTGAAAATCGCCAAAACCTTAACTGTTCCTAGGTCAGTTCGGACAATTTCAACCGGAAGCAAATCAGAGAGCCTGTTTTTTATTTCTTCAACTAGCTCATATATTATTTTGTAAGTCTTAACTTTAACTTCCGCGCCTTCTGCCAAGCGATTAGCTACCGGGGTAGAAAAAACATTAAAGCCAAAAATAGTAGCCTTGGCGCTTTCGGCTATTTTCACATCTGATTCGGTAATGTTTCCGACTCCGGAACCTATAACCTGAATGGAAACTTCGTCTGATTTAATCGTAGAAAGTATCTGTTCAATGGCTTCCAGGGATCCTTGTACGTCTGTTTTTAAAACGATCTTTAATTTCTTTGTTCCGTCATCCTCGCTTTCTATCCTGCCTTTTGCAACAGCTCCACTGGCTTGATTCCTCGCCTTATGGGAAGCTTTTTTGCTCACAACCTGCAGAACATCATTCACCTTGGGAATATCACCAAATCCCATAATGGTAATCGGCATTGAGGGTTCAGCCACATTTAAATTTCTTCCGGCAAAATCTTCCATCTTCCTTATTCTTCCCGAGGCCGATCCCGCTAAAATGTCTTGTCCTACCTTTAGCGTTCCAGTCTTAACCAGCGCAGTAGCCACAGGTCCTTTCTTGGGATCAAGATGAGATTCCAGTATTATGGCTAGTCCGTCTCGCTTGAAATCTGCTTTAAACTCCTCAACTTCATTTACCAACAGAATATCTTCCAGAAGCTTGTCTATTCCGATTCCTTGCTTGGCGCTGACTTCTGCCGCAATCACATCTCCACCCCATTCCTCGATCACAATTCCATTATCAGCCAGTTCCTGTTTTACCTTAACAATGTTGGCGTCCGGCTTGTCTACTTTATTAATCGCCACGATAACCGGCATCTTTTTCTCTTTTAGATAAGTAATAACCTCTTTGGTTTGAGGCCGGACTCCATCATCAGCCGCCACTACCAAAACTGCAATATCTGCAATGCTTACGCCTCTTTCACGCATCGCCGAAAAAGCTTCGTGGCCCGGGGTATCCACAAAAGTAATCCATTTTCCTTTCTTTTTAACCTGATAGGCGTTGATATGTTGAGTTATTCCTCCCGCTTCCTTGGCCGCTACACTCTCTTTTCGAATCGTGTCCAAAAGAGTAGTTTTTCCGTGATCAACGTGTCCTAAGATAGTAACCACCGGCGCCCTGGACTCCAGGTCTCTTTTTTCTTCTTTTTCTTTTTTGCCTATTTCCACAAGCTTTTCCAGGGTAATAGTTTCGTTATCTGAGGCTAAAATATCTTCCTCGGTATTAAAACCCAGGTCTTGAGCAATTATACTGGCCGTTTCAAAATCAATTTCCTCATTTATCGTTGCCAGTATCTTGTTTTTCATAAGTTCCATTATTATCTTGGAAACGGGAATACCCAAAATTTCTGCCAGTTTTTTCACGGCAACGGTAGCAGGCAATTTGACTGTTTTTTGCTCTTCGTTATTCATAATGTGTATAATCTAAACTTTGCTTGGCTTATTCTGCGTGGCAATTTTAACTACCTTCTTTTCTTCTTCAGTAAGCGGATATTTTTCTGCCACACCCTTGTCAATTGGCTTGGCATAAACCCTGGTCCCTTCCTTGGTGTGAAGTGAAGATATAACCACCCCGCTGTTTTTACCATCAAGTAGGGCCACCGAGAAACTTTGGTCTCCTCCAATGTCCCCAAACGGATTGAATCGGACAATCCCAACTCTATGAATGCTGGAGAGGGACAATTTATGAATTGTATTGGAAATATTGTAAAGTTCCTGAATTTCAGTATCCAATGCCTTCACATCTGATATATTTTTCAAAACTACTTCCTCCAAATTCTTTCCATTTTTCCCTTCAAAAAAAACTTCACTTTTTCTTTTTATAGACTTCAGCTTAAAAAAACAATAGGCTACCAAGACTAAAGAAATCAGCACGGCAACCAACAAAAAAATCAGCAATATATTCAGATTTTGATCTATCAGACTACTTAGGCTCATATTTATTGCTTTTTTAGTAGTTTAAAGTTAGCATCTATTTACTGTTCTGTAAATCCCCGGCTTGAGCAGACTCTTTTTTGCAGAGAATGTCTCGATAATCCACAGGCAAACCTTTCGGCAATATTTGATAAAAAGATACCCCACAGATTATGAACAATTTATCAACTTTAATTTCTAGAGAGACCCGGTTGACTGTGCTATAATTTGTATTACATAATAAAACTGCGTTATAATCGGGGGACAAAAGGATACCAATATGACTAACGAGGAACTTTGGCAAGCGGCCTTGGGAGAAATCGAGCTTTCGATCTCTAAAGCTAACTTTATTACCTGGTTTAAAAATACCGCGATTCTTTCCAATGAGAATGGAAAGCTGGTAATTGGTGTCCCCAATGGGTTTTCCAAGGAATGGCTGGAAAACAAATACCGAAGCTATATCATCAAAGCTTTGCAGAATTATCACAAGGAGATTCGGGAAATTAGCTGTGTAATTTACAGTCCCACATTTTTAGGCGCAGATAAGCCAAAAACCGTGGATGCCATCAAAACTCCGTATTCTGCCCAACCAATGACTCCCAGCGCCCCTACTTTTGCAAAAAATCCTTCATATAAGCCATATACTGTCAATTTAAACCCTCGCTATCTTTTTGAAAACTTTATCGTAGGAGAAAACAACGAGCTAGCCAGAGCCGCTTGTTGGGCTGTTTCCCAAAACCCCGGAAAAGCCTATAACCCGCTTTTTATCTATGGAAACGTTGGGCTAGGAAAGACTCACCTGCTTCAATCAATCGGAAATGAAGTTTTAAGAAATGACCCAACCAAGAAAATTGTCTATGTAACCCTGGAAAAGTTTGCCAATGATCTAGTTGAATCCATAAAAAACGGCCGGGTAAGCGAATTTAAGGCAAACTTTCAAGAAGTAGACCTTTTGATTATTGACGACATTCAGTTTCTTTCCGGAAAAGAAAAGACCCAAAATGAGTTTTTTCATATATTTAACGCCCTTTATCAGCTAAACAAGCAGATTGTTTTAAGCAGTGATCGTCCACCCAAGGCTATCTCCACCATTGAAGATCGTCTTCGATCCCGATTTGAAGGAGGAATGATTGCCGACATCGGAAGACCAGACCTGGAAACAAGAGTGGCCATTTTAAAAGAAAAATCGGCCGAAAAAGGCCTTCCGCTTAGCGATGAAGTGGCCAAATTTATTTCAGAGAACATTAAAAACAACATCCGGGAGCTGGAGGGGGCTTTGAATAAAATAATCGTATCCTCCGAACTGGAAAGAAAAGATCCCACCCTGGATTTTGCCAAAAGAATTCTTGGTTCAATGATTTCCAGCGGGAAAAAAAGCGGAGTTAACCATCAAAATATAATGGATTTGGTTTCAGAGTTTTACAACATTAAACCCGACGACCTCCTGAGTAAAGGAAGGAAGCAAGAGGTGGCCTGGGCCAGGCAAGTAGCCATGTTTTTAATGAGAAGTGAATTAAACCTGTCCTATCCAAGCATCGGGGACAAGTTAGGAGGAAGGGACCACACTACTGCTCTACATGCTTTTGAAAAAATAAACAAAGAAATGGAAATTAATGAAAAACTAAAAGAGACTCTTTTTGCCTTAAAGGAGCGCCTTTACAACTTAGAATAGTTAACAACCTGTTTATAAGCAGCTCCCTTGTTGTTATTTGCCTCTACGCAATTAATTTAATTACTTGTTAATAAGAGGTTAATAAATATCTCCCCTTAATTTTTAAAACTTATCAACAAGTCATACCCCCAAGTTTCTGCGTTGTTATTCACTCAAAATATTCCCATTTTTTGTTTTAAATAAAGTATTTTTAAGTAATCCACAGCCTATATATAATAATAGTAATAATAAATATATAATATATTATTAATTATTAAATTAAATTTAAATATATGAAATTAATCTGCACTCAAGAAAACTTCAAGAAAGCAATTTATAACACCGAGAGGGTTATTGGAAAACAAACCACTCTTCCTATTTTGGAAAATATTTTATTTGAAACCGAAAAGGGGATGCTTCGGGTTTCCGCGACCAATTTGGAAATAGGGGTATTTTTAAAAGTAGGGGCAAAAATAGAAAAAGAAGGAAAGATAACCATTCCGGCTAAAATAATCAGTAATTTTGTGAATAATCTTCCGCAGGGAGAAAATATTTCCATAGAAACAGATGACCAGATTTTACGCATCAAAAGTGGAAATTCTAAGGCTAGTATAAAAGGGCTTAGCGCCCAGGACTTTCCTATAATACCCGAGTTTAAAGGAAATTTTCTCTTCTCTTTTTCTGGAAGCGAATTAAAAGAAAACCTTACTAGAGTTTTAATTTGTGTTTCTCTGGATGGAACCAGACCTGAGTTGGGAGGAGTGAATATGATTTTGGGCAGCAAGGAAGCCAACCTAGCCGCTACCGATAGCTTTCGCTTGTTTGATGTTAAATGCGGAATAAAAATAAAAAAAGAAGATGAATACACAGCGCTTTTATCTAAAACCAATTCAATAATTGTTCCAAGTGGAACGCTGATGGAAGTTTTGCGGGTAATAAGCCAGGACGACCAGGAGGTGGAAGTGGCGATTGAAGAAAATCAGATATTTTTCCAGATCGACAACGTGAGAATAGTTTCTCGCCTGATAAACGGAAAATATCCTGAATATAAACAGATTATCCCTAAAGAATTTGCCACCAAAGCAATCCTTAACACTGAAGAAGTCTTGCGAGCGGTTAAAATTGGCAGCTTTTTTACCAACAACAAGGGCGGAGAGGTTGTGTTTAAATTAAATCAAAAAGAAGGAGAAATTTCTGTTTTGGCGCAGTCGGAAGAAAAAGGAGAAAACAAAACCCAAATCAAAGCCAAAATAGAAGGAATTGACCAGGAAATCGTGGTTAACCCTCGCTACATCTTGGATGGGATTAATACTGTCAGCACTCCCCAGATGGCATTTCTGGCCAACAGCAGCGCTTCACCAATAGTTCTCCGAATGGCAAATGAGAATGAGGGGAAAATGGAAATCAATGAAAAAGCCACCTATGTTGTTATGCCGATAAAGAACTAGATTTTATGAAAAAGATCGGGCTTTTTATTTCCAATAAGATGCAACAGAAAAAAGTTGCGCTGAGTGATAAAGAAATCTTTTATCTTTTTGAAAGAATCATCAAGAGAGAATATGGAAACCAAGGATCCAAAAATCTCAAAGCTACCTATTTCAGCAACGGAAGAATCTTCATAAAATCCGATAGTTCTCTTTTCTCCAACGAACTCCTTCTGAATAAAAAATCAATCATTCAAAAAATAAACCAGGAAATTGGAAGCGAAGAAATAAAAGATATTAAAGTTAATTAAAAAATAAAATTATTATGAGAAGGGAAGAATTCGAGCAGCCAAGGGTTTTTATGAAAAAAATAAAAGGCGATATCAATAGAGCCATAAAGGTGAAACAAGAAAATGCAACCAGGGTTCCTGAATCAGAAGCAATGAAAAATGCTAAAGCGCTATTTGATGAAGGCAATAAGCTTGATCCAGAAAAGAAAGCAAAAACAGAGCCAACCAGTGTTTTTAAGGAAAAAAGAATTGGCGAAACAGTCATTAGGAGACGCAAAGCAGCTTAAAAAATATTGTAAAAATTATTAGCCAAGACATATGGGGGAAAAAGTGAAAAAATTAATTCTGATTGATGGGAATGCGATTATGCATCGGGCGTATCATGCGCTTCCGCCTCTTTCCACTAAAAAAGGGGAACTGGTTAATGCTGTCTACGGATTTGCTTCCACGATGCTTTCAGTAATTGAAAACCTAAAGCCGGATTATATTGCGGCTTCTTTTGATTTGGCCGGACCGACTTTTCGTCACGAAGCATACAAAGAATACAAAGCAACCAGAACCAAAGCGCCGGATGAATTTTATCGTCAAATTCCGAGAGTGAAAGAATTTGTAAAAGATTTTAATATTCCGATTTTTGAAAAAGAGGGATATGAAGCGGATGACATAATCGGAACGCTCACCAAGCAAGCGGAAAAAACGGAAGAAGTCGAGGTGGTTATTGTTACCGGCGATCTGGATACGCTGCAGCTTGTGAGCAGAAAAACGAGCGTATACACCATGCGCAAGGGACTTAGCGATTCGGTGATTTATGACGAAGAAAAAGTAAGGGAAAGATATAACCTGGAACCGATCCAGATAATTGATTACAAGGGACTGCGCGGCGATCCGTCGGACAACATTCCCGGAGTAAAAGGAATCGGAGAAAAAACTGCGACTGAGCTTCTGGTCAAATACGGAACAGTGGAAAAAATATACCAAAGCCTTTCTGAAATCAAAGATTCCGTAAAAGAAAAATTGGAAAGAGACCGGCTTAAGGCTTTTATGAGCAAGAAGTTGGCTACGATTTCCACAGATGTTCCGGTAAAACTGGAACTGGAAAAAACCAGAGTACATGATTTTGACCGGGAAAAATTGGTAAACCTTTTCAAGGAATTAAATTTTTACAGCTTAATCAAGAGAATACCGCAGCATGACGGAATGATTTTTGCCGGAGAGGCGCAAGGCGAAGCACCCATTGAAGGCGAGCAAAATAGCGGAATAAAAGATTTTAAATACGAAGAGGTGGATGAAAAAAATGCGGATAAGTTTTGGAATGAAATAAACAAACAGAAAGAAATCAGTTTGGCCATTCAGGCGCTCGGAGAAAATAGCCATCCGGAAATAAAAGGAGTCGCTTTTTCCTGGAAAACAGGAAGAGCGTTTTACGTGGAATATTCCAAGGAGAAAGAAAAGCAAATCAAGGAAATTTTGGAAAACGAAAAAATTAAAAAAGTCGGCTATGATTTCAAAAAGACGCTTAAGATTTTTCATGCTCTTGGAATAAATCTCAAAGGAATTTATTTTGACGACATGATAGCGGCATACCTGCTTGATCCTGGAGCCAAGATAGAATTTGAAAAACTAGTCCTGGAAGAATTGGGAGAAGAAATTTCTCAGGAAAAAAATAAGTCCGGACAGCTTTCAATAGTTGTGGATGAGAATGCCCGAGAAAATGCCATTCGGGAAATTTGCCAAGAAGCGGATTATGCTCTCAAGCTGAAAAACACAATGTTGGAAAAAATTTCCAAGACAAGCGAAGAGCAGCGGGCCGAGCAGCATGTTGTTAAAAGCCTGGAGAAATTATTTTTTGAAGTCGAAATGCCGTTGGTTGAAATCCTGTCGAAAATGGAAATCCAGGGAATAAAAATCAATACGACAATTTTTAGCGGGATATCGGAAAAAATAAATTCAAGGATAAAAACCATCGAAGAGGGAATATATACTTTAGCGGAAAGCAACTTTAACATTAATTCTCCCCAGCAATTGTCGGAGGTTCTTTTTGAAAAAATGAAATTGCCGACACTGGATATTAAAAAAAACAAAACCGGTTTTTCCACGGCCTCATCGGAACTCGACAAGCTTCGTTCCAAGCACAAGATAATTGAAAAAATAGAAGAATATCGGGAGCTTTTTAAATTAAAAACAACTTATCTTGATGTGCTTCCGGGACTGGTGGATGAAAATTCAAGGCTGCACACGACTTTCAATCAGGCCATAACCGCCACAGGAAGGCTTTCTTCAGCTGATCCCAATTTGCAAAATATTCCGATTAAGACGGAAATAGGGCAGCTCATGAGAACGGCTTTTGTGGCGGAGGACGGGTATCGGATGATAAGCGGAGACTATTCCCAGATCGACCTTCGGGTGGTGGCGCATGTGAGCGACGATAAAAAACTGATTGAAGCTTTTGTCCGGGGGGACGATATCCACAAGATTACCGCGGCGGAAATCAACAAGGTTTCGCTATCGCAAGTGACAGAAAAAATGCGCCGGGCGGCTAAAGCGCTAAATTTCGGAGTAATTTATGGAATGAGCGTTTTCGGATTTTCCAAGGCTTCCGGAATCGAGCGGGAAGACGCCAAAAGGTTTATTGATGAGTATATGAAAAAGTTTTCCGGAGTGGCTAATTATATTCTTCGGACTAAAGAGTTTGCCAAAAGAACTGGGTATGTGGAAACGCTTTTGGGAAGACGAAGAAATATTTCCGAGATAAATTCGCCAAACTTCCAGGTGGCGCAGGGGGCAGAAAGGATGGCGATTAATATGCCAATCCAGGGACTTTCGGCGGATATTGTGAAGCTGGCGATGGTGAAGATAAGTGAGGAGTATAAGAATAATCCTGAAGTAAAAATGACGCTTCAAATCCACGATGAAATAATTTTGGAAGCCAAAGAAGAAATTGCCGAGGAGGTTTCCCAAAAGATTAAAGAAATTATGGAAAACGCGTTTAAGTTAAAAGTTCCGCTAATTGTTGATGTAAAAGCGGGAGATAATTGGGGGGAGATTTAAATCAATTAAAAGTTAAAAATAATTCGTCGCGAAGCAATACCTTAATTTTTAGCTTTGAATTTTGCATTTTAAACTTAAGCGAAGCGCTTATGCCAGAATTACCCGAAGTTCAAACAATTATTTCAGATTTAAATAAGAAAATAAAAGGTGAGACCATCACTGGTTTTTGGAGCGACCACAAAAAAGCGGTTAAAAATAATTTCGAAAATTTTGCGGAAGGAATCAGGGGACGAAAAATTTTGGAAGCCAAAAGAATCGGAAAAAACATTTTTATAAACTTATCCGAGAATAAAACCATCTACATCCACTTAAAGATGACAGGACATTTGTTGATTAAAAGTGAAAAAGAGAAAGTTAAAAGTAAAAAAGATTTTTTTGAAAATCGCGTAAATCAATATGTCCATCACATATTTTATTTGGGAAAAAACAAACGGATGGAATTTTCCGATCTTCGAAAGTTTGGAAAAATAGTTTTGGTTGATACAGACAAAGCGCAGAACTTGAAAGAAATAAAAAGCTTGGGTGCGGATGCGATGAGCAAGGAGTTTACTTTGAAAAAATTTCAGGAAATCCTCAATAAAAAATCCGCCCGAGGCGGACTCGCCTACGGCGAGAAAAAGATAAGAGATATCTTAATGGATCAGAATATTGTTTCAGGAATAGGAAATATCTATGCTTCGGAAATTCTTTTTGAAGCCAGGGTTTATCCGGAAAGAAAGGTAGGCAGTCTTAGCGACGGAGAAGTGAAAAAAATATTCGAAGCAACAAAAAACATTCTTAAAAAGGCCATAAAACTGCGAGGAACATCAGATAGTGATTATCGGGATACTTCCGGAGCGCCGGGAGGATTTCAAAAAGTTCTGAAGGTTTACCGAAAAGCTGGCGAAAAATGCCAGAGTTGTGATACAATAATAAAAAGAATAAAAATGGGACAGCGAAGCGCGTTCGTTTGTCCCAAGTGTCAAAAATAATTTAATTTAATTATAAATTACGGATTCCCATTCGCATGCTTGCGGAGAGATGCGTAATTTGTAATAAGGTAGTTATGTCAAAAAAACAGTTAATAATAATCGCAAGCGTCGTTGTGATTATTGCTGGAGGAGTTTTTTATTTTACTTCCGGAAAAAATCTTTTTAAATCAAAGGATACCAAAAAAATTAATGTCGGAGGAAATACAGAGCAGACCGCCGGTCCGGCTAACGAGGGAAATGTTAGTCCGATTTCCGGACTGGCTTGCAACAACTGGAACAGAAGGCCGATTGCAGTTATGCAGCCAGCCGATGTTCCCGCCAGACCGGCTGCCGGATTTTCCGATGCGGATATGGTGATTGAAATGCCTTGTATCACGGCTTCCATTACCCGTCTTATGGGGGTTTATGTTTGTAATGATCCTGACGATGTTGGATCAATGCGAAGTTCTCGCCATGACTACATTGCTTTGGCCAAGGGATTGGACGCCATTTTTGTTCATTGGGGAGGTTCTCATTTTGCCATTGACCTTTTAAATCAGGGAGTGATCGACAATATGAACTGCAATAATGACGGAGGAAAATCAGCCGGACAATATTGCTATCGAAAAGAAGCAACTGGAACGATGCGGGGAGTGGATACTGGATACGCTAAGTTTTCCTCAGTTTTGCAGGGGGCGAAAGATTTTGGATATAGACTGGAAAACAAATTTGCTGGTTATCCCCATCAAGCTGAAGCGGCTATCGACCAAAGAGGCAAGGGAGGAAATCTTCGCGTGGCTTTTGCCGGGCCGTATGCAGCGGAATATGAATATGACCGAGAAGCTAATGACTATAAAAGAATCTGGGGAAATGTATCTGATACTGACCGAAATAACGGAGAAAGATTAGCTCCGAAAAACATAGCGGTGATAATTGCTCAATCAGAACAAATTGAAGGACAATATAATAATGTCCAAATTGGAGATCCTTGGTATGATTCCTCAGACAGCGGAGAAGCTTACTATTATTTTAACGGACAGCAGTATAAAGGAACCTGGAAAAAGGACAAATCCAAAGCGGAGAGCAAGTTATTTTTCTATGATGAAGGCGGACAAGAAGTGAAATTCGTTCCGGGACAAATTTGGGTGGAAGTTTTAGAACCAGGACAAACACTGAGGTGGGAACCGGTATTATAGTGAAAAGTTAAAATTAAAATTTTTGGTATGATTATTTTTCTTTACGGCGAGGATGATTTTCGCTCGCTGGAAAAAGCAAAAGAAATAAAGAAAAAGTTTTTGGATAAAAACAGCTCAGGCTCCGGCTTGAGCTCTTTTGACTTTGAAGAAGACAAAAACATTGAATTTTCTGAAATAAAAAAAGCTTTTGGTTCAAAAGGATTATTTTTTGAAAAACAGCTGATTATAATAAAAAACTTGCTAGCCGGGGCTTCCAAGGAAACTGTTTCAAAAACAGTCGAATTTATAAAATCTTCAAAAAATATTTTTGAAGATAAAGATCTGGTTGCTGTTTTTTGGGAAAAAGGAAAGATCAATGAGAAAAACGAACTATTCAAGCTGCTTTCCAAAAAAGCCAAAAGCCAAAAACTTGAGACTCTTGGAGGAGCAAGGCTTAACAATTGGATAATTTCCGTTTTGGAAAAAGAAAATAATTTGGTAAAAATTTCTTCCAAAGCTATCCAAAAGCTGATTGTTTTTACCGGAGGAGACCTTCGGCTGCTCCAAAATGAAATTAAAAAACTGGCGAATTACAGGGAGAAAGGGGGAATCAGTGAAGAGGATGTTGATCTTTTGGCTAAAGAAAAAATCAGTTCCAATATCTTTGAAACCATCGAAGCGCTTTCCAGTGGAAATAAAAAGCTAGCTCTAAAGCTATTTCACGAACAAATTCAAAAAGGAGAAGATCCAATTTATATTTTGATGATGTATGTTTATCAATTCAGAAATTTTTTGAAAGTAAATGAATATTGCGAACAGGGAGAAAGGAATAATTATGCAATTGCCAAGAAGGCCAAACTTCATCCGTTTGTGGTCCAGAAAATTTTGGGAAATATTTCCAAGTTTCCCAGCAACAAGCTAAAAATAATATACAAAAAACTTCAAATAATCGATGAGAAAATAAAAACCGGCAAAGGAGAAATAAAAACGGAACTAGATCGTTTTATCGTGGAAATATAGAAGGCTTGAGATTTGAGATAGGGATTTGAGAAATTCATTGAAATTCATTAAAACAAAAAATCAGCTTTTGAAGGCTGATTTTTTTACATGTCATTCCTGGCTTGACCAGGAGGCTACGCTTTTAAAAGTCTGTGGATTATCGTTTGTGTAGATTCCTGCTTTCGCAGGAATGACATCCGAAGTGCTATTTTTTGGCTGTGAGGTTTTTGACCATCTTGTTGAGCCTGGATTTTCTTCGAGCGGCGGTGTTTTTCTTGATAACTTTTTTTTGAGAGGCCTTATCCAAAGCTTTGATAGATGCTTTTAGCCATTTGCTTGCCTCTTCTTTGTTTCCGGCAGAAATTGCTTCTTTGGTTTTCTTAATATTGCTGCGAAAGATTCCTTTAGTAATCTTGTTCTTGGCGGTTTTTCTTTCGGTGACCCGCATATACTTTTTAGCGGATTTTTTGATTGGCATAGTTATTATTTTTAGAAATTATATTTTGACTGAGATCACTATTATTTTTAGCATGATATCTGTATTTTGGCAATAGTCAGGATAATTTTAATTCTCTTTTGTTTTTATCCAACCACTTGAAATTTATCCAGATTGCATTATCCGGAATTATTTTCCGAACTCTTTCCGCCCATTCGATAATGATGATATTTCCGCCAGCTGGCGGATTTTCAGCAAGCATCTCTTCCCAGCCGAGCTCCAGTAAATCCTTGTCTTTGATCCGGTAGGCATCGATATGATAAATATTCTTGTATTTTTTCATTACTACAAAAGTCGGGCTGGTATAAGGACCCCTTGCTTTTAACCCTTTAAGCAAGCCTTGAGTAAAGGTGGTTTTTCCGGCGCCTAATTCCCCTGAAAGGCAAATTACCTCGCCGCCTCTTAGCTCTTTGGCCAGTTCTTCACCTAGCTTTTGGGTTTGGTTTTTGCTGGTTGTGATGAATTTTTCCATAAAAGTATCGTAGCGTAGATATGAAAAAAATGGAAGAGCTATTTTACTGTTAGTCTGCTCACTTCGCTTGCAGACAATTATGGCAAATTAAAAAGCGGGAGGGCTGTTCTCAAAGAATCTTGAGTTTTCAGCTTCCCGCTTCCCGGAATCGCTATCTGTTGATGCGATTCCAATTTCTTACTCCTCGAGGAAGGTCGTTTCCGAAGATGCTAATCGATCTCCGGAGCCTTTCCTGCTCCATTCGACGGAGGTTTTCCTCATCGTAGGCTGCGCGGACCTCCATTTGGCGAGCGCGTTCCTCTGTATCTAACGCTGAACGAACCGCCCTGGATCTTTCCTCGCATTCCCGCGGTGAAAGATTCCCGCATACCGACGAATAGCTTAGGTTTCGCTGGTATGAATGGCGTGGCTGCATATCTGCTATACAGCCACCAAGGAATAATACCGCTACTACTGTCAAAAGAACCAATTTTTTCATGTCTTTTCTCCTTTTTTAGCCTTCTTTTAGAAGGCCGGATTTTCATTCTATAACAGTATATTATACACCCAAATTGAGAAATTGTCAAGCCAGGATTGACATAGCAAAATAGCTTTGCTAAGCTGAATAACTAGCATTTTTTAACAGGTTTTTTTATTCTAAATCTACAGCTTTATCGTTATGGCGCTGGAACCAATCCAACAACTGGAAAAATTATTAGAAGGATCAAAAAATATTTTGATAATTTTGCCGCAAAACCCAACTGGAGATGCAATCGGATCCGGCTGGGCCTTTTATTATTTTCTGGAGAAAAAAGGAATCGTTCCGACGCTGGCTTTTGTTGATGGATTTAATGAGCTGGAAAGATTTAAATTTCTTCCAAAACCGGAAAACATTTCTTCAAGCATTGCGGAGGCCAAGGAATTTATTTTAGTTTTCAATACCAAGTATAACAAAATCAGCAACGTGAAGCCGGAATTTTTTGACGACGAACTTCGAATTTCCATTACTCCGGAAAAGGGATCAATTGATCCGAGAGATTTTTCTTTCATTCCAGCCAAGTCGAAATACGATGCCATAGTGGTGCTTGATAGTCCAGACAAAGAAACGCTGGGAAAAATTTTTGAAGAAAATCCGGATATCTTTTATGAAGTTCCTTTGGTTAATATTGATCATCATTCCAACAATGAGAACTTCGGGCAAATTAATATTGTCAGTATCACTTCCTCTTCAACTGCAGAAGTTTTGTTTGATATTGTGGAAAAAATTGGCGTAGAAATGATGGATGAAAAAATTTCCAATTGCCTTTTAACGGGAATCATTAGCGGAACAGAAAGCTTTCAAAGAAAAAATACTACTCCAAAATCACTTCAGGTTGCCGCCAAACTTATGGATAACGGCGCTAAACAACAGGAAATTATTCGCTGGCTGTATAAAACTCAGCCTTTTAATACCTTGAAGCTTTGGGGAAGGGTGATGGCGCGTCTTAATCTGGATGAAGAATTAAAATTAATTTGGTCGCTTATGTCGATTGAGGATTTTGTCCAAAGTCGGAGCAATCCACAGGATATTCCCTTTATTTTGGAGAAAATAAAAGACAATTATTCCGCCAGTAATATTTTTATGGTGCTTTATAATGAAAAAACCGATATTGTGAATGGAATGATAAAATGCGGCGATCCGGAAATGGTGAAAAAAATAGTCGGAATCTTCAACGGAAACGCCAAGCAGGATATCGTGAACTTTAAACTGGAAGGAAAAAATATTATTGAAGCGGAAAAAGAGGCGTTGGAAAAGATGAAAAAACTGTAATTTTATTGGTCCACTTTCTTTGGCGCCAAAGAAAGTGGACAGAAAGAAAGCGTCCGCACGAAATTTGCTCAGCAAAAATTTTCGCTTGTTCGCTAAAAATTCAGGTTGTTCCTTCGGAACAAGACCGAATTTTACGCTCACGCTGCTCAATTTGTATGCTTCGCAAATTAGTGCGGAAAATTATTGAAATAAGTATCACCTGAAGGCTGCTAGAAAGACAAACTAGCGGTTTTTATTTTGCTAATTGTTTTTAAATGCGTTAAAATAGAGAAAAGAAAATTCACCCTATAGAGTAATTTTTCTTTTAGAAAAATAATTTTGCTAAGCAAAATTTACTTGATAGGGTAAAAAATATGCCAAAAGTAGTTCAAGGAAAAAAATCAGAAGTATCAGAAAAAACTTTTAAAACGCAAACCATCCTCAGCCAGATGAGCAAGATGGAAGAGGAGGAACAAGTAGCGTCAGTTGCGCGAAACGCCGGTTTGCCATATATCGATCTCAATATCTTTCCATTTAATGCCGACGATATTCGAATCATTTCCGAAGCGGATTCCCATAAATATAATACGGCTGTCTTTCGAAAAAAAGGCACCAGTTTTCATTTTGCTATCGTTGATCCAAAAAACAAAGAAACGCTTGAATTTATCAGCCAATTGAAAGAAACTAACGGATGGCAAGTGAGTATCTATGTTATTTCTGGATCTTCCCTTCAAAGAATCTGGAAAAAATACAAGGAAGTTCCGCTTTTGGAGAATATTGATATGCTCAAAATGAGCCTTCATGGGAAGGATCTTGAAGAATTTGAAAAGCAATTTAAAGATCTTTTGGAGCTTAAGAATCGGATGAGAGAAATTCCAACCACTCAGATTGTTAACATTGTCATGGCTGGAGGATTGAAAATGCGGGCCAGCGATATCCATTTTGAGCCACAGGAAGAGGAAGTGCGGCTGAGATACCGAATCGACGGAGTGCTTCAGGATATCGGAGTTTTCCCTAATGACATTTACCGGTCTATTCTTTCCAGAATAAAGATGATGGGAAAGATGAAAATTAATCTTCGGGATATTGCCCAAGATGGACATTTTTCCATAGATTTAAACAGTGGAAATAAAGAAGAAATATCAAAAACAGAAGAAAAAGAAGGAAGAGTCGATGTTCGTGTGAGTATTATTCCGGGAAATCATGGAGAAAGCATTGTAATGCGCCTCCTTAACCAATCGGATATTCTTCTTCGAGTGGAAGATCTCGGGCTTCGAGGACTAGCATATGAAGAAATCAAAAAGCAGACAGAAAAAACCAACGGAATGATTCTTACCACTGGTCCGACGGGAAGTGGAAAAACTACCACGCTTTATGCGCTTATCAATACTTTAAATAATTCAGATGTAAAGATAATCACCGTGGAAGATCCGGTAGAATATCAGATTAAAGGAATTTCTCAGACTCAGGTTAATAAAGGAAAGGGATATGATTTTGCTAATGGTCTTCGGGCGATTGTCCGCCAGGATCCGGATGTGATTCTGGTAGGAGAAATTCGAGATGAAGAAACAGCTGATATTGCGGTAAATGCGGCGCTTACCGGGCACCTAGTGCTTTCCACTCTTCATACTAACAATGCAGCTGCGTCTATTCCTCGAATGATAGAACTGGGAATTAAACCGAATCTGATTTCTCCTTCAATAAATGCTTTTATTGCCCAGAGATTGGTTCGAAGGCTTTGTTCTTATTGCAAAGAACAATACAAACCAGCCAAGGAAACAATTGAATCTCTCAAGCGAATTCTTTCCATAATTTCCCCTAAATCCAAAATAGAGATTCCAAAAAATATTGAATATCTTTATCGACCCAAAGGATGTCCCAAATGCAACAATCTCGGATACCGAAAAAGAATCGGAGTGTATGAAGTCTTGACGCTGAATGATGAAATTGAAAAACTGATTTTGGAGATGGGAAGTGAAAGCGATATTTCTAAGGCAGCTTTGGAAAATGGAATGATAACCATGGCGCAGGATGGAATTCTAAAAGCCATCGAAGGAATAACCTCTCTTGAAGAAGTTTGGCGTGTTACCGGACAGGTTGATTTTCTGGAGGACATTTATGAAAAATTAATGTCCCAGGTTTTAGCAAGATCGATTTCTGTTTCTGAAGATGTGCTTCAAAAAACCGCGGATAATATTTCTTCTTTCGAAAAATTGGGAGCGCTTATTGGAAAATCTAATCAGAAAGAAATCCTTAAAATTGTTTTTGCCAGCGCGTTGCTCTTGGAAGCGGGAGATATCCACATTGAACCAGAAGAAGATGATGTAAAGATTAGATTGAGAATCGATGGTATCCTCCAGACAGCCGGAACAATCCCACTCAATGAATATCCGTCATTTTTGGGAGAAGTAAAAGTGCTTTGCGGATTTAAAGCGGAAGTGCGTGAAGGCGTGAAGGACAGTCGTTTTTCAATTGTCCTTGATAAGCCTTTCGGAACCATCAAGGATACTAAAGTGGACATACGTGTTTCCATAATCTTGGGAGGATTTGGAGAAACAGTGGTGATGCGGCTTCTCAATAAATCAGCGGTAGCGCTGGATCTTAATAAACTGGGAATCAGGAAGCAAAATCTGGATAAGATTCTGAGCGAAGTTCAAAAACCGAATGGAGTATTTCTCAACACTGGTCCAACAGGAAGCGGAAAATCGACCACGTTATATAGCATACTCAAGATACTCAATAAACCGGAAGTAAAAATTATTACGGTTGAAGATCCAATTGAATATCAACTTCCAGGAGTGCTTCAAACGCAGGTGAATGAAAGCGGAGGATATACGTTTGCCACGGCTCTGCGAGCGCTTATGCGTCAGAATCCGGATATAATGATGGTAGGGGAAGTTCGCGACGAAGAAACGGCTCAGGTTGCGATGCAGTCAGCGCTTACTGGTCATTTAGTTTTATCGACAATCCATACCAATGATTCAGTGGGTTCTATTCAGAGGCTTTTAAATATGGGAGTTCGATCAGATGATCTCGGAACCTCATCCAATGCTTTTATGGCGCAGCGCCTGGTCAGAAAACTTTGCAGCTGCAAAGAAAAAGTAAAACCGTCTAAGGAAGATATGGAGAAGATAAACAGGGTGATAAAATCAATTAATCCAAAAGTCGGGGTAGAAATTCCTTCTGTAAAAAATATTTACAAAGCAAAGGGATGTGAAAAATGCAACGGACTTGGATACAAAGGAAGAACCACAGTGAGCGAGGTTTTGGTGATCGACAAAGAAATTAAGGAAATGATTTTTCAAAACGCTTTTTCAACTCAAATTCGGGATAAGGCCGTTGAAAAAGGAATGCTCACCATGGCGCAAGACGGAACTTTGAAGGTTTTGGAAGGCGAAACGACATTAGAAGAAGTGGAGCGTGTCACTGAGGAATAATCTTTTAAGTTTTAGATTATTTTTTCTTTGTCGTTCTAAACGTCGCGTGAAGAATCTCAGTATTATTCTCACTAGTCTATATTCGTTAGGGATCCTTCGTCACGGCGACTCAGGATGACATATAAAAAAGCGGACTGGTTCTGCTTTTTTTATTTGGAATATAAAAAAAGTAACGCATGTGATACGTTACTTTGTGCTTCATTGCCCTGAACCATTGCCAATTTTGTCAACGGTCATTATATTACTCGTAATGAGTATCCAATTTTCTGGAGTATAGCAACTGCTTTTTTGATATATTTTCCTCCAATTCCAATCCAAAGCCCTTTGTGTTTTTCTGGGAGTTGAAGAAGGATGGAATGACCGACTATTTTTGCCATACAATGAGAGCTGTCCTCATTCATTGAACGACTAGGACCAGTGCTTCCACAATTCATAAAGAGTATCATGCACATGTCAGTAATTGAAAATTCTTCAGAATGTTGATCATTAAGTAGGTACCATAGATCTTCTGTTAAAGACACATGCTCCTTAACAAATTCTGAACCGAGATATCTTTCCATCGCCGATAACCTATCATTGGTATTCATGGATTGCAAATCCTCCTCCTTAAGCGTTCTTTTTTGCTAATCTGTAGACAAATCCCAGAATTAGGAACTCCGGGGTAGAAACAGTGCCGAGGAATACCAGAGCCGAGACCCCAATACCCGTATCTGGGCAAAAAAAGTTTCCAGTATTGACGGCAAAAGATAGAAGCCACCAATTGTCTACAGGTTAGCAAAAAACAATAGCTTTTCTCATAACAAGCCAGTTTAACATATCTTTATTTTTTTGTCAAATCGTGTTAAAATGGCTTTATGATTACAAACTCCAAAGAACAAGTGGAAGATAGCGGACTGGACAATACACTCAGACCTCAAAGATTCGAAGAGTATGTTGGGCAGGAAAAGACCAAGAAAAACCTTAAAATTCTTATCGATGCCGCCAGAAAAAGAAAAGAGCCAATTGAACATATTTTACTTTATGGCCCGGCGGGATTGGGAAAAACCACACTCGCTCACATTATCGCAAAGGAAACGGGAGTAAATATTCGAGTTACTTCGGGTCCGGCAATTGAAAGAGTAGGAGATCTGGGTTCAATTCTTACTAATCTTCAGGACGGGGACATCCTTTTTATCGACGAAATTCATCGCCTTAACAAGCTGATTGAAGAAGTTTTGTATCCGGCGATGGAAGATCATAAATTAGACATAATTATCGGGAAAGGACCATCAGCCAGAACCTTGCAGCTCGATCTTCCAAAATTTACTCTAATCGGCGCGACAACCAGGCTGGGATCGCTTTCTAATCCGCTCCGCAATCGTTTTGGAGTTATCAATCGACTGGATTTTTACACAGAAGAAGAGGTTGGAAAGATATTGAATCGCTCTGCCAGGATTCTGGATTTTAAAATGAATGAAAAAGCCGCGGAAATAATCGCTCTTTGCAGCCGAAAAACTCCCAGAGTGGCAAACAGGCTCTTGAAGCGAGTTCGAGATTTTGCCCAAATTAGCGATAAGGACATTATTGATGCGGAAATAGCCCTGGAAGCGCTTCGAATTTTGGATATTGATAACAAGGGATTAGAGCCGACTGATCGCCATATTCTGGAAACGATTATTGAAAAATTTAATGGAGGTCCGGTGGGAGTGCAAACAATTGCTGCTGCAACGCTTGAAGAAAGAGAAACGATTGAGGATGTTTATGAGCCATATCTTTTACAACTGGGATTTTTAGCTAGAACTCCCAGGGGAAGAGTGGTAACGGAAAACGGATTTCGCCATTTGGGAAAAAAGTTTGACGAAAAAACCCAAGGGAAATTAATTTAATAAATTAAAAAATTAATATGTCAATTCTCGTCTTTCAAATATTCTATTATTTGATTCTTGCTTTTTCTGTTATCGCGGGAATCTTTGTTGTTTACCATATTATCAAATATTCATATAATAAAGTGGCAATGCTTCTGATGCTCATTATTTTCTGCGGAGTGTTTGTGGCCATAATAAGCGCTAATTACGCGCTGTTTACGAATATTAGCGCTGATGACATCGAATCACTTTTAACTTTTTAATAAAAATAAGATGTTAGGAAGATTTTTATTGGACAAAATAAAAGATAGGGAGGTAATAGTTAAAATAATCCATCGCCACTGGTTTAATATTCTGAAACAGTTTTTTCCTATCTTCTTACTAGTCTTAATTTTGGTTGCAGTTTTTAATTTTCTGCCTTCATATTTTTCGGTATTTCAAGAGGGAAGTCTTTCGAAATTTCTTACTTTTGGGGAAAGCTTATTTGCGGTTGTTCTTTGGACATTTATATTTTTTGTCTGGATTGATTACTATTTTGATATCTGGGTAATTACTAGTGAAAAAATAATCAATATTGAGCAAAAAGGTCTTTTTATGAGAAGCCTTAGCGAATTGAAATTTGAAAAGATTCAGGATGTAACAGTCGAGGTGAAAGGACTTCTCCCGACAATTTTGAATTATGGAGATGTTTTTATTCAGACCGCCGGAGAAAAAGAGCGATTTATTTTTCGCCAGGTTCCGGATCCATATAAAATTAAAGACTTAGTCATGAGCCTTCAAAAAGTTCAAAAGAGGGAAGAAACAAACGATTTAGGGGAGATGATTAGGCAAGAAATTCACAAAGAAATAATGTAGAAAAATAAAAATTTGGGTGAAAAAATTTACCCTGTTGAATTGTTCTGAATTTATCAGAGCAATCTCATGGGGCGCAATTTATTCAATAGGGTGAAAAGTGAAGGAGGAAAAACTTTTTGTTTTATGTTTTTGTTGATTCTGTTTATCGCAGCAGGGTCTTTTATTTTGCCAAAAATTGTTTGGGCGAATAGTCATATTGTAATCAATGAAATAATGATCGGGGAAAAAGATAATTCTAAAAATGAATTCGTAGAACTTTATAATCCGACTGATAATTCGATAAAGCTTAATGGATACAAGCTAAAAAAAGAAACTGATTTGGACAAATTCTATTATCTGGTTAGTTCTTCTGAATTTAAAGGAGAAATACCTTCCAAAGGATATTTTCTAATTGCTTCTCCAGATTATGCTTCTTTTGTTGGCGCTGATATGGCCTATTCAAATAAAAGCAATTCCATGGCCTCAGGCAACACTGTCATCCTGTATGATAAAGATGATAAAATTATCGATAAGGTTGGTTTTGGCTTAGCAAAAGACTTTGAGGGAAGCTTACCTGCAACCAGTCCTTCTGATGGGAAGAGTATTGAAAGAAAAGAAATGGGAAAAGATACAGACGATAATCATAAAGATTTTGAAATTAAGGACGATCCTTCTCCTCAAAATAGCCACTATGGAATGTCGCCAGAAGAAAATCCAAAGACTAAAGAATATTCTGATAAAATTAGAATAAACGAAATTTTTCCGAATCCCAAAGGAAAAGATAATGATGAATTTATCGAGCTTTATAATTATTCCGAAAAAAATATTGATTTATCTGGGTATATATTGAGAGACTCTTCTAAAACAGGAGAATATGAGATTTCCGCTGAAACAACAATAAAATCCAATGGTTATTTGGTTATTTACAAAGATAAATTTAAGTTTGCACTTAATAATTCAGATGAAACTATCTATCTGCTTGATCCAAACAAAAAAGAAATAGATAAAATGAATTATAGCGAAAGCGCCAAAGAAAACATTTCTTATAATTTTGACGGAAAAAAATATCGTTGGAGCAAATTTTTAACTCCAGGAAAAGAAAATCAGTTTAACAATCTTCCGATAAGCAAACTAAAAATAAAAAAGAAAATATACAAAAATATGTTGGCTCAGTTTCGAGTTAGCGCCAAAGACAA
>CAZXKY010000004.1:16246-29398 GCA_964641975.1 uncultured Bdellovibrionales bacterium | reverse complement strand
AGATGATCGACCTGACCTTCTTGTTTTTCAGCTTGTGCATTCAAATCTCCAATAATGGAAGTTATTTCAGTCCCATCCATCGACCGATCGCCCAAGATATCTCCCAGAAAAACCAATTTCTTGTTTCCGCCTTTCCAAATCCAACGACCGCTTGAATCTTTTTCCGTTACTCCCAATTTTTTTACATGCTTTTCAAATGTCCGCATGCTCCCGTCCAGATCCTCCACTGCCATTACTTCTGTCTCCCTCTTTACATCCCGCCAATTTTTCCTTTCTGGTTTTGGGATTATTTCAATTTCCTCCAATTCTTCTATTTCAATCTGCTGAACTGGTTCTGTTTTTTCCTCTTCATTTACGACCTGCGATTCGTCAGTCAAAGCAGGTTGAATTTCTTCTGTGACATTTTCCTGTTCCTGCTGTATTTTTTCAAAATAGCTATATAAAATTTCCTCTTTAGCAATCTCGGTATTTTTCTTACTCCTTATTTCTTTTGCATAGCCATAAAAATCATCTAACAAACAAGATTTAAATAAAATTCTATAGCTCAATTTTTCAAACTCGATATTTAAGTTCCTTGCCTCTTGTTTAATAATATCTCTTGTTAGTTTTCTTTCTTTTAGCAAGGAGACAAGCTCATTAATTAATATGTCTTGTCTTATTTTACTTTCTTTTTTAGTTTCTCTGTTTTCATCTGTGTGATTTGCAATGAATGGCTCTTTTTTCATTTCATTAAATTAACAACTTTTTATTTTATAAAATTGCTTCCATTTTAATTTCGAATAAATCAACTTCAATTTCTTCTAAAATTATTCTTAAAATATCACTTTCTCCTTCATTTCTTATTTTTTCCTCCACTTTGTTTTTCTCATCCTCCAAAATTATCGTCATCGCTAATTTTTCAACCGCATTGCCATCCTGCTTATCAATAGAGCCTTCTCTTTCTCCATATATGGCACTCAATTCGTTATTTCCTTTAATAAAACTAACTGCGAGTTCGGCTAGAGATACTTGGATATTTTTCGCTTCCGCCTTGACTGCATCATAAGATAATTCGAAATCAGAGAATAACTTCGTTAACTTTTTCACAGAACTGGAAATTTTTTCTTGTTTCTGATCTTTTTTGACAGGCGGATTTTCCGGAGTTTTAACTTCCTGTGGTGATTTTATGGCAGACTGTTGGGAAGTTTGGCTATTTTTGCTATTTTTTGTTTTCTGGTACTCAAGTAAGATTTCAATGGCAACCCGGTTTCTTTCAATAACTGTATCTTTGCCTTTCGGCATTTTTTTCACTTCATCCTGGAAAGTTTTTTTAACCCTATAGTTAAGCTGGTTTATGATTTCATCCAGAAGCCTCTTCAAGGAAATCTTCGAGTCCTTGGCTGTTTGTTTCAAAACATCTTCTGTCAAATTTCCCTGAATAAGTAGTTTGATTATTCTTTTCCCTTTTGATTCTGTCTCTATTTTTTCTTTTAGTTTCTTTTCAAATTCAAATTTCTTTCCGGCAAGTTTGGAAAAAATGTCTTCTATTTTTATCTTTAATGGCTCAGGATCATTAAACCCTTTGACCAGTATGTGTCCACGCATATTTTCTCCCTGGATAAATCCTCCCGGAACTGAATTTTCATCCATCCTTTTGTTTGTATAAAGGATAAAACTGTTTTCCTCCTGTGACCACAAAAGATATCCTCCGTATCTCCTCAACCTGATCGCCAGCTGGCCGGAATGATTTTCGCTATCAACTTTCGGATACCAGTTTCCATTGCCGTTCGTTTTTTTAGTATCAATCAAAATTTTCCCGAAACGATCATCGCCTGTATCAACAAAAAATCCCATCTTTTCCAAATTATCAATTTCTTTTTCTCCAGATTTAATTTTTTGCTCAATATGCTGGGCCAATTGAAAAAGAGTTTCTTCTCTTTTCATTGCCGGATTAAAATATTTATATTTCTTCAGATAGTCATCATCTAATTTTTCAGAAGGATTAAAAGAGCTTTTTTTGAAGAGTTCCAAGATATCCTGAGGCTTCATCCTATTGCATAGGCCATAAAGATTTTTTGAATAATTCTCATAAACTCTCTTCTCCTCATCCAGAGAAAAATAAAAACTGTCGACTTTGGTCACAAATTCGACAAATTTCTCAAGTTCTGGATTTTTTTCCAATAAACCAAACTTAACTAAAGTTTCATAGGTATATTTAGTTGCTGAAGTATCCCTTGCTGCTTCAGGCGTATGATGATCGAAAATAATTCTTTTGCCTTTTTCCTCCGCAACCACGCCATTTCTTTTCGAAGTATCCCCGATGACCCCTTCTTCTGGCATCTCTCCCTTTTTCACGAAATTTACCTTGCTCCGATCAATCGAAAATCCAGCTAATTCTAAAATCTTCAGATAGCTTTCGCCATCCAAATCAGACTCACACGGAATATAAACTTCCCCCTTATCATTTATCCTGGGATCGCCTCCATGAACGGAAAATTCTCCCCATAATTTTCTTGTTAAATCCAAAAACTTTTGATCAGCTTCTTTCATTGTAGAAGCATTAATATCTTCAAAGGTAAAATTTGGAGATTTTTCAATTTTGTGAATAGTATGCCAAGCCGCCGCCCTCACCGGATCATCTTTTTCTTCGGTAATTTCCTCTAATTGAACCGATTTCCCCAATTCATTTGTTATCGTTTGAAAGGCTTTTTCAGCTTTTTCTTGGCTGGAAAATTCATTTTTATCAATAATATACTGAGCAAAACCATCTTGGAATCTTTTAATCTGGAATTTTATTAAATCCTTCACATCTTTTTCTTCGAATCCGAATTTACCCACATAATCAAGTTTCTTTATAAAATCAACCATTCCTTCAACATGCTCCTTGTAGATTTTCATTACTTCAATTTCATATTCTGAAAAATTTTCAACTTTCGATTCCCCTATTTTTCTTTCCCCCAAAGAAGATTTCCCGAGCGGAATCGGATCGTTCTTTTTATCTGGCCCCACAGTCGCTGCACCAAAGCCTTTAAAAATTTTTATTTTATTTTGAACAGCTGGCACACTTGAGCGAGTAAGCGTTTCTGATGTTTCATCTTCATCAAAAATATCTTCATTTTTCAAAGCAGATTTTATAAGATTTTCCGCCGCTTCTTCAACGCTCATTTTCGGTGCTCCTTCGATTATTTCGCTTGCTTCTTTCTCGAGTTTTTCTTTAAGTTTGTTTGTTGGAGGTTTTTTAATTACATTGGATTTTTCAGGCATAGAAAAATCAGCAGGTTCTTTCTGCCTTTTAGCTTTTATGGATTCTTTCCTCAACTTCCTGTCTTCTCCTTTTCTACCGCCACTGAGATTTCCTTTTTTCCTTTTCTGGGGAATTTTCTCTATTTTTCCTGATCCAAACATACAAAAAATTGAAAAATATTATCTTTCTCTTTTTCCTTACGATGTTTTTTATGTTATAATTATACCACAAATTCAATCGGACTAAAAACAAATATAAAAAATAAAAATTCACCTTGTTGAATAAGTTTTGTTTAGCAAAACCAATGCTTCTAAAAATATCCGGCAGGGGAAAAAATATGGAAATCAAAAACAAAAAAGTCGCAACTTATGCTCTCTTGGCGTTTATTATCGCTCTCGGATTTTTTCTCCGTGTTTATAACATTAACAGCGCCCCTCCAGGACTTTATCCCGATGAAGCGGTAAACGGAATTGACGCCCTTGAAGCAAATGATACTGGAATTTATCAATGGTTCTATTCTGCCAACAACGGACGCGAAGGGCTTTTTATGAATATTATCGCATTCTGTTTCAAATTTTTCGGCGTCAGCACTTTTACCCTCAAGCTGCCATCCATTATTTTCGGAACTTTGACCATATTGGGAACATATCTCCTGGCCAAAGAGCTTTTCGGAAAAAGAGTCGGATTCATCAGTTCATTTTTGGTAGCTGTTTCTTTTTGGCCGATCCATTTCAGCCGAATTTCTTTCCGCGCCAATATGCTCCCGTTCGTGCTGGTTTTTTCTTTTTATTTTCTCTTCAAGGGTGTTCGCACTAAAAAATGGCTTGATTTTATCATTGCCGGATTATTCCTGGGAATCGGTCTCCACACCTATATCTCCTTTCGCGTCACTCCGCTCATCCTGGTTGTTGCTCTCGTTGCTCTCATTGCATGCCAGGAAAGATTTTTGAAGAATTATTGGAAGCATATTTTGATTTTCATCCTTTTTACTTTTCTGACCGCCGCTCCGATGCTTTATACTTTTTTCTACGCCCATCCGGAATATTGGACATCTAGAACATCCAATATTTCAATTTTTAATCCAGAAGTAAATCAAGGTCATTTCGCCACGACTTTTCTCAAAACTTTCGGATTAAGCCTGGCAAAGTATACTTTTTGGGGAGACCAGAATTGGAGACATAATTACCCTCCATATCCGCTTCTCGACCCCATCACCGGAATTGCATTTCTTTTCGGAATCATTTATATAATAACCAAATCTTTTCATCTAATCTTTCTGAGATTTGTTAAAAAAATCCGCGATGAAAAGTTTGCTATTTACATTACCCTGCTCGCCTGGTTTTTTGTGATGCTTATTCCAGAATTTATGGGAGCAGAAAGCAATCCACACGCTTTGCGCGCAATCGGAACCCTTCCAGTGGTTTTCATTTTTACGGGATTTGCCTTCAACTATCTAATCGGTCTTTCAGAAAGAAGAAGTTTCAAATTCAACCATTTCATTGCGCCTTTTGTTATTGTCATGCTTATTGCAATCGGAATATTTAACCCGATAAAGTATTTTGCTTTCTGGGCACCCTCTCCGGAAGCAGCCCAAGCTTTTGAAAAAACCATGGCTGACATTGAAACATATATTAAAACCATTCCTCCTAATAATGAAATATTCGTAGTGGTGGGAAACATGCAAAGAGTTCCTCCAAGATTTTTTAACTGGGAAAACCAAAATTTTCGTGATCTGCATCCAGTCGAAATAGAAAATATCAAACCGAAAGACACCGAAAATTTTACAGTTTTATTTACTGATTTTTACAAAGAAGAAATAACAGCAAGCATTAATTCAAGATTTCCAGATATGAAACTTCAGACCTTCACTGATTCTTTTGGGATGAATTTCTATGCTTTAAGCAAATAAACTTGTCTGTCATTGCGAGCGAAGCGAAGCAATCTAAAAAATAATATATGTCCAGACAATATTGGATTTATATAATGACCAATAAAATTAATACTGTTTTGTATACTGGAGTAACAAATAATTTAGCTAGGCGTGCTGAAGAGCATAAAAGCGGACTGATAAAAGGATTCACGAAAAAATACAGAATTAATAAGCTTGTCTATGCAGAATACTTCGATGAGATACGATATGCAATAATGAGAGAAAAACAAATTAAAGGTGGCTCAAGAAAAAAGAAACTAAATTTAATAAAAAGTATTAATCCCAACTTTGAGGAACTAACATTTTAGAGATTGCTTCGTCGCTACGCTCCTCGCAAAGATAATAGGAATATGAAAAAATTTCTGGAAAAAAATTACAAAATATTAATCGGCATAATGTTGGGATTTATGCTAATTGTTTCGATTTTGAATGCCAAAAATGACAGCGCTATTTTCGACGAAACGGCCCACATCGGAGCCGCCTATAGCTATGTTACCCAGCACGAAATCCGCCTCAATCCGGAGCATCCCCCGCTTATTAAAGATTTAGCCGGAATTCCTTTGGCTTTTATGAGCCTAAATTTCGATATTTCTCAGCCTTTTTGGGCAGGAGAGCTTCCAAATAAATGGGATGAAGGACAATGGGCAGCCGGAAGACATCTGCTTTATGAAGCCGGAAATAACGCGGATAAAATAATTTTTTGGGCGCGTTTCCCGATTATTCTTCTTTCTTTGCTTTTGGGACTTTTTATTTTTAAATGGACACGGGAGCTGGCCGGAATACCTGCCGGACTCTTTGCCTTGGCGCTTTACGCTTTCAATCCCAATATCTTGGGGCATAATCATTTTGTCACTACTGACATCGGGATTGCCGCCTTCATCACTTTTTCCTTTTATTATTTTATAAAATTCATCAAAAATCCTTCCTGGAAGAATGTGCTGCTGGGCGGATTGTTTTTGGGACTATTGCAACTTGCCAAATTTTCCTCTCTTATGGCTTTCCCGATTCTCGGGATAATTTTAGTTGCCTACCCGCTAGTAAAAATATCCGACGGAAGAAGCAAGATTAAAATGTTGGGAGAATATTTCGGAAAAGGAATTCTGGCAATTTTAATTTCACTGGTTGTCGTTTGGATCGCCTACTTTGCCAATACTTTCAATATGTCCAAAGAAACAGTTTCGGAGGCGATTAATTTCAATTTTCCCCAAAGTGACACTAATATTAAAAATGTATACACCAATAAAGCTCTCCATTTCCTGAACGGAAATTCTCTTACCCGTCCGCTTTCCACTTACGGAATCGGCATTGGATATGTCTTTCGCCGGGTGGCCGGAGGAAATGGCGCTTATTTCCTGGGACAAGTTTCAAGCAAGGCCTTTCTGGCTTATTTTCCAACTGTCTTCCTTATCAAAGAACCCATCGTCAATCTGTTTTTAATGGCCACTGCTTTGGGACTAGCATTGGCTTCTGGAATAACTTCCCTCCGCTCCGGATCTGAGAAATTTTTCAAAAATGCCTTTGAAAAAACAAAGAGGTATCTGCAAACCAATGTCGCTTCTATTTCCATGGCCTCATTTGTTATTCTTTATTCCTATTTAAGCATCACCGGAAACCTAAACATCGGACTTCGCCACCTTTTCCCCATTTTTCCTTTCGCTTTCATACTAACTGCTAAAATTATCTTTGATTTCATTAAAAGCCGACAAAATCAACACGCCCAGAATATATTTTATTTTTCCATTGTCATTCTTTCGGCAGTTTTAGCCATTCAAACTGCCTTGGCTTATCCAAATTATATGTCTTATTTCAATGAATCCGTTGGAGGACCAAGGAATGGATATCACTATGTTACCGATTCTAACGCTGATTGGGGACAAGACCTTAAGCGCCTTAAAGTATTTTTAGCCCAGCATCCGGAAATAAAAAACATCCGCGTTGATTATTTCGGCGGAGGCGATATTGAATATTATTTAGGAAGCGAGTATCAGACCTGGTGGGACAGCAAACGTCCGATTGAAAAAGGCTGGTATGCTATTTCCACAAACTTTCTGCAAGGAAGCATCTATGGCGACGAAAAGACGGCAGAAAACAGCTATCAATGGCTCGCCGGAAGAAAACCGGATTATCAGGTTGGGACTTCGATTCTGATTTATAATATTAACGAGGTAAATTAATCTTTATTGTGAAAAAATTTTCACACAAAGCCGCACCTTTTCTTGATCAAATGAGTCAGATTGGAAAAACCATCCTTGAATATGTTTAGTTTAGATTCTCCGCTTCTTTTGTTATAGCTTGAATCGATTTCTTTTGCTCTAAGCCTTTTAAATGCTTCTATTTTTATTTCCTGGCTAAACGCCATTCCGTCAGAAGTTAATTTTATCTTTTCTAAGATATTCTTCCTGAAAATCCACATTCCACTTTGAGAATCCTTAAGTTTAAGACCAAATAGTAAGTTGGCAATTAAGGTTAGTATTCGATTTCCAATATTATTAAGCAGCCGCATTGAACCCGGATTCATTTCAACAAAGCGATTAGTGTTTATAAAATCAAGCCTTTCCCTTACCAGGATTTTAATCAGTTTGGGAATTTCTTTCATCGGATAGCTGTTGTCTGAATCGGCAGTTACGATTACATCGCCTTCCACTTTTTCGAATCCGAACTTATACTGTTTGCCATAGCCGCTTTCGCATTCAAAAACCTTAGCTCCGAGATCAAGGGCTATTTTTTTCGTTTTATCAGTGCTTCCGCCATCAACAACCAGGATTTCCATTTCAAATCCACTATTTTCAATCTCTTTCCGAGGAATATTTTTTATTGTTTCAGCAATTGCCTTTTCTTCATTGAGAGCTGGCATCAAAATTGAAATTTTCATTTTTTTAAAAATTCAGGCTGCGAATTATTTTTACTATCCAATGGGAAATTGAATCTCCTATGATTATAGTTGTAATGGCACCAATAAAAATAAATGGAACGAACGGAAAAGTTTTGAACACTTCAATTTCGGTAATATTTTCTTTTTTCAAAAAATCGCGCAAGCTTTCGGATTGTTTTTCCAAGAGGCCATCTGGATAAATCGAACCCAGATCTTCCGTAAGCCCCTTCTTATTTTTCACTCTAATGAAACTGCTTTGAGTTAAAACCATACGAGCAGATATTTCTTCTGTTTTAACCATTTTACGCTCAGAGCGAGTAGATAAATTAAGAAGTCGGAAAGCCATCAAAATAACAAGCATATAAAAAGAAAAATTCAATATTTGCTTTCCGAAAGATGAAAAAGAGAATGTATCCGAAAAAACAGTCAGCCAAATAACATATCCGGTTTCAATTCCCACTAAAACAAAGAATAATGCTTTTTTCTTTTTTAATAATTTGCTCAACGGCCTTATCAATAAAAAAGATACCAGATAAAAAATAATTGGAAAATAATCAGAAACAGGAATTTGAATAACCCGGAGAGAAAAACCGAGTAAAAATATCATTCCAAAAATAGAAACTGCAACAGCAGTTTTCCAAAAATTAAATTTATTTTTTAATAATTCAAATTTTAACTTTATGCTGCCTGCATTGAAATCATCCCGTTTCAAATTAACTAAGAAAGAAAGCGCCAGAAAAAAAATATAGATTATAAAAATATTCAGAAGGAATGCAAATGAGGGGAAAAATGGAACTTTGTTATATCTATAGATAGTAAGCGGAATTAGAAAACTAAATAAGGCAAAAATTTTAGCGTCGGCTGCAGCCCAAACATCAAGTTTCCAGAACACAAATCCAAAAACAAAAGCAACAGACAAATTAATCAGCAAATCGAAAAAATAAACGAATTTTAAATGCTCAATGCCTGTATGCCTAAAAACATACGTAAATAATATCGAAGACACAAGGAGCAGAACATACATAATTATTCCAAAGGTATATCCCTTTTTAATTAGCCTGTTTTTAACTTGTCCCGTCTTCAAATCAAGAATACTAGCCCAAAAGCCAATCCATACAACGGCCGGTAAAAATAAGATAACAAGGATGATTTCACCGATATATGTCATTTTTTCTTTTTATTGATTGAAATTGATTTTATCGGATGGTGGAAATTTTTACTTAATTCCAAGTAAATTTTTTTCTTCATTGGCTTTATCTCTTTTTTTCCAACGTATTTAAGATACATCTTATGGATTCCTAAACAATATTTTTTATATGAGCAAGCGCTGCATTTCTCGACAAAAGCAACTTCTTTTTTCGGAAGCGTTCTCCAGACGCAAGACCAAAGTTCAACTGGAACTTTGCAGAGCGGAAAATGATACAATCTTATTTTCCTTGAACTAATTATGGCTTTCTTATTTTTTTCAAGAATCAAACTAAAATCAGAAAGGCTTGCTCCTACTGATTTTAGATTTTGAACAGCGTGCCCCTCTATCTCCAGAAAAACAATAGCTATTCTGTCTACTGAAGGAAATTCTTTTTCTAAAAATAGTAACGTATTACCAAGGTTTTTGTAATTTTTTCCCGTAACAACAGTTCTGATTTCTACCTCCTGGCCCCTTTTTCGATTTTCAAGAATATTTTTTATCCCCTTCTGAGCCTGATCAAAGCTTCCGGGCATCCTCGTAATCGCATCGTGTATCTTGGCATTCGGACCATGAAGCGAAATAGCAACAGATAAATTCTTTATTGAGGGCAGTATTTTGGAAAATTTATCATAATAAAAAGTTCTTCCGTTCGTTAAAAGCATTATTTTCAGTTTGGGAAAATTTTGATTAATATATTTTAAGATTTCTAAAAATTGAGGATGAAGAGTGGGCTCTCCGCCACTAAGATAAAGGATTTCCGATTTTTCCAATTCTTCTTTTTTCTTTTCCAATCTTTTTTTGATGGATTCAAAATCATATTCAAAACTGCCATCCCAAGCCGGCCAAGGTTTCAGAGGATTGGTACACATAAGACACCTATTATTACACTTGTTCCAAACACATAAATCCAATCCCATATTTATTTATCAATAATAGGTTTAAGTTCGCTGTCTCCATAATAATCCAGATAATTTTTCCACATTCCTTCACATTGATCATACAAACGGCATTTTTTGCATCGATTCGTCTTTTTTCTTCCGACAAGCGCGCGTGATTCTTCAACGGAAAAATTTTTAAAATCAGGAGCGATATGTTCCGTGTGAAATTGCTTAACTTCATATAACTCGCTTATCTGATCGAGATACTTTTCGAAATAGCAGAGCGGGACATATCGGACATGCCAATGCGATGTTTTTTTTCCTATATCCAAAGTTTTTCTGATACAAGGAGCCGCTTCGGAAATCTTCGGAACCAATTTTTCAAAATTTATCTTAGCTCCCCCGTGATTTGGATCAACAAAAATGAATTCCGAGTTTCTGATTCCAAGATCAAAAATAAATGAACCGATTTCCGGAAGAACTTTGTAATTCTGTTTCACAATCGTAGTATTGGATCCGATATTTTTGAATTTCAATTTTTTAAAATTAGATAATCCCTGAAGCAGCTGATTAAAACTTCCTGGAGATTGCGTAAGTTCATCGTGTAATTCCGCTGTGTGTCCGTGTATGGAAAAAACAATATCCGTTAATCCTGCTTTTATCATTTTTTTTGTGAAATCCGGGTAAGAGAACATTCGTCCGTTAGTAGCCATCATAATCGTTTTGAATCCCAGACTTTTAGCAAAACGCACCATTGGAATGGCATCCGGAAGAATATTGAATTCTCCTCCGATAAGCTCCAAATAAGTTGCTCCTCTTTTACGAGCTTCTACCATTTCATTCTTTATTTTTTCCGTGCTCTCGCCCGGAGTATTTCGGCGTTCAGCATTGATGCAAAAAATACACTGGTTGTTGCATTGGTAAGTGGTAAAAATGACCGTTTTTTTTATCATATTTATAACTCAGATTAGCCTAAACAAAATTTTATTTTATAGCTTGAATTCTGACGTTCCATATAAATTGATATAAAATTCATGGACGCCATTGCATTTATTTTTATACGGGCATTTTTGACATAGGGAAAAATATTTCTTTTGCGGACTTTCTTCTAGACAAGGAAATGATAAATAGCGATATTTTTCAGGAAAAACACATGGCGGATATTCAACAAAAAGAAATTTAATCTTTTCTCCATATTTTTTTACAACTGAAATTAAATGCGGAACAACCGTTTTCATCTGAGCAATAAAATCTTTCGCATCAGCTATCTCCTTATTGAAGGGCAATATGTGTCCAATATTTATCTCTCGCGCGCCTATTCTATAATAAAAATCTACTATCTTCTCTGTCATTGAAACATTTTCTTTGGTAATCATAACATTGAGCACCAGACTTTGATGGGAAGATTTGTATCTAATAATATTTTTTATCCCTCCGAGCGTTTGCGCAAAACTACCTGTTGCCTGAGTGTGAAACTCATGTATTTTTTCACTGTGGCCCGCCACGGTAATAACCACCTGATCAAGTCCTGATTGTAAAATTCTTTTCGCAAAATTAGGATAAAAAAACATTCTTCCATTGGTCGTTATTCCAATCTGATCAAATTTCAATTTACTGCTATATTTTATCAAATCAACTATGTCTTTTCTGAGAGTCGGCTCTTTTCCCATAAAATTTATGAAAGGAAATTTTTTTCTGATAATTTTAATTTCTTTTTTTAAATCTTTGGTCGATTTCTTAGAAAATTTTTGATCTTTTTCAAAACAGAATTTGCAATTATTATTACAGGCATATCCGGCATAAATAAAAGGACTCGCTCCAACTGGTCCCTGATAATACTCTCTTCGAATAATATCTTTTTCTTTCATAGATAATTTTAAAAAATGTTCAGCTACTTTTTCGATTTAACTGGTTTGAGTTCATCAAGACCAAATATTTCAGCATAATTTCTCCACACGCCGTAGCATCTGTCATTAAAACTGCAAATTTTGCATTGTTCTCCTTTTACCTTTTTCCCTTTTCTGGTTTCATCGAGAGAAGCTTCAAATTCAGGACCAACCAAAATTGTATCAAGCTGCCCAAGATCATTGATAAAACGTTCGTGGTCCGGCAATAAACACGGAACCATATTATACACGTAGCAACCCACTTTGTCTTTGGCAATATCAAGCGCGCGGCAAATATGCGGAGCCACTTCTTTCATACGGGCAAATATTCCCTTGGGATTAGAAGTAACGTTTCCCTCATTCATAACCATGGTAAAACGAATCTCTTCTATTTTAAATTTTTGAAGCAAAAAAGAAACAAATTTCTCCAGGTCTTTGTAGTTCAGCTTTGTTATTACGATATTTATTTTTACTTTCTGACCCAAGCTGTTGAGATTTTTTATTCCCTGAATCACCTGCTCAGATGTTCCCTCTACGCCCATCATTTTGTCGTGAATTTTGGGATTATGAGAATGGAATTACTTCATATTCTCCGTTAGTGATTTCTTTGTTTTCACTGTTAACGAGATAGGCTGAAACATTAATTTCTCTTGTGGACTGCGCCATGGTTAAACGAAAACCAAAAGCCACTCCGACTACTGTCAGAACCATCAGGCTAGCTATTAAGATTTTATTACTTTTGGTTTTCATTTTATTTTTTGATCGCCCAACTGAAAGTTTCGTTGACCGCTTTGAAAATCAAATCAAAGACCGACACCGCCTTTGATCCGGAATAAATTCCAAATCTTTCGGAAGAGATCTCATTCCCCCAGCGATCTCTCGCTTTGATTTGGTAAACATAAGTCGTTGCCAGATCCAATTTGGAAAGCACCACGCTGTGATTAAAACCATAATCTTTCTCCGCAAGCTTTTTGGGATTTCTGATATCACTCTTTGAATATTCAATTTCGGAAATGACTGGTTTGTTTGTTTTCCAAGAAATCAAAATCTGCGCTTGCTTTCCATCCTTGGTCGCAAACACTTCGCTAGAAACATCTGAAATTTCTGTTTCCAGATTTTCTCCGCTAGCAGATGCAAGCAAGACTCCCCCGAAACTAATTTCTTTTAATTTAAA
>CAZXKY010000004.1:13205-16232 GCA_964641975.1 uncultured Bdellovibrionales bacterium | reverse complement strand
GTTAGAATTTTTAGTTTGGTCTGGGTTCTCAGTTTCTTCGCCTCTAACTTTTTCTTCTCCGGCAATCCTTCCAGAATTATCAGAAGACAAAAAAACATCCTCTGAAATATTTTCAGGAATGTTTTTTTCTGCAATGTAATTTTTTGTTCTGACGTATCGGATGAAAGAAACGGAAAAGAAGATCAGAAAGGAAACAAAAACTGCCAAAGAAAAATCCCGAGCTATTTTGGCAAAAGAAAATTTATTTTCCTTTGCTTCTCCGCTTTCGGATTCTTCAAATTCAGAAATATTTTCTTTTTCAATTTTTGGAATATCTGAATCTTTTTCCGTTTTTTCCAAAACAACAATTTCTTCTTTTTGAGCTTCTAAATTTTCTTTCGCCAAGTCTTCAATTTCGGAAATATTTTTCTTCTTCAGGGCAACCTTTTTTCTGCGCTTATATTTTTTTCCAGAACCGGATTTGGCAACAAACAAAAACTCATTCAGCCATCCCTGAGTGGTCTCCCAATTTCTTCCAAACTTCTTGGCCCTCAAAACACCCTTGCGGCAAAGCAGATTAAGATGCTCCGGGGTGTAACCGGATATCTTTGCCGCCTCCGACAAAGTTATAAAATAGGTCTCGACTCGAGCGTCACTTTTGTTTTCTGAATTTTTGTTTTTCTCCTGCATTTTTGTTTCTGAATTTTCCCCTTTTTGAACAAGAATTTAAACCTCCTTTTTTATACATATATTATATAATAACGGTGAAATGCGTGCAAGGCTTAAATGAGCCAATATTGGATATCAAATATTATGCACTTTTTCCAGTAAAATAAAGGGTTTTTGCATGTTTATATTTGATATCCAATATATTAAATTTGATTTATTTTTTTGCCAAAAAAGAAACAAAAAAATGTGCCTTTTTCTTATCAAATATTCTTAAAGAAATTGTTATGATTTTTCCAAAATTTTAATAGTGTGTAGATGCAAAATGTGCTAGGATACAGGTATGGATATTTTGGCAAAAAACAGAAAAGCGACCTACGATTATGAGCTTCGAGACAAGTATGAAGCCGGCTTGGTTTTGACCGGATCAGAGGTCAAATCAATCAAGACCGGACATATTTCCTTGAATGAAAGTTTCATCACCCGGAAGGATAATGAGCTGTTTTTAACCAATGCCAATATCCCCTTTTACAAGTTTGCGGGAGACGCCAAAAACTATAATCCAATAAGGCCCAGGAAAGTGCTTCTTCGAAAAACTGAGCTCAAACATCTCATCGGAAAAATGAGTGTGGAAGGCTTGACACTGGTGCCTCTTTGTGTGTATACTAAGAAGCGACTTGTGAAACTTGAGTTCGCTATCGCGAAGGGGAAAAAGCGGTTTGACAAGAGAAGCACCATCGCAAAAAGAGAGGACAAAAGAAGAATGGAAAGAACATTAAAAAATTACTAATTTCTAATTTTTAATTTCTAAACAATTTTCAATTTCTCAATGCTTTAATTTATAAATTGGAAATTAAATCATTAAAAATTGTTTGAAAATTTAAAATTGAAAATTTAAAATTTCCAATTTCGGGGTTGTTTAGCTTCGACAGATTGTTATTTGAAAAATAAGCAAGCTGACTATTGCAGCAGGGTCATAAAAATTTCTGCAAAAGATATAAGTGCAAACTTCATATCAAAAGTAAAAGAAAGCTTCGCGCGAGCGTTTGCTCCTTCTTTTGCTTCCGCTTTAGCTTAATAGTCTAGAGCCATCAGACTCTCGACTCTCAATAGAGAAATCTGGTGTCAAACATTGGGATAGCAAAAAATAATTTCCTGAATTATTTTCGCGAAACATTCTTCAGGGCGAGTTTCGAAAATTTTTGTTTGTTTCTCATTTCGAAGCTTTGTATCCGCCAGCTGGCGGAATAAACAAACTAAGCTTGTAGAATATTTTTTGAATTCAATTTTGGACGCGAGTGCAATTCTCGCCAACTCCACAAAAAAATAAAACAATGTGCCTCATGTGTCCTACCGGTCCCATGAATCATATTTCAAAAAATTATACGTAGAGTTTTTAGACCAAGACAAAAAATAGTCCGCGATCCTCATGCGCTTCGGATAAATGAATTTATCAGAGTTCCGAAAATCATGCTTATCGATGACCAAGGAAGCAATCTCGGAGAGATGGAAACCTGGAAAGCGGTTGAAATCGCAAAAGAGCGAGAGCTTGATTTAGTTGAAGTTTTTCCTAAAGCATTTCCTCCAGTTTGCAAAATAATGGACTATGGAAAACATCAATATCAGCAATCCAAACAGAACCGATTAGCGCAAGCCAAACAGAAAAAAATTGACACCAAGGGAATCCGAATTGGACTCAAGACTGACGACCATGATCTTAATTTTAAAAGAAATCAGGCTGACAAATTCCTAAGTAAGGGCAATAAAGTTAAGATAGAATTAATCCTCAAGGGAAGAGAAAAAGCCCATCGAGATTTGGCCAGAAGGAATTTGGAAGGTTTCATTTCCGGAATTTCTACCCCACATAAATTTGAAGAGCCAATCAAGGGAATTCCGCAAGGATTTAATGTAATCATCGCACCGGAATAATTTAAAAAATCTAAAAATATTATGAAGCAAAAGACCAAGAAATCAGTGCTCAAAAAAGTGAAGATAACCAAGAATGGAAAAGTTTTGACCAGACATTCAGGACAAAACCATTACAACACCAGGGAAACTGGAAATTTTAAGCGAAAGAAAAGAAGAGACATCAGACTTTTCAAGACTGACGAAAAAAACATAATCAAGGGATTGCCTAATTTATAATAATCACTAAACAATCGCTAATTTAATCACGAATAATCACTAAATTTTCGGGATAGTTCGGGAATTAATTCGGGTAAGATTAGTGAAATATTATACCATGCCACGAGTAAAACGCGGAGTGACCGCCTCCAAGAGAAGAAAAAAAGTAATAAAAATGGCCAAGGGTTTTAAATGGCACAGAAAAACTCATTACCGAGCCGCCAAAGAAGCCATCCTCAAGGCTGGAAAATATGCCCA
>CAZXKY010000004.1:0-13195 GCA_964641975.1 uncultured Bdellovibrionales bacterium | reverse complement strand
ACCGAGACAGACGCGCCAAAAAGAGAACCAGCCGATCGCTTTGGATTATTCGTCTCAACAATGCGCTCAAAGAAAACGGATTGCGCTATAACCTTTTCATTAAACTTTTGAAAGACAAAAAAATAGAACTTGACCGAAAAGTTTTGTCCCAATTGGCCATAGAAAATCCAGAAGCTTTCAAAAAATTTGCCGAAAGCGTAAAATAAAGACTTCAAAAATACTTTCAAAAAACCCCGATATTATCGGGTTTTTTGTTTGAAATTTTTTACAAGATCCAGAGTGATACAATATCATCAAGCAAGGCTGCTGGCTATTTTTTTTTGGTCTCCATAATCTTTTTAATCAGCAAGAAAAAGGCTACGAATGGAAGCCAAATCCAAACAGTTTTTCCCACAAATTTATCCAGACTTCTGCTTATGTTTGGCATAACAAGAAATTTAAAAAATTAATTTTGAATTTCATAAATGACGTCTTTTTTCTCAACCACTATTTTCCATTTTTCCTTTTCGGCTATTTCTTTTAAGTTTTGATTAGGATTGAAAGCGATAGGATATTTTACCAGCTCTAAAAATTTTGCATCCGATTCGGTGTCCCCAATCCCATATGATTCATCAAATTTCAAATTATTTTCGATGGCATATTGTTTGGCCACATGCCCTTTATGGATCGTTGGTTCGAAAATAGCTTTTCCGGTATAAAATCCACCATTATCCACCTCGTAAACGCTTCCGAAAACCTCATCAAATTTAAGGTGTTTTCGGTTGTATTCTTCCACCACTTCCGTTGGAGATCCTGAGATAGCTATTATATTATAGCTTTCTTTTTTAAGATTTTCAATCAGCTTTTCAGCAAAAACATAGGTTCTTTTTTCATGAAACCGGATAACTTCCTGGCTGGCTGCTAGAATATCTTCCCGTTTGCATCCCTTGATGTATTTTGAATATAAATCGATAAGCGCCAGCCTATATTTTTCATATGTCCCCTCGTGTTCAATCCAGTCAGAATAGACATCAACTAATTTATGCTTGACTGATTTCGGAAAAACTCCCATAAAAACCAACTCATTTATCAAGACAAAATGAAGATTTTTTCTGAAAATTGTTCCATCAATATCAAAAATAGCAATCTTATTTTTTGCATTCATATTTTTTCAACCAAAAACTAGTTTTGATTATCCTTATTTTCGCAGCAATTGCAATTACATTGTTTCATATAATCTCCGTAAATTGCCAGCAAAATAGCAATCAAAATCCACTGGGTTCCCGCTAACCATAGTATATTGAGATTAAAAACAGAAACCAGTCCTGCAAATACCAGGGCGACGAATGATAATATTATTGCCAACTTTGAAGTCCCATTTTTGTCATTTTTCATAAAAACACCTCCTAATCTAGAACATCCATATTTTATAATTTCTAACGCTACAATAGCACTTATATCTTACCAGATTTGACTTAAATTTGTTAGCTGTGTATCACCACTGGGGTTCCGACTTCGGCAAAATTATATACCGTCTCAGCCGATCCTACGCCCAGCCTGACACATCCGTGTGAAACTGGGGTTCCCAGATGATTTGTGCCCTCTTTGTATCCTCCTGGCCATTCTGGAAGCTCGTGGATGCCAAATTCTCCCGACTTGACCAACGCCATCCAATACGGCATAAACAACCCGTATTTTTTAGACCAAGCCCTCGGGGTTTTGTTGGCAATAGCAAAGGTTCCCTGCTTGGTTTCCATTCCTCTTTTTCCAGTTGAAACCATGAAGGCATCCAGAATTTTTCCATTTTCAAAAATTGACAGCACTTGGCTTTTTAAATTGATATCGATATATCTTCCTTCTTTTATTTTGGCTTCTGTAAATCTTCTTGCTTGATCCAACCTGATGCTAAAATCCTTGTCCCAATCCGGAGGAGGAAGGGGTTTGGTCTCGAAAAAAGTCTCTCTTATTTTCCTATATTTACTGTCGTCCTCATCTTTATATTTTATGTAAACTTCGATATAATATTTCTTTCCTCTTTCCAATTCCTCCCTAGGCATCAGATTTATCTGGTTCCCGCTTTCGTCAAATTCATAATCAAGATCCTCGAACGGATTTATAATAAATTTTATTTTAAAATTGTTGATCGACTTGTCAAAAACAGCCCTTATCGGATCTTCAATATCCAAAAGTACGTCTTTGGCTCCATATTCTGGGTAAAGCTCCTTGAGCTCCGGATAGGATATTGTTTTAAAATAGATGCTTTTTTTTATCGGACTGAGAAAAATATTTCTTCCTGAAATATCAATTTGATATTCATTTCCGATTACCCAATTTTTCTTTGGAACTATGACTAATCTTCTATTTTTATTCTCAAAATAATAATCAAATTTCGATTCGGGATGAATTTTTATTCCAAAGCCAAAATACTTTGCGATAATCGGCTTGGAAAAATCAATAATTATTTTTTCCTCCGGAAGAATTTCCTCTCTTTTTTCTATTTGAGATATGGATTCAAAAGAAGAAGGATATTTTGTGTAAAGGAAAAAACCCGCTGACGACAGCAAGATCAAGATTGAGAAAACCAGCATAATCCAATCACTGACTATTTTTATTTTTTTTGAAGAAAAAGCCATCTGAAAATATTTTTTAAATCTTAATTATTTTTTTCAAATATATTTTTTGCCGTATTCCAAACTTCCGGATAATTTTGCTCCGTCTTTGCCCAATACCACCATTCCACTCCCCAGATATAGATATCCGAAAAACCGGAATTTTTGGCAAACTGAACGTTGTCCTTAAGCTTATCTGAATTCATTGAAACAAGTTGCTCTTCGAGCGGAAAATTCAAGGTCCAGCCCTGAAGCCATGGTTCTCCCTGAAGTTCAACCACAACGGCATTATTCTGTTTCGCAAAAACTTCAATAAGCATCTTTTTAAATTTGAAAAAATTCGGTCCGATAGGATATTCCCAAGCACCCAATCTCTTGTTTACCACTTCCCGATACATCGTAGTCCCAAAAACATCCGCCCTTTTTGCCGCTAAAACCCAGAGACTCAATTCTCCACTATCTGTTATCATAATTTTTCTGCTATTATCAGTTTTTTTGGCAATTTCAATCTCCCTGTCGAGCAAATCAGAATCAATATCCGGACAGACTCCAAAATCCAAAAACGGCTCATTTTCCACTTGCCAATATTTTACCGCCGGATAATCTTTAAAATGATCAATTGCCGCTTCAACAAATTTCAACAAGCTTTCTTCTCTTTTTTCATCACTAGCATTCGCCCACTCCGGAATAAAACACTCTGGCCAACGAGGAACTTTTTGGCCGACAACTAAAATAACTTCCGCCTTTCTCTTCTGCGCTTCCTGAAGCTGCCACTCGACTTCGGAAAAATCATATTTTCCATCTTCTGGTTCCACCAAATCCCAATAGACCGGTATCCTTATTTTCCTTGCCCCCAGATCATCCAGCATTGCAATATATGCCTCTTTCCAATCCAGTCCAATATCTTTGGCATAGCGATTGGAAAAAGTCACTCCGATACTAGCTTTGTTTTCAATATTATTTACCGGAAGATTAAAATAAATAAGAAAAAGTATAGCTATCACAGTGAGAGAGCTGAATAAAACCAGAAAAATTTTAAATGTTTTTTTAAGCATTCCTGCTAGTCAATAATCAAAAAAATTATTTAGAAAAAATAAATACAACTCCTGTTCCTATTAAAATTATTGCTCCAATTTTCTGCGCCCAATCCCAAAAATAAAGTTTTTCTCCAAAAATAAAGGGGAAATTTTTGTGAGCAAAATAGGCCAAAAATAAAACAAAAGCATATTGAGATGAAACTAGGGAATTAACCAGCGTCACGCTTCCCATGGCAATCGCAGCATTGAGAAGAATGGAACTTATCCCCCCTAATATTTTATTCCCCACAAACAATACTCCCGTCTGATATTCTTTTTTCTTGGGTTTCTTGAATTCCTTAAGACTCTTGAATATTTCTTTCCTCCATTTGGGAACAAGAAAATAACTCCCGGACGCCAGAAAGCATCCAATCCTGGTCCAAATAAAACCATTAAAAAAATTCTGTTCGTTATAAACGAATTTAAAAACAAAATAAGATAATGCCAGAATAAATCCAGCCGAAAGAGAAGCATAAAATCCGGCAAAAAATTTCTTTTTATTTATTTTCAAAGGAAGATCGAAAGATATTAAAAGTCCTCCAAAGATCAAAAGGGCTATTCCGATTATTTCGATTAAAACCAATTTTTCGCTAGAAAAAACCAGGGAAAGAAAATAGGTTACTACTGGAATTATCGCTCCAACTATAGGGGTAACGCGGCTGGCTTCGCTTTTTTGAATCGCGAAATAAAGTGCTAAAATTCCATAACTGAACAGCGCTCCGCCCAGAAGACTCAAAAATATTTGCCATCCGCTTGGAACTGAAAATCCAACAAAAGGTATGAAAGCCACGGCAAAAAGCCCAAATAACGCAATGAAAAAAGAATAAACCGGAGCCGAAGAGATTCTTTTTGATCCGAGCAAAAATTTATCCAATATCACGGTGAGAGCCCCGAGAAAATACGATCCCAGTGCTACAAAAATAAACATCTTTTATAATTTTTAATTTTTATTTTGAGTTTTCAATTATTTTTTTGTATTCATAAAAACTTTTCCGCGGTTTTCGTTCCAGCGTTTTGTAATCAATTTCCACCAGGCCAAATTTCATATCATATCCTGATTCCCACTCAAAATTATCCAACAAAGACCAGTAAAAATATCCGCGCACATCCGCTTGTTGCTCTATAGCTCGCTTGATGCCATTAAGATACTTGCTTATAAAATCGCTGCGTATCTCATCATTTCCGACTGCGACGCCGTTTTCTAGAATATAAATCGGTTTTTTATAACGCTTCCAGGCATCAAGAATAATTTCTTCAATTCCTTCAGCACATATTCCCCACTTCATCTGGGTTAATTCTGGTCTTTCTTTTCGCATCGTGATAAATGGAGGCCAAAGATGAATTTCAACGCCATAGTAATAATTTATGCCTATAAAATCCTGCTTTTCCCCAATTTCATCAAAAAAATACCAGTTGTAAAAATTCTCGACAACCTCTGTTAGCCAGCCAATAAATTTTGGTTTTCCAAAAAAATCAAAATCGTTACAGTATTGAGTAATGCCGACTGGCATTTCTGGTTTTATTTTTTTCACTATAGAATAACATTCCCGATGCGCTCGAACCATATAGCGGCGAGCCAGAAAAAAAGAAATAGGATTTCGTTTTCCAGGCGGCCTGTTTCCCAAAAGATATCCTTTATTTAATACCAGTCTTGGCTCATTCATCGTTACCAATAAGTCTATTTCGGAGCCCAGTCTTTCTAATACCTTTTCGCAGTATCTCGTAAAATATTCTATTGATTTTTTTCTATGCCAATTGCATTTTTGGGAAAACCACAAAGGAAGGGAGTAATGCCAAAGCGTCACCACTGTTTTAATATTTCTGCTTTTCAAATCAACTAAAACATCTTTGTAATGCTGAATTGCTTCCTCGGAAAATTTTCCCTCCTCCGGTTCAATCCGAGACCATTCCAAAGACAATCTAAAAGAATTAACTCCTAGTTCTTCTAGTAAATCATGGTCTTTTTTATATTTATTCCAATAATCACAAGCGATTCCGGATTTTTCTTTTGTCTTTCCTTTCTGTTCCCATTCCCACCAATCACTATTAAAATTATTTCCCTCTGTTTGATAGGAAGATATTACTGCGCCCCATAAAAAACCTTTGGGAAACATAAGAAATGTAAAATGCAAATCTCAAAGTTGAAAATTACATTTTAAAATAAAAAATATTTAAACTCAAAATGACATTGGCATTTTTCATTGTCATTTTGCATTTTGATATTTTAACTTTGCATTATACTCATATTTTACACCAAAAACAAAAAAGAAGCACTTGAGAAGTGCTTCCTTAAAACATATAAATATAATTTAGATCTGCATTACTTTTCCAAAATACAAGCTCACATCGCTTACCCATTTTTGAACCCCTGCCGGATCGTGTCCAGAACAGCTCGCTCCACATTTCCAAACAAGCATTTTTCTCGGTTCATTAATATTCTTTGCTACTAACGTCTCAATTCTTTTTCCAACAATTTCAACCGCTTCTTCCGGACTTCCAAAACAGGCATATCCCATGGAAGTTCCCCTGCTTCCAGCTCCTTTATACCCCCAATAGTTATAACAAGTTTTTCCGCCTTGTGAAGGAGCATGTCGCCCCCAGTCGCTTTCTTTTTTGGCAATACCCACCACAAAAGCTGCTACTTTCCGATCAAGTTTGGCGATAAATGGAATCATTTCTTTAATAGGCGCATTGCCAACCATTTGATGAAGCTGATTTTCCGTTGGATCTTCGACGGTATCCTCTTTATTTTCAAGCACTATTTCGCTCTTTATTGAATAACCTTTTTCCTTTTCAATTTTCTTACTAGCAGCCATTTCCTTAACTTCAACTACTCCCGACGAAACCCAATCCTTTTCATTTAACAAAATGTATTTGTCTAAATCATAATTACTTGCAAAAAACCTAGGAAAAAGAGCCTCAAAACCGTTATAAAAAAAGAACCCTGAGATGATTATCAGGAAGATAAGAATGGCTATTTTATTGTCTCTTAATACCGAATGAATCCTCCCTTCAATCCAGTTTTTTGCCTTATCTTGGGTAAAAATACCCATAAGTTATCATTACTGATTATATCCCTCCTGTTCCCCTTTTCACACATATTCCAGGCTATCATAGGCCCGACTTCTCGTCAAGCAAATTTGTCACAAAAAAACAAAAAAAGGCTTATATCAGCCATTTTTATCAGAAAGTTATCCCCAGTTTTAGGAGATTTTAGTTTAATTTGTCATAATACAGACTAACGTCACTGATCCACTTATGGACCTGCCCGTCTTTGCTGCAAGCTGAGCCGCATTTCCAAATTGACATCTTTTCCGGGGTATCCAGCTTCTTTTCTTCTATCAAAAATTCGATTCTTTTTGATATTGTATCTACGGCATCCTCTCGGCTATTGAAACAAGTATGGCCCCCGGTTCCCATTAGCTTCCTTTTCCCCCTGTAGCCCAAATAATTATAGCAATCTTTACCATCCAAAACTGGAACTCGCTTTCCCCAGTTGCTTTCTTTTTTAGCAATTCCGATATAGAAAGCTACTACTGTTTTGTCTTTTTCTAAAAGATATGGGAGCATTTTTTCAATCGGATAGCCTTTCACCATTTTTTCAACTTTCTTGTCAAATTCATCTTTCTTGGAATTTTCCAATTCACTAATGACGTCTTCGATATATTTCACCGTTTCTTCTTCGTTTTTCATCTCTTCTACGCCCAAAACCTGTTCTACCGGAGCTGGAGCGCTAGTGATAACTTTCGAATTTTCTTCCGCTGAAGCGCCGGCACCTAAATAACGATGAATGAAGGTCATTGATACCATTCCGATAATAACCGCCGCTACTAAGGAAAAATTCCAAAGCTTCACCAAACTGAGTCTCCTGACAAAATTCTGAGGTAATTCGGCAAATTCTTCCCTAAGTTCTGAATACTTATCCAAAAACTTTTTATACAGAAAATCATTTTCTTTCGGCCTAAATTTCCTGTAATCATTAATAATTTTAGAGCTAAGACTGTCAAAACGCGCTTCTCTGGCATTGATTTTAATTCCTCGATCCTTGAGCTCCTGCTCTCTGGGGGTGACATATAATTTTGAATCTTCCGTATAAAAAAACTCCGTCCTTCTCCCCCGAGAAAACAGCATTGATTTTGAATTTTTATCCCGCACCTTCCAAAAAGAGTCATATTTTAACTCAAATAAGTCTTTCTTGCGAACTTCAATAATTGGCAAGAAGGTACGAGATTTATTTATTTTTTGATATTTTTTGCTGGATATCAGAGATGAGTTAACATCATTTTCAGCAAAAATAGAATCTAAAAGCATTTTTTTCTCCCCCATTTCAAACATTGAGGTTATTATAACATGATTTTTTGGTTTTATGAAGAAAAATAATTACAGAAATTATAATTAATGATAATATTTGTCCTGTCGTAAGACCAAAATGAGACATTTGTTCCGGTTCCCTCAAGAATTCCACAAAAAATCTGACCACGCCATATCCAAACAGATATATTGCTAAAATATTTCCTTTGAATTTGGCGTTATCTTTTAGCAGCCATAAAATTACAAATAACAATGCTCCTTCTAAAAGCGCTTCATATAGCTGGGTAGGATGACGTAAAAATGGCTCGTTTCCGAAATACATCCCCCAAAAGTGCTTGGTTGCTTTCCCATACAATTCTCCATTTAAGAAATTTCCAATCCGGCCAAAAAAATATCCGGCTGGAATCGCCGGAATGACAAAATCCGCCCACTCAAAAAAATTGATTTTGTTTTTTCGACAAAATAAGATCGAGCATCCAACAATCCCCAACAGTCCACCAAAATAGCTCATTCCAAAAATTCCAACAAAATTTCCTCTTGTATCAAGGGGAGAAATAACAGCCAACGGATTTTGGATAAAATAATCAGGATCATAGAAAAGAGCATACCCCAGCCTTGCGCCAATAATAAGACCAAAGAAAGAATAGACCAAAAAATCAAGAACCAATTTCTCTTTTTTGTTTTTTAAATCTTCTTCTGTTTTTTTTGCCCGATGAACCAGTATCAAATAAACTGCCAAAAAACCAACCAAATACATAAGTGAATACCAACGAATATCAAAGCTTCCAATTGAAAAAGCAATTGAATTAATGTGTTCAGGAAGATGTTGATAAAAAGAAAGCATAAGCTAAATCTTTTTAAGCGGAGCAAACTCTACTGAAAGTTTTTTGATTCCGCTTTTCTTGAAAGCGACAGTAATAATTTCATCCTGAGTGGAAATAACCATTCCGTCTCCAAATTCGGGGTGATGAACATGTTCGCCATCTTTGAATTTGATATTTTTTTTATTTTTAGTATCAGGTGTTTTTTTGTCCGGCCCGTATGCCTTATGTTCCGCATCATGCTTTTCGTGTTCCATAATCAAGTGTTCTGGAATTTCACTCAAAAATCTCGAGGGAGGATTAATCTGGGTTGATCCAAAAATATTTCTCTGCCTAGTAAAGCAAAGATAGGCTTTTTCTTTGGCCCTGGTAACGCCCACATACATTAGCCTTCTTTCTTCCTCCATCTCAACCTGATTGAGCATGCTCCTGGAATGGGGCAAAATTCCTTCTTCCAATCCAACGATAAAAACCGTTGAAAATTCAAGTCCTTTAGCGCTATGCAACGTCATAAGATAAACTGAATCTTTGACTTCTTCCCCCTTGTCAGCGTCTGTCGCTAAGGCTACCTCTTCCAAAAATTCATCAATTTTTTGTTCATTGGACATCTCCTCCTTGTCATATTTCTGGGCAACCGTGATAAGCTCCTTGACGTTCTCCCATCTCATTTCCCCTTCCATTGTCCCATCCTGAAGATATTTTTCATATCCGCTTTCCGAAAAAACTTTTTGGATAAAATCGGAAAGATCCATTCGATCCTTTGCCTCAGACATCCTTCCGATAAATTCGCAAAATTTGGCAATAAAATCCGCCTTAGAATTTTTAAAATCCAGCTTCATTCCCGCACTGATCAAATCAATATTTTCCTTCTTGGCAACGTTAACCCAGGATTCCAACGTTTTTGGTCCGATTCCCCTCCTTGGTTCATTAATAATCCTTTCAAGCGATAAATAATCCCTTGGGTTTTGAATAAATCGAAGATAAGAAACAACATCCTTGATTTCTTTTCTTTGATAAAATTTTATTCCACCTACAATTTTATACGGTATCGATCTTTTAAGAAAAATCTCTTCTAAAATCCTGGATTGGGCATTAGTCCTATAAAGCACTACGAAGTCACTATATTTCTTCCCACTGGATTTTAATATCTCCCTGGCCACAAAATCCGCCTCTTCCGCTTCATCTTCTGTTTCATAAGAAGTGATAAGCTGTCCTCCTTCTTTTTCCGTCCAAAGATTTTTGTCTTTCCGAAAAATATTTTGGGAAATGACCCCGTAAGCCGCGTCTAGGATAACTTGAGTGGAACGATAATTTTGCTCAAGAGACACCACTTTCGCTTCGGGATAGTCTTTTTCAAAATCCAGAATATTTTTAATATCCGCTTGGCGCCATCCGTAAATTGATTGCCAGTCATCGCCCACAACGCATAAGTTCCGATATTTTTGAGCCAGTAAATTCACCAAAAGATATTGAGAATGATTCGTGTCCTGGTATTCATCCACCAGAACATAATGGAATTGATTCTGATATTTTTCCAAGACTTCGGGAAACTTCTGAAAAATTTTTACCACGAACATGATGAGATCGTCGAAATCCAAAGAATTATTTTTTTTAAGTTCGCTTTGATATTCGGAATACAGCCTAGACACCACTTCTTCAAAATACCCGCCTATCCCCAAGGAAAACTGATGGGAATCTATTAGATCATTTTTTGCCTTACTGATAGCTTCCAAAATTCCTCTAGGATTAAATTGGTCTTTGCTGATATCAAGACGCGCAAATATTTTTTTCATAAGCGACAGCTGGTCATGATCATCTATGATGTTGAAAGATTTTTCATACCCAAGCTTGTCAATTTCTTTTCGAAGAATTTTTGCACAGATGCTGTGGAAGGTCCCAACTAATGGCAAGTCATATTTTGAAGGAGCGTGATTTTTATCCGAAAGCAACTTAATGATTCTTTCTTTCATTTCTCCCGCCGCTTTGTTTGTAAACGTAACCGCTAAAATATTTTTGGGAGAAACTTTTTTTTCTTTAATAAGATATGCCACCTTATGGGTGAGTGTCCTGGTTTTTCCTGATCCGGCTCCGGCAATAATTAAAATCGGGCCATCAGTAGTGGCCACGGCTTCTCGTTGTTTCTCATTTAAGTTAGCAAGTATATCTTCCATTAATTTCATTTTAACATCATTTGACTTTATCTCAAAAATATGCTAAAATAGATATATGGTAGGACGGGTGCAGGCCCGTTTTTTATTTTTTTTAATCCTTAAACTTCCCTTAGATGAGGCAAAAAATCAACATCTAAAGGGACAAAAACAAAAATGGAAGAAGCACCAAAAACGTGCGAATGTCCAGAATGCAAGAAGAGGATGGAGAAAGAAAAAGTGCATGAGGAAATGGGATTATCCCTACTCATAGCAATAACTCCGATGTTAGTAATCACCCTCTTCGGACAAATAGGACTCTTTTAGAAAAACTTTTAGCGAAAGACGTCTTTAGTTAAAATAAGAATCGTCCCGTTTAGCGGGACGATTTTTTGTCTAAAATAATTTGCCTTTCAGACTGTTTTGGTGCTAGATTTAATTTATCTGCCACCATCTTGAATCGGGGCAATATTTCAATAAATTAGACGAGAAATGCATATGGATAAAATAATTAAGCTAGCGCAAAGAACAATACTCTCCATAGAAGAAAAACGCATCAGCTTTTGGATTTTACTTTCATCCTTTACCAGCCTGATGATAATCAGGATAATATTTGATAATCTGACAGCCGGAGAAAATCCTCATAAAGGTTTTTTGATATTTTACGAATTTTTTGATTCTTTTGCGATAGCCTATTTGCTATCACTTTGGATAATCCACAAGATACTTTTCATTGATTTTCGAAAGGCAGCCAACATTCTTATTCTTGGATTTTCCGTCATCATCATTCCTCCGTTAGTTGATTATGTGATATCCCACGGAAAAGGATTTTTAAGTTTTTATATTTTCGATGGATTCACTGGACTCGTAAAGAGATTTTTCACATTCTTCGGAGACAGGCCGGATATCGGGATTACCTACGGAGTCCGGATTGAGATATTTATTGCGGTAATGTTGATTCTTTTTTACTCATATTTGAAATCAAGGAACATCCTGAAATCATTTCTAATTTCCTTCTTGATATATTCAGTTTTATTTTTTCTCGGAACATTCCCCTCCTGGATTGCAATAGCAGTGGAAGGTATTTCCAAGGGTTTTTTGAAGGTGACCGGAATTGACGCGGTCCAGATGTTCTTTTCGCCGTTCACTCTTTTCTCAAGAGAAATCCAATTGGCAAACAATGCCCTCATTACAAAAGTAAATATGATATACATTTTATTGCTTACTGCTATTCTTCTGCTTGGTTTTTGGAAATATCAAAAAGAAAAACTCTATTCTTTTCTGAAAAATATGAGAATCCCGCAAGTCCTATATCATTTGGGCTTACTAGCCACTGGACTAGGAGCGGGAATAATTTTTTCAGGAACAAATGTTGATTTTGATTTTTTCAATTCGCTTGGCTTTCTTGTTCTTTCCGAGGCTGTTATTTTTTCCTGGCTGGCTTCAGTTATCGTTAACGACATTTTTGATGAAAAAATAGACGCCATTTCCAACCCCCAGCGACCATTTCTAAAAAAAGTTTTTTCTCCCTTGGAATATAAAGGTCTGGGACTAATATTTTTTGCTCTTTCCATCTATCTCTCTTTCCTGATAAATCCTAAGATTTCTTTCTTTTTAATCGCCTACCAAGCCATCGCCTGGATTTATTCATCTTGGCCACTGCGTCTCAAGCGCTTTGCCTTTATTTCCACCTTCACAAGCGCCCTTGCATCAATTCTGATATTTTTTTCCGGATATATCCTAGTGTCCCCTTCGAATGACTTGTTTGGACTTCCGATTTCGATAATCTTTTTCCTGATTTTTGCTTACACGCTTTCTCTTCCCCTAAAAGATTTCAAAGACATCAAGGGAGACAAGGCTGACGGGATTTATACGGTCCCGGTTATTTTTGGAGAATATTGGGGAAAAATAATTGTCGGATCAGGAATTTTCCTTTCTTTTCTTTCAAGCATTTTAGTATTTAATGAGTTTCGACTTTTCTGGTGGGCGCTTATCCTGGGAGGAACTTCTTTCTGGCTAGTCGTAAAAATGAAGCCAACGGGCCCGAATATCTTCGTTCTTAACTTAATAAAAAACCCCAAACAAATAATCAATGTCGGGGTGGATTATCGCAATATTTTTTTGTGGATACTGGGAATAGTGTTTCTCTACGGGCTACTTCTCGTCAAAATAATCTTTTTATGAAAATATTTTTACTAGTTTTTTCCAATCTTCCTTGCCAAGTTCTTGCGCTCTGGTGATTCCTGGGATTC
>CAZXKY010000003.1:4880-31086 GCA_964641975.1 uncultured Bdellovibrionales bacterium | reverse complement strand
ATTTCTTTGGTTTTTCTTTCACTTCTATTGCCTTTCCGCTTTCATCGAATTTTACTACACCGAATCTTTCCGGGTCGCTGACTTGCTTGGCAAAAACTTGTCCTCCTGACTTAAAATTCTTTATTGAACCACTTAGGTCGTCTTCGAAAATATTATCTCCCAAAATCATGGTAACGTCGTCATTGTCGATAAAATTTTCTCCCACAATGAACGCATCGGCCAAACCCCTCGGAGTTTTTTGGACCTCAAAAAAGATGCTTATGCCGTGATTTTTGAAAATTGAACCCAAGAGATTCAAAAATTGTCCGCTGTGTTCTGGGGCGACAATAATCAGAATTTCTTTTATCCCAGCTTTGATCAAGGTATTGAGTGGATAAAAAATCATCTGCCGGTCATAAACAGGAAGTAGCTGCTTTGATGTTGTAGCCGTGAGAGGAAAAAGCCTGGTGGCTGTTCCTCCGGCAAGTATAATTCCCTTCATATTTTTTAAAAATTATTTTTTTAAGTATTCTTTTAACGCATCTTGCCAGCTTCGGAGTGGATTTAACTTGGTATTTAACAAAACCGAAATTTCCGGTCTTTTGGCTGGCCTTTTTAAGTCAGAAGAATCTATTGGAATTATCTTGGTTTTTAGCTTCTTCTGCTGATACAATTCTAACGCGGCTTCCAGCCAAGTGCAAGCACCGGAGTTGGCGACATGATAAATTCCAAATTGTTTTTTAGAATCGATTATTTCCTTGGTTTTTCGGGCTAAATCGGGAGCATAAGTAAAGCAACTCATCTCTCCGTCAACCACCTTGACCTCTTTTTGTCCGCCAGCTGGCGGATTTCCGAGTTCCAGCATAACATCGAAAAAACTTCGCTTGGCTCCCTCAGCTTTAGCCGGTTTCCCGAATAATTTTGAAAGGCGAATGATGTAATATTTTTTGGTATTTTTTTGAATTTCTTTTTCGCCCTGGAGCTTGGTTTTTCCGTATTTATTTATCGGATTAGGTTTGGCATTTTCTGAATATCCGATTTGAGGAATAAAACCCTTGTGTAGTCCGCAGCTTCCGCAAACGTGGGCGCATCCCTTTGGTTCTTCAAGCTCAGGATCTTCTCCGCTAAAAACATAATCAGTGGAATAGTGGATCAGCGTGGCTCCGATTTTTTTGGCGATTTTGGCAAGATATCCGGGAGCTAATCCATTTATTTTTTTAGCCAAGGCAAATTCCTTTTTGTCTGCTTCGCATTTATCAACAGCAGTATAAGCGGAAGAATTGATAATAATTTCCGGATGGATAACCTTTATTTTCTTATTAACAGCGACTTCATTTGTGACATCTAAATCCTCCTTGTCCCAGGCAATCACTTTGTAATCTTTATCACGCTTAAAAACAGAAATTAGTTCCTGTCCCAGCATTCCTTTCGCGCCGATTATTAAAATCTTTGCCATAATAATTTAGTCATTTATTATTTTTTCCAAATATTCTTTAACTTTTAACTGTTCTTCGAATGAATTTTCGAGTTCCAGACTTATTAAGTTAGGCAGATAATCAATGAAATCCCTTATATAGTCTACTTCATTTAAATTATTCAGATAGTGTTTGGAAAAGTTTGTATATTTTATTTCTTTTGAATTAATATCAGCACTTTCAATGATCTTATCTCCTACTGCCGAAATATGACTGCAACCAATGCAAAATTTCTTAGCACTTTTTTTCATTTCTTTGTCGTAATCTTTGTATTCCAGAAGAATCCCGTCTTTCCAATGGCTGAAATCTATGCAAATTCCCCCAAAACCATCTAATTCTTCCTCACTGGTTACACTGCCTGTATTTTCTATGAATGTTTTTAAACAATAATGTCCAAAGTATTTTCTGAATTCCAAGGAGGAATGAGGATCTTTTTTATTGTGAATATTAAATGCTTCTGTGTGGTATCTTTTTTCTAGATATTTAATCTCTTGTAGTTCCATGTCATCTCTCAGATGAACATGAGGGATTGATTCTATTTTGGTTTTTTCAAGAAGATTATATAGGTCTTTTCTTTCTTCTTTGCCTATGCCTGTCAGGAATAATGAAATTTCTTTTATTCCAAATTTGTCTATCTCTTGAATCTTTTCTTTCCAATCTGATCTGGGGGTCGTGGTTAGGCCCAATAAAATTTTCTTATTTCCCATACTGCTTTTCGTAATATTTTTGGTAATCTCCGGATTTAATGTTTTTCCACCAGCTTTCATTATTTTTATACCATTCAATGGTCTTTTGGAGTCCTTCTTCAAAACTAACTTTCGGAGTCCAGCCCAACTCATTTTTTATTTTAGAAAAATCAATGGCATATCGGCGATCGTGTCCGGGCCGGTCTTTCACGTATTCAATCGAATCTTCGCTTTTTCCCATTAGCTCAATAATTTTTTTGGTAATTTCAATATTTGGCTTTTCGCTGTTTCCTCCGATGCAATAAGTTTCTCCTATTTTTCCTTTCTGGATAATAAAATCAATTGCTTCGCAGTGGTCTTCAACATAAAGCCAGTCGCGGACATTCATTCCATCGCCATAAACCGGAACTTTTTTTCCTTCCATTAGGTTGGTGATGAAAAGAGGAATTAATTTTTCCGGAAACATATATGGGCCGTAATTGTTGGAGCAGTTGGAAATAGTAATTGGAAGTCCATAGGTGTTAAAGTAAGCTCGGACCAAATGGTCAGAAGATGCTTTGGAGGCACTGTATGGGCTTCTGGGGCTGTAGGGCGTGCTTTCATTGAAAGGCGGATCATTCGGCTCCAAATGTCCAAAAACCTCATCAGTGGAGATGTGGTGAAATCGCTTGTTTCCGTTCCGCCAGCCGGCGGATTTGGCGGATTCCAGTAAATTGTAAGTTCCCATAACATTAGTCCTGATGAAATTTTCCGCATCCAAAATGGAACGGTCAACATGCGATTCAGCTGCAAAATTCACAACCACATCGACATCTTTAACTAAATCATTGACCAGGTCTTTATCGCAAATGTCGCCTTTTACAAATTTATATCTTGAGTCATTCTCAATGTCTTTCAGATTTTCCAAATTTCCGGCATAGGTCAAAGCATCCAGATTAACAATTTCGCAGTCTGAATATTTTTTGAGAATATAATGGATGAAATTTGAACCGATAAATCCGGCGCCACCTGTTACTAATATTTTCATAAAGTATTAAACATAAAGCATGGAACAGTTATTTTTTTGTTCCATGTCGCATGTTATACGTTACATGTTATATGATTTTAAATGGCGATTTTGGATCTTTCTCCCATCTAATTTCATCCACCTCTTCTTTCTTCTCTACTCCCTTATACAATTTGTCCGGCAGGTTGATGCAGTAGGCGTCTACTTCTGATACGCATTTGTAGCCATGGACGACTCCGGGAGGAACGATTACCATGGTCGGGCTTGCTTCCCCGACTTCGATTTTGAGATATTCTCCTTTGGTTTCGCTGTTTTCCCGGTTGTCCCAAAGATGAAGTTCAAAATTCCCCGGTCCGACAAAGACAAAACAATCGGATTGAAATTTGTGCTCGTGCGGTCCGCGGATGACGCCATTTTTGGTGGCGCTCACATAACTCATTGTCGGCTTAAAATCAAATTCATCGCTTCGATAAATTTCCGTAAGCCAGCCTCGACTATCTTCATTTTTAATTAATTTTTTTATTGTTACTCCTTCCATAAAGCTTATTTTTTAATATTATTATATGGGTCGATTCTAGGCGGGCCAGCCTCGACTATCGTTATGCTTCTCTAGTTTTTTTATAATTACGCCATTCATAATTATTCTGGATATTTTTCTTGTCATTCCTGCGAAAGCAGGAATCTATGCTTCCGTAAATCGCTAATGTGGATTCCAGGTCAAGCCCGGAATGACATTGAAATTATATAAAAAATTACCAATACTTATACAGTAATGGTAATATAATTTTGCTAAAAAGGCAAAAAATAAAAAAGAAGAATAAATCAAATTTGGCGTGGCGATTTTTTCTTGCTATAGCAAAAAATATGGCGTTGATAGTTGTTTTGAATGTTTACCTACATACCGATATATAGGTAAAGTTCTGATTTATAAAAAGAAGGTATGTGTTGAATAAAAAAGCAGGCAGACTCAAATTTATTTTCAGATCTGCTCCGATTTATAACTCCCCTTTTAGCAATTGGTTTAATCTCTTTTTGAGTTCTTCTTTAGTCGGTTCGCGGTGGAAATCAACAGATTCAGCAGGCTTTATTTCTTCAGGAGCTTTCATAGAAGCTTCTATAGAGACTTCTGTTGCTGGCTCCTCTATTTTTTTTGTTTCAGATTTTCCATCTTTGATTATGCTATTTCTAAAATAATCTTCATCAATAAAAGTAAGTTTTCCAGGAGCTGAAGGAAGATTCTCCGGAGCCGGAGCTTTTTTTTCTGGGGTTTTGGGGACAACCGGAGTCTTTGGTTTAATTTCATATACTTCCTCTAATTCCCTCTTCGGTATTTCCGGTTTGGCTTTAGTTTTTTTGAATATTCCAAAAAATTCTTCGGTTTTTTCCTCCACCTCGCCTTTTGAATAGGTGGGGATATTTTGAAAAATAAGATTTATTATAAAGATTGATAATGTCCCTGCGAGCAAGCTGTAAACCAATGGGAAAAACCAATTTATGGTTGCAGTATTTGTAATCGGGCCTTCAATTATCCGAAAATCAACATCTTTCTTTATATCATAATAGAACCCCATAACATTAAAAAGGGTTTTTGTGGCTGTTCTTGAAACCGAAATTGAATCTTCCTGGGTCTTGGATGATGCGGATATCTTTATTATGGAACTATTTTTTTCGCTTTCTATCTTGATATCGGAAAAATCTGAAATTTTATTTTCAACAGCCTTGTCATATTTGACCATTTTTCCGTAAAAAAATATCTTGGTTGGCAGAATTTCCATATTTTCAATTATTCGTTCGGCGTCTTCAGCAGCCATTTCGCTTTTGGGGATGAAAATAATGGAAATTTCTGAAATATATTCTTTCTGGCTTTTCAAAAGTAAGAAGAAAAAAGTTATAGAAATTGCCAAAGCAATCATGACAAAATAAAAAGGATATTTTTTCTGCTTCTGGTTTTTGTTCATTGTATTTTTTGTAAGGTTAAAATTAAGCATAAAATTTCTTCTCAATTTGTAATTTTTTTAAAACTGATTCACTATTTTTTTCTTGAACTGATTCGTAAACTCGAAGGGTTTTTCTGGTAATTGAATCCCAGCCAAATTCTTTTCTGATCCTTTCTCTGGCGAGTTTCCCCTTTTTTTCTATTTCATCCGGCTTATTGATTAAATATGCCAGTTTTTCTTCCAAATCCTGCTGGCTTCTTTCGTGGAAGCTAAAACCGCATTTGCCAATCATTTCCAGATTTTCCTGATTATCGCTTACCAGCGTAGCTGTTCCATATCCCATTGCTTCCTGGATAAAAATCGGGAAATCTTCCGACTTCCAGGGTTGGACAAAAAGATAAGCGTGGGAGAAAAGCTGTTCCAAAGCGGATCTCGTCTGGTTCTCGGTGAAAATTATATTTTCTTCCCCTCGGCTGATTTCTTTAAGATTTTTGAGATCAGCTTCTTCGGAAGCAACAACCAGTTTAAAATTATTGGCCAACTTATTTGTTTCTTTCAATCTTTTGAAGGATTCAATTAAATATAACATTCCTTTTTCTCCACCTGATTTTGCAATTGAAAGAAGATATTTTTTATCTTTAAGTTCCCAGCGTTCAAGCGCTTTAATGCAAGGATTGTATTCGATGTCAGCGCCATTGGGAATATAAATAGCTCTCGTTCGGTGCTTACTGTGGATATAATGTTTCAAAGTTTTCTTAAGGACAAAAGTTTTATCCGGAATTCGGCAGGCTATCCATTCGCCCAGCCTTAAATATTTTTTGGCAAAATATCCCCATTTTTTACTGAGATAATTTCGACAATAAAAAGTCGCGAATATGGCGGTTTTTCTCTTGAGAAATTTCGGAATGAAACTTAATGATGCCGGACCGATTGATTGGTAATGAATGACATCGTATCTTCGAAAAAGCGCGTGAATGGTTGCCAAAAAAGAATAGCTGATAGTGTCCAAGCGGTTTGTCTTGATGCTTGGAATGTGAATAAGCTTTACTCCCTCAAAACTTTTTAATGATTTTTCAGTATAATGATTTCGGACATAGACAAAAACTTCATGTCCCATTTCGGCAAGCCTAATTGCCAAATTTTCAACATGTTTTTCTGTTGCTCCCTGAATTGCGGGAATCCCCTTTTGTCCGATAAATGCTATTTTCATATACTAAAATTGACTGGATATTCTATCAGAACAGGACTATCTTGTCAATTTTTATTATCGGCAAAAACTATTGATTTTAGCCAATGTGTGTGCCTTTTTATTGGCAGGAAAGTTTAAGTTGTAGAAAGTAAGGCTAAAATAAAAAAATTACCATCTTTCGCTTTCTTTGGCAGCAAAGAAAGCGAAAAGAAAGAAACTGTCCGCACAGAATTTACTCAGCACAAATTATCACTTGTTCGCTAAAAATTCAGGTTGTTCCTCTGGAACAAGACCGAATTTTACGCTCACTTCATTCAATTTGTGGGCTTCGCGAATTAGTGCGGAAAATCACAGTCGATAAATGCCAGCGATTGGTTAGCAAGATAAAATTTTTTATTAGTTTAGATTTTTTTATAAAAAAACAGCACTTTCGCTGTATTTTGGATAAATTAAAAGGGTAGCGATTCGGCTGAATGCTACCCAAGGTTTTTCTATAACTTCACCCTCTAGATTCAGAAGGATTTTTTTCGGATTTAGAATTTTTGATCATATTACAACTGTATATCACAGCTTGTAATAATTGTTGCCTGTATATCACAGCGCAACCCCGATGCCTTCTATCGAAGCGCTTCGGATGTCATCCATATATCGTGGCATGACATAAAAGCTTTGTGGGGTCTGGACAGATTGTCATGTCCAGACCCCCGATACTTTACAGCTTTGTCACTTCGAGTTTCTTTGTTCCGTTGATGCCGAAATGCTCAATAAGAGCTTCAGTCAACGCTGCTGCGGCATTACCATTCTTAGCAAGCTTTTCAAGCTTGCCATTGAAGTGCTCCCGCATAGTCCGCTTAAATGAGTCGATGGCCATATTTCGGTCACTGATCTCGTGAAGCTGAAATGTTGCAGGTGTGATGGACGGATCGATGTCCTCATCCACTAATAGGACTTGGTATGCTTTCCGGTCCAATACTTCTTGATCTTGATTCAGTATTGCACGATGCCCTCCAACGATCACGTCCAATGGGTTGCGATTGAAGGCATTGACGGCAGTCGCTGTCTTTGTTGGAACATCATCGACTTTCTTCTCGATTCTCTTCGTTCTGAAGTAAATCAGAACGCCAAGACCGATGAATCCAATTGCCAAGGCGACAAGTAATAGATAAGCGTTACTGTTGCTTTCCTTTACTGCCTTATCACCGGACTCCTTGATGGCCGTAGCCGTCTTGGTGTCCACTTTCTCGAATACCTCTTTGATGGCTTGTGATGTCTTGGAGTCAGCCTCTTTCAAGGCTGTTTTCTTTTCGATCTCCTTTGCTTTTAGGAGATCATCAATCTTCCGGGAAAGCTTGAGGAAAACCTTCTTTGCAATTCCTTCCTCAGAAATCCGAGGAGCAATAGGAACCGGTGAAACTTGTGCAGATGTTCCAGATTTTCCCCGGTTTTGTAAGATGTCCTGAACCATCCTTTCTGTTCCCCTGGTTCTTTTGGACGGGTTCTCAAGGATGTCCTGGACCATCTGTTCTTTGCTTATCGGAAGCTGTCCGAAGGCTTCTGTCGTGCTTGTAGCATTGCTGGCAAACATCACAAGAAGAGCCAGCATGATTATTGATATAAACTTTTTCATGTCGGCCTCCTTAATTGCCTGCTGCAGATGCTCCAGATCCGCTGCCCCCTGCTCCTGCTGATCCACCATCTCCTGAGGTTGTTGATGTTGATGTGGATGCAGCTGCAGCTGCAGCTGCTCCCGTTCCTATTCCCATTCCTGAACCTCCAGCTCCACCTGTTCCGGTTCCGCCGGAAGCGTTAGTGTTGACATTGGTTTCATCCGGTCGATGAACAGCCTGACCGGCAACATATCCTCCGGCACCGATAAGTGCGGGAAGCGCAAAGTTTCCGACGCTGGAGTTTCCACCTGAATATAGATTCGTAACGGAGAACTCCTCAGTGATTATTGGAGGAGTTTGAACGACTGACTTAACCTCGACAGAACAACTGGCAAGATCTCTCATCTTGACCGTCTCCAGTTTTTTGTTGACCTGGAACAGCAAATGTTTTCCTCTCGGGTTTTTCGTGTCTTTGCCTCGATGATAATTCCTCTGGGCAATTTCATAATATCTGATTGCCTCGGCGTGGAGTCTTGCATCGCAGAGACACTCTGCCAACTCTTCCAGAACATCTCCCCCCTCTGTTCTTCTTTCCATGTTGAACAGGGAGTAATCTTTGCAACCCGAGATCTCGAGCTTTATTTTCTGTATTTTCTCGTAACGCTCCCAAATCTTTTTCTCGTCGCACTTTTGTGTGACCGAAACCGAAGAAGATGATGCTTGTTGCACCACTGACTTTTTTTGAACATGAGCTATCCCCTGATAGTCATGCCCAAAAACTCCTGTCCGACCATAGGCAACCAATGTGGGTTGCTCTTTGTTTTCTGGCCAGCCTTCAATTCTGACTAACCCGGCTTTTGGAAGACCGCAACCCGCAAGGATTGCGAAAAATGCCAAAACCAATACTGCCGAAAAAATCTTTTTCATGGCGACCTCCTCTTGGTCTCTATAATTTTTGAAACTCGATATCTATATAAAACCGAACTTTGTCAGTGCGGTTATCTCAATTGTCAAATAACTTTTTTGCTATATTTTAACGATGTTTGTCGATTTATTCGACCAGCACCGAGTCAAATATACCTATTTTTAGAACCCTATATTTTAGCAGATAATTTTGATTTTGTCAATACCTTTAAGCCTGCTTTTCTTTTGCCGAAAAGAAAAGCAGAGAGAAAAGAAAACGGCCGCAAGGAAAATTTATAGACAAATTCCTAACTTGCTTCCTAAAATTTCCAGATCGCTTTGCTACGAGGAAATTTTTTAACGAAAGCTGCGTTGGAATTTGTAATTATAAATTTTCAATGCGGTTTTTTTGTTTATTTGATTTTTAAAAAATTGAAGATTTTTATTTATTTTTTTATTTTACCATTGCTGCTTTTATGACCAACCTCTTGAAAGTGGTTCCCAGTGGCCAGCAGGTGGACAAAGTGAGCGTCGGCTCTGAAGTTTCTTCGAATATCCTTTCGTCATCCGGAGCATCAATGTATTTTCCGTTAATTTCATATTGATAGACAATCGCAGCGCCGTTGCTTTGAACAGTCTTAACTGAAACCAAATCGCCAACTTCAAGATTGTTCAAATCTTTGAAAATATAATTGTAATTGCCTTTCACCCAGATGTAGTTGCTTGAATGTCCAGAAATTACCATATTTCCGTTTTGACCGGGCGAAGCGGTTCCGGGATAATGGATAACTCCATTTTTAAGATCCTCCAAAAGCGCTTTTTCATTTTCGCTTTTTGACCAGATCATCGGAGCATTTACGGATATTTTTTCAATGGATATTTCCACTTCCATTTTTTTGTCTCCCGGAAAGCTTGGATCATATCCATTGGTTATTTCGCTTTTGTCTGAATAAGTATCTCCATCCGTATCGGCTTTTTGCGGATCAGTTTTATGGACATATTCAAGAAAGTTAGGAAGTCCGTCTTTGTCAGGATCTCCGTCGTATTTTTCACTTCCTGCTCCTAGGTTATATTTTTTTGCCCATCCGTCATAACTGAGATATGCAATAGCGCTGGAACCCAATCTTTTCTTAAGTTCCAAATCGCTATCCTCTTCGGAGGCAGTAATATTTTCTGATAAGTTTTCATTGCCCGATTTAAAATCCAAAGTGGATAAATAAAAGAGGGTAAAAAATATGGCTAATAAAAAACAGCTGAAAAGAATAGAGTTTATCCAACTGTTTTTTATTTTTTGCCAAAAACTACGCATAGTTTTTTAGCTGATAAATAATTATTTAGAGGATTTCTTGGTTTTCAGGAAAGTGACTCCAGTAGCTATCGCTCCGGAAGCAATCAAAATTCCCATAAGACCCAGCGTTCCCGCTCCTGTAGCTGGTAATCTTTTGTAGACCACTTTTTTATAGGTCACTTTTTTATGGTCTTTGCTGGAATGTTTGTGTTTGTGATCGCGATCGCAATCATGATCACAATCATCATCGTCATCATCATCAGAATCAGAGCTGGCGCTAGCGCTTGCTGCGGCGGCTGAGGATGCAGAAGATCCGGATCCAGATGTGCTTGTTGATGTTGAACTGTCATGATCGCTGTCGGAATCAGCACCCGCTACAGCTGCTGCCGAACTGGTGCTTGAAGCCGAAGCTGAAGCCGATCCAGCACTGGCGCTTGCGGCTGCTGCCGAACTGGCACTTGAAGATGCGGAATCAGCAAACGCCGACTTTGCGGAAAAAATCAAAGCTAGCGCTACAATAACCGATAGTGCAACTTTTTTCATATTTTTTTGCATAATTATTAATTAAAAAATGATTAATTTCCTATAATTTGAGGACCTTATACATTACCAGATACCCAGATTTTTGTCAAGCGCGTTAAATTAAGTTGTGGTTTTTTATTTTTCATCCAAAAAATCTAACGTCAACAGGTTGTGTTGCATTTAGTATTACAAGTTGCTTTGATTTTTATTATAAATTCAAGTTTATCTTCATTTCTTGCCCATCACGCAGAATTCCTATTTCAACCGCATCGCCTTTTTTGTATTGGCTTAAAAGATTTGAGAACGGATTGTCGAGATTAACTTCTTTCTCGCCAACTGAAATTATGATGTCATTTATTTTGAGTCCTGCTTTTTCAGCCGGTGATCCGGAAATAATTGCCAGCCCTTGTTTTCCGGAAGGAGAATAAATCAGTGCTCCTTTTTCACGTTTTAGATCATTGGCAATCGCATAGGCTTTGCTTATCGGCAGATAATAAATTCCGAGATACGGCCTTTTTTGGAGTTCACTCCGGATCGCCGATTCCATAGAACTCTTCACGACATTGGAAGGAATCTGGAAGAATTTTTCCTGGTTATCGATTGTGAGCGAGCCGATAAGTCCGACCAACTCCCCGTTGAAGTTGATAACCGGTCCTCCCACATACTCTTTTTGGCTAAGAAAGTCGGTTTCAAATATTCCTTCTAGTTTTTCCGATTCTGAGAGGGTTTTCCCTCCAATATTAAAAGTTTTGTCGATATTACTGAGAAGTCCCGAGGAATATCTATTTTGGTATTCCTCAAAGGAATTTCCGATAGCGATCAATCTCTTTCCTGGAAAAAAGTCCTGAGAATTGGCAAAGGGAATAACGGAAAGATTTGAAGTGTCTATTTTAAGAAAAGCAAGGTTGGTGAATCCGTCTATTCCGATTAAATTTGCGTCAAAAGAAGATCCATTCAAAAGAAGAACTTTATATTTTGCTTCCGTTTCAAACAGAGCGGTTCGATAAGTCGCGATAAGTCCGTCTGAAGCCACGATGACCCCTGTTCCATTCTTGATTCCCTGAAAAGGATTCAGTAAAGATTTTTCTTTCTCGGAAATTGAAATTATGTTTACTACCGCAGCGCTGGCCTGTGAAGCAATTTTGTTTACCGAATCGCTTTCCTGGACGGTTACCTGTTCAGTTTTGTTGACGATAGTTACGCTTTCCGAAGCTTTCTTGAATAATTCAAACTTAGAAAATACCGGCGAAACACTGGCTTTCGGAAGCACATAGGACTGAAAAACGGCAGCACCGATCATTCCAAAAACAAAGACAAATAGCACTAAAAACAATATTTTTATGGACCTTTTCATTCTCGTTTGTGATTAATTTTAATTTATTAAACTGCCAATTGCCATCTTGAGGTTAAGAGAATCAGGCCGATTAATAAACTGAAAAATATTAAATTAAAAGCGATTTTCCTTTTTGATAATTTTTTTGTGAAATAGCTTTGGGCAAGGTCCCAAAACATATAATAGAAAATAAGGGCAATAACTCCAGTTGTCAAGTATCCGAAAGGCCAAAAATTTATTACCCAGGAAATTTCCGCCATCGCAAATCCCAGAATTACGGAGAAACTGAGAACCTTTTTCTTGTCTGGGGATATAGCGCCAAGGTAATGATAGCTTAAAATGAAAGTTATCGCTAGAAAAACAAACATTAAGACCCAAAGCGGGATAGAAAAGTTGATATATATTCCATAAAATCCCGCATAGAAGAAGAAAGATGTTGTCAAAAGTCCTCCTGAGGCGATTCCCCTGGCAGTTTGGTCTTTGGAATAACTTTTCAGTCGAAAAATTCCCAGTAAGATGAAGTAAAAAACTATTGAAGCCAAAATCATGAAAGCCTGCTGGTCGGCGGGAAAATCAATAAGATAAAGAAGGATAATAGAAGAAACCGAAAAAACAACAGGGATAATTGAAAAGGAATATTTTCCGCCGACTCTCTTTGCACTCCAGAGGGAAAAAAATATCAGAAAAATTCCTGCTTGCCAAATTAAATTTTCATTAAAAAAAACGACCTGAAATATTGCAAGAAATAAAATCGCGTAGAGCAGTGATTTTAAGTGAAAAAACATGTTCCGAATTTCTAATTAGTGATTTCTATTGTGTTCTCTCTTCCAGTTTTACTTGGATATTTTTTGTTTCTCCTTTGTGCCAAATTTTCACTTTTATTGTGTCGCCGACATTGAATCCGGAAATGATATCAGTGAGTGAATTTTTTTCATCTATTTTTGTTCCGTTTATTTCCAAAATAATATCATTTTCCACAAGTCCTGCTTTGTCTGCTGGAGATCCGGGAAGGACGGCGAAATCGGTTATTTTTTCTCCTCTGGCAATCAGAGCTCCATAATCGAAAGAAAGATTGTTTTCTGATTGGATTTGTTTGTTGATAGTGATGCTTCGGACTCCGAGAAATGGAGTGGAAATTTTTCCGGTGTTTTTGACCTGGTCGACAATTTTTTTGATTTGATTGACCGGGATGGAGAAAGCGATATTTTCAGCGCCCTGGGCCATCGCCACATTGACTCCGATTACATTTCCGGAGATATCTAAAAGAGGTCCGCCCGAATTTCCGGAATTGATTGCGGCATCTGTCTGAATGATATCACTGAGTTTTTCCGATTGTCCAAAGCCCGATCCGGCTGTAATGTTTCTTCGAAGTCCGGAAATTATGCCTTTGCTCACAGAATTAGAGAATTCTCCTAAGGAATTTCCGATAGCGATTACAGTTTGTCCTATTCTAAGCGCATCGGAATCTCCCAATGGCAAGGTGGGAAAATTTTCCCCGTCAATTTTGATAATGGCGATATCCTTATTTACATCCCTTGCCAGGACTCTGGCAGAATATTCTTTTCCGTCATTGACTATTACCGTATATTCCGCATTCAGATCGCTCACAACGTGCTTATTTGTAATAATCATTCCGTTTGAACTGGAAAAAAATCCAGAACCTCCGCCCACTGTTTGTTTTTCTGTCGCTCCCTGGCTATCTGAAGGATTGCTGAAAAATCCAAAAGGATCACTGAAAAAACTTCGATATCTGGGAACATCCTTGGTGATAACAATGCTTACAACTGCCGGAGATGATTTCTCCACTACGTCAATTACAGCTGAATCTTCCTGGATTATTTTTTCTTTATTGGCTTCTTGGTTGCCCTTTCCGTCTTTTATGCCCAATTTAGACTCTATCTTTGAAAAAACCTTGTCTGAAATTTTCCCTCCCATAAATCCGAAAATTGCCCCAAAAAATGAAGAAAATAGAACAGAAAGAATTATTGAAATTATAATAATCAACTTGAATGACTGCGGTTTTCTATTTTTAACTTCTGGAGTTATTGGTTCTTGGCTGTTAATATTATTTTCCATATATTTTTAAAACACTGAAAACCTATCCTGGTAGCAGAATAGACTTTCATAAAAACTTAATTTTTCCTAATCTATTACTATATTTAATTTAGCAATATTTCAGATTATTTTTCAGCGGAAATGGCGCCAACCGGACAACTTGAAATGATTTCTTCGCAATTACAGTCGGCGCAATCGTCGGCTATTACTTTTGCTTTTCCACCTTCAATTTTGAATACTTTTGGGCAAAGCGCTTCACATGTTCCGCAACCAATGCAAAGTTCTTCGTTTACCAATGCTTTAGACATAAAATAGCAATTTTAAATTTTTAATTTTATAAATAAATCAAAATTTATAAATGTTTAAAAATTAAGAAATTAAAAATTATTTAAAAATTACAAAATTATAAAATTTCTAGAACAGTATTGATGCATCTCCTTGGGAATTTTCAATGAGTTCTTTTTCAAAATTTTTCATATCTTCATTCTTAAATTCCAAATTCATACTTTCATTATTCCAGGAATAATTCTTGAGAAAGACACTAATTTTCATTTTTTTCATTTCCTCTGCTAAAAATTCCGAAAATAGTTTTTTGGGTGAAAAAATTTGTCTAATTCGAATCAAATCTTCTCCATTTTCTGTTTTCTTATCCTCAACTTCTACAATATGAAATCCCAGGGAGCTTTCCAAGATATCGCTTTTTTTGCCTTTTTCAAGGGAAAAGATTTTCTCGGAAATGTCTGAAATAAGTTGGTCTTTCTTGAACCATCCCAATTCTCCTCCCTCTTGGGCGGTATACCCTTTGGAGTATGCTTTTGCCACTTCCTCAAAATCCTTTTTCTTGTCCAGGTCTGCTTCGGCTTTTTCTATTTGTGCTTTGGCTTCCTGAATTGAGGAATTTTCACTATCAAAGAGTTTTTCCAGCTCTTGCCTGTAGAAGTCAGGCTTCACTATCTTATCTTCAAAATCTTGGATCGTCCATCCATAGAGCCTATCAAGATTTCCAGTTAAATCTTCCCCGCTTCCATATTCTTCCATCTTCCTGGCAAGATTTTGCTGGACTGTCTCATCAGAAATTTCGATGCCTTTTTTCTTGGCAATAATTTCAATAGCCCGGTCTTCCATTAGTCTGCTTAAAATTTCTTTCTCTTTTATTTTTAATCTTTTTTGTCCACTTTCTGTGGAAAAATCAACTCGAAGATCAACCTTGGAAAAATCCTGACTTTCATAAAATTTTCTGACAGAAGAGAGATTTTCATTTAACCTGTTTATTGATATGAAATTCAGCCCGTTTATGGAAGCGGCCGGGAAAGGAAATATTTTTTCAATTTTCTTGATAGCATTATTTTCTAATCCAAATCCATAGATAAGTGTGTTGATAGTAATGAAAATAACAGCTATGGCTATCAAAGCAGCGTAAACAATAGTGGAATTTTTTACTTCCCTGTTTTCTTTTTTGTTTTCTTCCGGTTTGTTTTTCCCCATATTAATACTTGAAAAAATAATCCCACCATTTTTCATAGTTTGGTTTTTCCGGTAAAGCAGCTTCTTTTTGGGAGGTTTCTTCTTCGCTTTCTGAAATTCGAAGTGTCGGACTTGGCTTTATAATAGCAACGTTTTCATCTTCTTTTTGAAGATTAAGTTTTTCTTTGGCAATTTTTTCCTGAAATTCCGCAGTGTCGAAATAGCCTATTTTTTCGCTCATATTCTGGTTATTTTGACGCAGCTTTTCCGCTTCTTGGCGGAGCGTTTCTATTTCATTTTCAATTTGTCGGCTTCTCTTGCTTTCTTTCACGGCGTAGTAAGAAATCCATCCGGCGACAACAAGCCCAATAATTGCAAATAATATTGAAAAAAAGGATCTTTTTTTCATTACGTCTTATCATTCCTGACTTGCCTGTCCGCCTTGCCGTCGAGGCAGGCTTTCGCAGAAATGACATATTATGGATGTTTAATAGCCGCTCATTAGTGGAGCCAGAGAAAAGGCTACCATCGAAATCACCCCCAAAAGAGTGATAATTATCCAAATGACGCGAATTTTTTTCTTGTGTCTGTTGGAATGCATATTAAAAAATTCAAAGTTAAAAATCTAAATAACTCTTATTTGTCTATTTTACCAATAAATAGGCTTATCTGCAAATTTTGTGTTATTTTTTCAAAACTGCCAAAAAGGCTTCGGACGGGATGTTTACTTTTCCAATATTTCGCATCTTTTTCTTCCCTTTTTTCTGTTTTTCCAAAAGTTTTTTCTTGCGGGAAACATCTCCTCCGTATAATTTGGCAATAACGTCTTTGCGGAAAGCTTTGATGGTTTCTCGGGCGATTACTTTGGCTCCGACGGCCGCTTGAAGCGCTACAGAAAAGTTTTGGCGCGGAATGGAGTCTTTTAGCTTCTCGACGGTTGCCTTGCCTTCGCTAAAGGCTTTTTCCTTCGGAACAATTCGAGAAAAAGCTTCTATTTTTTCTCCGGCGACTAAAATATCCAAGCGGATCAAATCATACGGACGATAACCAATAAGTTCATAGCTCATTGAAGCAAAACCGGAAGTAGCGCTTTTCAGATTATCATGAAAATTTATGATAACATCCATAAGAGGCGCTTCGAACGATAATAATACCCTCTCCTCGTCGATATATTCCGTATTTTTGTAAATCGATCGAACGGATCCCATGAGTTCCATAACCTGTCCTAAATATACCGAAGAAGTGATGATATCCAGCTTCACGAATGGTTCGGAAATTTCTTCGATTACGGAAGGATCAGGCATTTCGGAAGCTGAATAAATATTTTCTATTTTATTGGTATTTATGTATCGGACTTTATACACAACACTAGGCGTAGTGATGGTTGGAAAAAAGTTAAACTCTCTTTTTAATCTTTCATGGATGATTTCAAGATGCAAAAGTCCCAGAAATCCGCAGCGAAACCCTCTGCCCAACGCTTTATTGCTTTCCGGCTCGAAAGCGAAAGCAGCATCATTAAGCTTGAGTTTGTCTAGGGCGTCGCGCATAAAATTATAATCGTCTCCTTCGACCGGATAGAAACTGGCATAAACCATTGGACTGACTTCTTTGTATCCAGGCAGACTGCGGACGTCATTTTTTGTCTTGGTCAGGGTAATGGTGTCTCCTACTCTGCAGTTGACGACGCTTTTGAATCCGGTGGCGATATATCCGATTTCTCCGGCTTTTAGATTTCCTGAAGCATTAAGCTGAGGCTTGAAATGCCCGACTTCAATTACGGTGCTCTCGTTCTTATTTTCAGTCATAAATAATTCATCTTCTCTTTTCACTATTCCGTTCATGATTCGAACATAAGCCAGAACCCCTTTGTAGGAATCATATTTGGAATCAAAAATAAGCGCTTGTAAGGGTTTTTCTTCGTCACCCTGAGGCGCGGGAATTTTTTCAATAATCGCTTCCAGAATTTTTTCCACTCCTTCGCCGGTTTTTCCGGAAGCCAGAAGAATTTCGTCTTCTTTGCATCCGAGAATATGGATTATTTCTTTTTTGGTTTTGGAAACATCGGCGTTGGGAAGATCGATTTTATTTACCACTGGAATGATTTCCAATCCTTGTTCGATGGCAAGATATAAATTGGAAAGTGTTTGCGCTTGCACTCCTTTGGTTGCGTCGACCAAAAGCACTGCTCCCTCTACTGCTGCCAAAGACCGCGAAACTTCATAATTAAAATCAACATGTCCGGGGGTATCAATCAGATTTAAAATATATTCTTTGTAATTTATTCTTACCGGCTGAAGCTTGATGGTAATTCCTCTTTCCCGCTCTAAGTCCATTTGATCCAGAATTTGGTCTTTCATTTTTCTTTTTTCGACCGTATTGGTGAATTCCAAAATCCGGTCAGACAAAGTCGACTTTCCATGGTCAATGTGGGCAATTATGCAAAAATTACGGATGTTATTCATAAAAAACAGACTAAAAATTTTGGATGCTTGTTCCGATGGAACAAAGCGACTTTTTGGGTTGTTTTGGATCGTATGTCTCTTATTCTATATTAAAAAAAGCCTTTTTTCAATAGGCATTAGGTTTTACAAAAAAATACGCCGCGAGTCCCAATTGGGGCACGCGGCGGTTGTATTGGCCATAGCGCTTGCGTCAGGATACTTCTTTTTTCCCGGTCAGTATCCTGAAAATCTCCTGATATCTGTCTGCGACTTCTCTGATAACTATGGATGGAAGTATCGGTATAGGAGGTTTTTTATTCCAACCGAGTTCAGTTAGGTAATTGCGTACGATTTGTTTGTCGAGGCTGTCTTGGCTTCTTCCGGGATTGTATTTTTTTGCAGACCAGAATCGCGAAGAATCCGGAGTGAGCACTTCATCGATGAGGATTAGCTCTCCATTGAACATTCCAAATTCGAACTTCGTATCTGCGATGATAATGCCATTTTCCCTGGCGTCTTTGGAAGCTCTTTCATAGATCTGGAGGCTTATATCGCGGAGTGTTTCGGCTTTCTTTTTGCCGACGATCATTTTGAGCCGTTTCATGGTTATTGGCAGATCGTGTCCCGTTTCTGCTTTGGTGGTGGGAGTAAAAATCGGTTTTTCAAGCTTCTGGGATTCCAGAAGGCCTGGAGGTAAAGTGATTCCACAGATTGCTTGTCCGTTATGATATTTTTCCCATCCTGATCCGGAAATATACCCGCGCACGATACATTCAACTGGCAAAGGTTTGGCTTTTTTCACCAGCATGCTTCTTCCCTCAAGCTTATCCGCATATTTTTTCAGAATCGGCGGATAGTATTGTGTTTCCCACTCAAGGACATGGTTTTTAATGATGTCTTCCGTGTTCCTGAACCAGTAAAGAGCAAGCTGATTCAGCACTTTTCCTTTGTCCGGAATAAGGGATGGAAGTATCCTATCAAATGCGGAGATCCGGTCGGTCACGACGATGAGCAGTTCACTCCCGAGGTCATAAACATCTCGCACTTTTCCTCTCTTGGGCATGCCGAGCTTTCGAAAATTAGTTTGGTTTATTAATTCATTGTTCATAATCATGCCTCCTTTTTCTTTTCGATTATAGGTATAAGTCCCCTGATCAACTTTACGTTTTTTACGATGGGTTTTCTATTCCTCATTCCTGAAAACATGCAACTCATTGTAAAAGCGACTTTCAGCCGTCGACGCATGGGCATCATGAGAATTGCTATCTTAGCAACTGCAATGGCATTATTATCTAGACTGTGGCCCAGGCTTACAGAATTCAATCCGGAAGTTAATATTGTCGTGCCCCTGGGCAAATCTTCAATGGCACTTCTTGCTGCTTTGTCAGTCGGTATGGCAAAAACTATTTTCTCGCAGTGGTCATTGACTTTATTGATAGTCTCAATGATTCCTGGAGCTGCCAAGGACAAGCCTCCAATAAAGACGATGAGGTTCTCGGGAATTTCCTTGATAAATTTCACAAAACCATTTTCGTCATCTCCTGTGTGCCAGTGGCATGAAGCGCCGCTTACGTGGACTCTTATGCCCAAACGTGACCAAATTGCCAGTAATATGTTGGCGTTTTTTGCATCAGTATCAACACTGCCCAGAATCAATCTTATATCCTTTTTCATTATATCTCCTCCTTTTTATTAGAGTTTGTTCTCAGCTTTGCGCCGAACTACTGTTTCTGCATTACCAATATGCCTTTGCTGATTATATTTTCAAAGAACCAAAAAACCAAGCTAAAACTTGGTCCTCCTTGGTGTTTTTGATGATAACAGGTATTTTGTAAAAAGCAATAATTTTACATTCCATCCGTTTCCTCGGTGATTTCGTTGATTTGTTCTCTGGTTCTGAAAAGCTTTTTGGAAATCGAATTTTTGAAATGGAAAAACTCTTCAATCCTGAGCAGATAGCTCATCAACAAGAAAACGATAATACCGATTCCTCCGGAGATTATTAACTGAGCAAATATTCCCACAAAAGTGTCGATGTTGGCAAAGAAACTGATTGAATATTTCAAAACCTGAGTAACCATTCCGGCAATTGTTGCTGCTAAAAGAACTTTGAAGACTGAACTTAAAATATTTTTTTCATCCAGGTAGCCTATTTTTTTACGTAAAATAGCGAAAAGCAAAGCCATATTCAGGATACTGGCGGCAGAAAAAGCAATCGCCAATCCTGAAACAGCGTAATTTTTAATAAGGAGAATTACCAAAATAATGTTCACGGCTTCACTGGCGAGAGCTACATAGAAAGGGGTTTTGGTGTTATGGATAGCATAGAAAGATCGGGCCAGGAGCGGAATCAGGCACTGAGCAAAAAGGCTCACAGTTAAAAAGCCAAGCGTTTCAAATGTGAGAACAGTATCTTCCCAATTAAATTGTCCCGTTCCCAAAATTACACGGACAAGCTGAGCGCGAAGAAGCAAGATGAAGATACTGAGCGGAATGATGAAAAATATTATTCTTCGAAATGTTTTGGAAAAATTTTCCACAAATTTATCGGTCATTCCTTTTGAAGCGTAAGCAGAAAGAGTCGGGAAAACTGCAACCGCAAAAGAAACTCCGAAAATTCCCAGCGGAAAACTCTGAATATTATTAGCCAGGTTAAAAATTGCAAGGCTTCCGGAAGCCAAAGTGGAAGCGAAGATGGTTATCACCAGGAGATTTATCTGATTGACTGCGATTCCCATTGTCCTTGGAATCATTAGTCGGATTATTTTTTTTATATTTTCATTTTTAAAAGCTTCAAAAAGGATCGGCTTGAATTTGAATCCAGAAAATTTCACGGCTGGATATTGGATGAGCATATGAAGCAATGCTCCCAGAATCACTCCCAATGCCAGGCCTTTCGGTCCCATGTATTTTACAAAAAATAAAGCCCCAATGATTATTCCGAAGTTATACATTATTGGGGCAATGGAATAGATTAGGAACTTTTTAAGCGATACCAATACTCCTCCGAATATGGCGCTGATTCCTAGGAATATGGGACTCAAAAACATTATTCTGGTCAGTGTCACTGTGAGTTCCATTTTTTCTCCGGAAAATCCGGGAGTAATCAAATGGATAATAAAAGGAGCAAAAATTGCCATAACGGCAGCGGAAATAATTAGAATAAAGACTACGATATTCAACATTCCGGAAACCAATTCCCATCCTTCATCTTCTTTTTTGTTCGAGATGAGCCCGGTAAAAACCGGAATAAAGGCGGCGCTCAGGGCCCCGAGAATAAGTAGATTATACAGCAAATCGGGAATTCGAAAAGCGGCATAATAAGCATCCAATGTATCTCCGGCTCCAAACTGGGAAGCCAGGACTCTGTCTCTGAAAAGACCGAGAAAACGGCTGGCAAATCCGCTTAGGGCAATAATAAAAGCCGCCGCTGTGATTGATTCCATCGGCTTTCCATTTAATATTTTGCTGTTTACCATTTTTTTAATCATTTAGTATTCCTTCTTTCGTAAAAACTAATCCGATAAATCTATCAACGTCCAGCTTGGTTTCTAAGTTGGCTTCTCCACTTTGACTGTTTAAATTTTCCGGGTAATTCCATTCGATTTTATAATTTTTAGGAAACTCAATGCTTGATGAGAAATTGCTTCCGATACTTCCGGATTGTTTTTGCGCGAGCAATGAATATGAATCAGCCGGATTTTTTTCAGAGTCAATGGATATTTTGAAAGGAAGCAGGTATTTATATTCAAGAGTCATTGTTTCTTGGGGACTGACATATGTCCAATTGGCAAAAACAGTTTTTCCGGAATCTTCATAAATTCTTGTTCCGGAATTTTCATCGATCAAAACATTGCTTTCTTCCTGTTCCACTAATGAATCTTTTTTAAATCCAAGTGCTTCATAATCCAAAGGAGGATTATTGTTTTCTCTGGTCTGTCCTTCAGCAACGAGAAGTTTTGATCCGAGCGGAACGTAGACTCTCAGGTAATCCGCATTTACTTTGTTCCACCATTCATATTGCGAATTCCCTCCATTATGATGCCGTTTAATTGTGATCGTGTCAATAATTGATCCATCCTTTTGAATTTCTGCCCTATGGATTATTGATTCATCGATGATTCCGTCTGTTTTGTAGCCATTAACATTGCTATTAACAACACTGAAATAATCTTTTTGGGCGATTAAAATTTCTCCAGACCATCCTTTTTCTGAAATTATTTTTTGAATGTCTTTATTTTCGGAATAGAGAAGAATATGTTTTTCAGAAAGTCCGGAAGAAAGAGCTCTAACAGTATTGGAAATGCTTTTTGCATCTCGGGCGTTGAAAATTTTGTCTAGAATGATAGGCGCCAGATCAGACAAAATCTTCTTGGGCTTATTTTCTTCTTTGTCATAATCAACTTCGACTTCATATTGGGTTTTTTCAATAAAATTTTCGCTGTCTATCGTAACGTCGTAATCCTTCATTTCTATTGGTCCGGTTATTTCCAGTAATTTTTGCATTACGGTGGGAGTAAGGGTGATCACACCATCGACTGTCGGTCCTCCGGTTTTTTCGAGAAAGCTGATGGCTTTTTCGGCTGAAGACGGAAAATTTGGAAACCAATTGCTATCATGCAGGCTCCAGGCGGCGCTTATTTTTTGGATGGGCTTAGGCGGAACTATTTTTTCTGTCAGCTGCCCGTCAGGATTAAAAATCCCGTCAATAAAAAAATTTCGAATCCTTCCTTCGGAAATATCCAGGAGACCGTAGCTTCCGATAAATCCTCCGGTAGGACGCATTTCTTGGTTATTCTGAAAAAGGAAAAGATACTTTCTGGGTCCGTTTCCGCCAAGCAGGTCGACGAATATTCCGCTATTATCGAGAAAATCATTAGTAGCACTGCTTATAATGGGAAGTTTTTCTTTGATAGCGATAAATTGCTGTTTTTTATCATCCGGAAGATCATCGACATTTATTTTATCTAAATTTTCCTGGATTTGTTTAAGCTCCTTGTTTACTGTTTCTATCTCCTGCTGTGTTGACTGGAATATTTCCAAAAAGGAAATGCTTTCGTCTCTATCATTTCCCAGGGGATTGTTAATGGAATTAGCTGTCTTTATTATTTCGTTCAGCGCCTTTCCGGCAACAGCAACATGTTTACCAGCCTCAACTAAATTTTTTCCAGAGGAAAGTTTTGAAGAAAAAGGAAAAAATCTTGATATTTCGATAAAAACTTCTCCCATTTCATCGAGATCTTCAGAGGCCTGGGAAAATTTTTCGTAGGATTTTTCAAATTCGAGCTTGGAAGCTTCGAAGTTTTGGTCCTTTATGCTTCCAATGGCGGAATTTAAATCTGAATACCCATTTTGGCTGACACCCATAACTTTTCCTTTAATCCAGAGCCCCTTGGCTCCGAAAGCGGAAATACTGATTATCAGGGCAACAAAAAGAGAAATAGCGGCAAACTGAAAGGCGGTTTTTTTAGGATTGAAGTTGAAAGAAAATTTAGCTGGGAAAAAAAGATCGGAAAAAACAAAATCTCCTTTTGGATCTTGCTTTTTCTCCTTGGTTTTTTTTGTCTTAACCGGTTTTGGTGTTTCAAGAAAATCATTTTCACTTTCAAGAAACTTAAAAGCTTCTCTGGGCTCTGCAATTTTGGGAGGCATTTCAATTCTTTTCGGTCGCTCAAACGCAATTGGTTTTTTGGGAGTTTCTGTTTTTCTCGGAATAAAAGAACACTTGTGAAAAATAGGATCATTTTTTCCAGAATATCTTTCCCCTAGCCGATAAACTCTTGTCTCAAGAGGCTGGTGTGGATAGTTTATTTTTGGAAAATATTCGGGAATTTTTTCTTCTGTGCATTGGAGGTTTTCTTTTGTTTCCGGGGCTATTTCTCTCATTTCATTTCTTATTTCCCCTACTTCCAATGCGAGTTCCTTTTCTACTTTTTTGATTTTTTCCCAATCCAAACCACCAGTATCGTTTACTGGTCGGATGTCGAACATCTGAGGAATAATATTATTTTTCGGCATACGTTGCTTATTTTTTGTATTCTGCCAGAGTTTTTTCGGCCATTTCTTTCCAACTGTATTTTCTCGTCCACTGCAGTCCTCTTTTTGCCAACTCTGTTCTCAATTCTTTGTTTTCTGAAAAATAGTTTATGGCTTTGAAAATATTTTCTTTTTTATTGGCGTTGAAATAAAAAACATTTTCTCCCAAAATTTCTTTCATGCAAGAAATATCAGAAGAAGCTACTGGAATTTCTCTCATCATTGCTTCAAGTGGCGGAAGCCCAAATCCTTCATAAAGTGAAGGAAAAATATAAAACAGCGCGTTTTTATAGATAGCATCCAATTCTTCATCGGGAACAAATCCGGCAAAAATAATGTTATTTATTTCCTCTTTCTTTACCAGGCTTTTTAAACTTTGGTAAAAATAATCTTCTTTTCCAATTAAAACCAATTGCAGATTTTTATTTTTTATTTCCCGATACGCCAAAACCAACGCCTCCAAATTTTTGTGCGGATAAGCGTTTCCAACATACATCACATACGGTTTTATTATACCATATTTTCCCAAAATTTCGTCTTCGGATAAGGCGCTATTTTTCTCGATGTCATCAGCTGCTTCATAGGTGATAGATATTTTTTCAGGAGGAACATTATAATGCTTCAAGATATCGTTTTTGGTGAAGTTTGAAACGGATATTATTTTTTTTGATTTCAGAATAGCGTTTCGGATTACAATTTTATACGCCAAAAATTTTATCCAATAAAAGATAAAATTAAGGGTGGTAGCTTTTGTGGTCGGAAAGTGAAGAAGAATTAAGTCGTGGATGGTAATGATGAATTTTTTTCGGTAAAAAATTGGGACATTGAAATGGGGAAAATGAACAAGGTCTAAATCATATTTGTTGAGAATTTTTGGCATATCAAGTTGTTCGGAGAGAGTATACCACTGACAGTCAGCCAAAACTTTTTGGAAGTTTTTGTTTTTTGGCACATATTCATCAAAGTTTTCTTTTCGGAGGAACACAAAATACCGATTTTCTGTATCGATTTTTTCCAGATTTTCAATTAATTTTTGAGTGTATCTTCCTAGTCCTTTTCCCAGGGAGCCGTAAAATCTCGCGTCTATGCCTATTCTCATAGTTATAGTATAAAGTATTTTGTAGCTAGTATCTAGTGTCTACTTGTTCGTATATTTATAAGTAGATTTGTAGAAATAAAAAAACCGCCTCGTAAATCTCTGCGCTAATTGTAGCGTCAGAGTTCACTTTGGCGGCAGAAGCGTTAGCATATAATAAAATCTTTCCTTAATGCTTTGCTTATTTTTTTTATTTCTTCTTTTTTTTCTGATTTACTTGCGGTAATTTCTAATGCGATGGCATTATTTTCTTCGAAGCAGCACCTTTCTACGTCGATGCCAGAATAGATGGGGATGATCAAGATATCATGACTTCGTCCTTCTTTTTTTATAATATTTCTGATTTTCTCGACGGTTTCCTTTGTTCTGGTGTTAATACCGGAATACCGAGAGGTTCCATCGTATCTCATCCCGTAAACTTTAATCATCACCATAGTATCCTCCTTCATCATTTTTTAAGTTACTGAAACAGTGAATCATTCTAATGCTACTTAACTATTTTGTCAATTTCCTCCAAAAACTTTTCGGCGGAAATTTTCCAGTTAAAACTGTTGGCTTTTTTAAGTCCGTCTTCCTTTAATTTATTCTTAAAATCTTTATTGAGTAGGATTTCTTGCATAGCTCTCCAAATTTCGTCCGGTCGTTCCGGGTCGATTAAAACTCCGGCCTTTCCGACTATTTCCGGAAAAGATGAATTATTGGAAACGATTACCGGAACACAACATTTCATCGCTTCAAGCGGAGGAAAGCCAAATCCTTCGAAAAAAGAAGGATAAACAAAAAGCGAAGCCAGGTTGTAGAGATACGGCTTGTTTTCCGGTTCTATAAATCCGATGTTTAAAATGTCCTCTCGGAAAGGAGATCTTTCGAGTTCTTTTGATATTCCATTTTCTTTCCATCCTTTGGCGCCGGCAATCACAAGCTTATACTTATCCAATTCTTGATTTTTAAGCGAGCGAAAATGATTATAGGCTTTTATTATTCCAATAATATTTTTTCTTGGTTCCATTGTTCCAAGATATAAGATGAAATTATATGGAAGTTTGTATTTTTCTTTTACTTCTATCATTTTGCTTTCATTCCTGTCTATTATTCTAAACTCATCTGAAATCGAGCTGTGAATCACTTCTATTTTTTCCGGATTTATCTTATAGAAAGTGCAGATGTCATTTTTGGTTGAATTGGAAAC
>CAZXKY010000003.1:0-4870 GCA_964641975.1 uncultured Bdellovibrionales bacterium | reverse complement strand
TCGGCTCTTCGGCAAAGCTTTCGGGGATTAATAAGAAAATGCCACAGCTGGCTTTTCCAGGAAAAATTTTCTGGGAAAAGCTCAAAAGAAAGGTCGTGAATAGTTAATATTAATTTTGTTTTTTTAAAAAGGGAGCAAAAATTTATGTTGGGCATAAAAAAAATGTCCATCTCTCCGACTAATTTTTCCATTTTTGGCCAGCTAAAATACCAAATACAAAGGTTCAGAAGTTTGTTGGGATAGTTAAATCTTTTTATCTCGACATTCGGATATTTTTTTGTCCATTCGAGATCGAGCTTGGATTTTTTCCAGGAATTAAAAAAAAGAACATAGTCGTTCTTGTTGTCCAACTCAAAAATATTACGCAAAAGATTCAGAGTATACTCCTCGACTCCTGTTTTTCTTCCCTCCTGCAAGCATCTGATATCAATTCCTATTCGCATAAACTCGCCAATTAGTGCTAATGTTCCGGTTCGCTCTTACTAGCTTTATATCAGCTCTTTATTCGCGAGTCAAATAATGTTTAATTAGCACCACCCAAATTCCCAAAAATATCCCTAAAACAATGGAGATCAATAGAACACTTTTCCAGGTAATTTTATATTCTTTTATTACTGGCTCATCGCCGATAATTTTGAACCAACTTTCTTCTTTTTGGAATTGATTCAGATTCTTTATTTCCGAATTTATCGCCTTTACCAGGTTTTCGGAAAGATTTTGCGCTTCTACGGCGCTTTTGGCAGTGAAATTAACTTCGATAGCTTGAGAAGAAAGCCTTTTGGCGTCAAAAAATTTGGAAAGTTCACTGAGATCTATCCCTCCGGAAATCATTCCTGTTTCATTGTAAACATTGGTTACCAATCTGGGATTTTCTATCCAACGGACCACCGTATCCGCAAATCTTTCATCTGCTTGGAGGCGATAAAAATCGTCATAGCGGTAATTGTCAGTAGCCTGAATTCCAGTTCGAGTAACATTAAGAAGCAGGGAAACCTGATAAGTGGCCGGCTGAGAGTTTCTGTAATGCTTGTATCCTGCTCCAATTGCCATTGCCAGAAGAAGAACAAGTGAAAACCAAACCAGATTTTTTACAAATATTTTCAAATAATCCTTGAGCTCCATAGTTTTTTATTTTTATGATTTTATTTTTACTCTTTATATAAAAAATTTTCCAATTCTTTTTCAATGTATTCCTTTATTTTACCTTTAAATATTTCCTTGTCAAATGCCAAAGATTTTGTTCTAATATAGTTTTTGTCAAAATTCATCGTCTCGAATTTTTGGACAGCTTTGATTACCTCCTCTGAGTTTTGTTTTTCAAAAAATACGCCCATTTTCCTATCTTCCATATGCTCTGTGATGTCCCCTCCCTTGAAAGCAATAATGGGCCGACCGGAAGCAAAAGCCTCGATGGCAACTATTCCAAAATCCTCTTCTTGGGGAAAAACAAAAGCTTGGCACTCGGAATAATATTTAGGAAGACCCTCGTCCGGAACTCTTCCCAGAAATTCAATATTCGGTCCGGCCATTTTTTGGAGTCTTTTCATCTCCGGACCCCTTCCGATTATTTTAAGCGGCAATCCAAGTTTGTTAAAAGCTTTAATTGCGATGTCATGCCTCTTATAGGCAATAAGCCTTCCTACCATCAAAAAATAATCCTTTTGCTTTTCGCTGATAAAAAAGTTATTGACTGAAACGGGAGGGTTTATCACTTTCGAATCTTTCCCATAGTATTTTTTAATTCTCTTGGAAACAAAGTTTGAATTGGCAATAAATTTGTCCACACGGTCAGAACTTAATTTGTCCCAAAGGCGGATATAGTTCATCAGAAACGGAACAAATTTTTTAACAAGGGAAGGAAACCCAAAATCGGCTGTATATTTCTGGCAGTCATCCCAGGCATAACGCATTGGAGTATGCATATAACAGATGTGCAGCGTTTTTGGACCGGTAATAATGCCCTTGGCATAGCTTGAAGAATCTGAAAGCACAACGTCATATTTGGAAAAATCAAATTGTTCAATGGCGGAAGGCATTAGTGGCGGAAACAATCGGTGCTGTTTGCTGGCAAAAGGAATTTTTTGAAGATATGATGTTCGGATGTCCTTTTTTTCAAAGACTCCATGCATTGCGTTTCTGTCATATACTAATGTATAAATCGGGGCGTAGGGAAAAAGCTCGCAAAAACACTCCAGCACTCTTTCCGCGCCTCCGTATTGGACCAAATAATCATGAACCAATGCAATTTTCATAAAATTTTAATATCGGTCAATTTTAATTGGATTTTTTTGTTTCCGTTCCACTTATCTTCGGAAATCGTGAAAATTATGTCGACTTTGTCGCCTTTTTTCAGATGACTGAAGCCGTTAGTGAGATTGAATCCGATCGCTTCGAAAATTTTGGGCGTTCCATCATTGGCTTTCAGGGATAATTTTAGATGTTTTTCTCCGTTTCCGACTGTGCGAAGTTCGCTAACTTCCAAATTTTTCATCAAAAATATTGGTTCTTCGTTTCCCTCTCCAAATGGTTCGAATTTTTGCAGGCTTTCGGCCAGTTCAAAATCCAAGTCCTTAGGCAGAATTTCAGCGTCAACTTCCATTACAACGGAAACATCCTTGTCCTTCAACTCGTTCTCAATAATTTCGGAAAGTTTTTCAAAAAAGGCGTTCAAATTTTCATTTTTTACCGTAACTCCTGCTGCTTGGCTATGGCCTCCGAATTTTACTAGAAACTCAGAGCATTTTTCAATCGTTTCGATGATATTTATCTGGGGAATGCTTCGGAATGAGCCGGTGCTTTCGGTCTCGCCCTTATTCAGGATAGCAACAGGCTTATTAAATTCATCGGCTATCCTGCCTGATGCCAGACCGACTATTCCAGTCGGAAAATGTTCTCCAACGGCAAAGATAAATTTTTTATCTTTGAACATATTATTCGCCAAAACCCTGACTTCATCCACTATCTGAGCGGTTGCTTTCTGGCGCGCCTGGTTGTTTCCCTCAAGTTCCAGCGCCAGATTTCTGGCAACAACCTGATCTTTTTCTTTTATTAAATTAAAAGCGGTATTGGCGTGATCCATTCTTCCGGCGGCATTGATGCGGGGCGCAATTTGAAAAGAAATTTTTCGGGTATCGGGAACATTATTTTCATCAATCTGCAGGCGAGCTACTTGAAAAAGTTCCAGAAGTCCCATTCGCTTGGTTTTAGACAGGACAATCAGACCAAATTTTGTGATTACCCGATTTTCATTTATGAGTGGGACGCAGTCGGCAACCGTTCCAATTGCCACAATATCCAACATCCACTTGAGCTGGTCGATTTTATCCGGAAAAAATTTCTTGTATATTCCCTGGACGAATTTGAATGTTACCCCTACTCCGGCCAGATCTGGAAATGGATAGCCTGATTTTTTTTGATGGGGATTTATGATGGCAAGAGCGTTAGGAATTTTAACTGGAATATGGTGATGATCGACAATGATTACATCAATTCCAAATTCATTGGCCTTTTCAACTTCATTGCAATTGGTAATTCCGCAATCAACAGTAATAATAAGTTTTACGTTTTTGTTTTTGAATTCCTCGATTGCCTTGATATTCATTCCATATCCTTCTATTTTTCTGTCAGGGATGTGGATTGTCGATTCGATTCCGAGCGTATCCAAAGCTTCCTTGAGAATGGTGGAGGAGGTTACGCCGTCAGCGTCATAATCTCCAAAAATTGCAACCAACTCCTTGTTTTTTTGAGCTTTTTCGACTCTTTCCAGAGCTTTTTCCATATCGGAAAACAAAAAAGGATCAAAAAGACCCTTGTCATAGTCAGGATACAAAAAATTGTTTATTTTTTCTTCAGTGTCGATTTTCCTGTCAAGTAGAATCTGCAAAACAACTGGATGCAATTTCGGCAAACCAGCTTCTCTCATCTCAACTTTTTCTTTCAGTTTCCAATTCATAAGTCATTAAATAGAACCAATGATACAACAATACCATTGATCAATGTCCGAACTATTTGGCTTGCCACCCGCAGGAAGAACAGATTAAATTTGCCTTTATTTCTTCTTTATTTTTTCCCACTAGGAGTTTGATTACCAATTTGTTATTGCACTCCGGGCATTTGAGATTATTGATTCCGAAATCGCGGGATAATTTTGGGGCATCCAAGGAATATTCATCAATTTCAACTCGATATTCATTTCCCCCTAAAAATATTGAATTTACATCTCCCAATACTTCTCGAGGAGAAGAAAATCCTTTCACTATGAAAAATCTTGCGCCTAAAATATTGGCTCTTTGTCGATCCTCTTCTTTTCCCATATGAGAAGAAATCAAGACAGGAATACTTGTGGTTGCAACATTTTTTTTCAGCGCTTCTATCATTTGAAAACCGTCCATTTTTGGCATTACGATTCCGGTAAAAATTACATCCGGAGTTTCTTCTATTGCCTTATCGAGTCCTTCAAGTCCGTCTGCTGCTTCAATTACCTCAAATCCGGCATCTTTAAATACATTAACATACATTTCCCTTGTTGGGACATCATCATCAATCAGAAGAATTTTTCTTTTTTTGTTTTCCATATTTTTGATTATTTTTCTTTTAAAACCATGGATTCAGGAGTTAATTTGATTCCCAAATATTCGAATCTTGTTTGCAACTCAGAGAAAGAACTCTCTCCGAAATTTGTTTCAAATATTTCTTCTGGATCAATTTCGATTTCAAATGATTCCCCTCTTTCGTTTTCATAAGTCAAGGTAGATCTCATATCCTTGTTTAATTTCTGTTCATTTAGAATATTTATAAAGGCCTTCCCTCCGAGAACATTATCCTTCCCGTTATCTATTTTATTATTTAAATAATTTCTTAAACTTTCTCC
>CAZXKY010000002.1:8069-39384 GCA_964641975.1 uncultured Bdellovibrionales bacterium | reverse complement strand
GATAAATAAACGTGATGAAAAATTAAAATTACAAGAAGTAGCGAAAGAAATGGCTCAACAAGGATTAACTTTTAGTAGTACTAGAAATAACACAGAAAAAAAGGTGGCAGAAGATTTTGCATATAAGCGAAAAAAACAGAAAAGAAAATTTGAAAACGAATTAATTAACTCCTTGTTTTTAAAATAGCAAAAAGCTTGTAGAAAGTAATTTATAAAGTAGCAAATCCGACAAAACGATATGGAAAAAGAAATTGAAAAATGTCCAAAATGTAATTCGGAAAATATTGAAAAAAATGGACCATTTTCTCCCAGAGCTAAAGAGGGAGAAGAATTTGCATCTAAACCACATCCCGCACAATATTATTGTTTAGACTGCCAGCATAATTGGTCTGATAGTGAATAATAATAAGATATTTCATTGTTATCATGGAAACAAAACATTATTTTATTACAAATTTGCAACAGTTTGCTAAAGATATTGAGGCTGTTGAAAAATTAAAAAAATATCTGGATGATATTGAGGGTATTTTCCCGACCATTGAAGAAGTTTTTGGTCAAATCTGGAATGATGATCAAATAAAAATAGAATTGAACAATTCAACAGGTGGAGCAATATACGACCCTACATGTAATCCCCATATCGTTAAAATGGGAATATACAATAGGAATATTCAAAAAAAATATCCGGAAAATTTGTGGGGATGTCTATTTCATGAAACTCACCATGCTTTTTTTAATCCGATTATTAATAATAAAGAAGATCCAAAGATTTTCAATGGAGGCTGCGATGGAGAACCATTTAATTTTGCTTTTATGGCAACAACATACTTGAAACTAAAAGAAAAAAATAAAATAGATAAACAATTATATGAAAATTTTTTGAATGCTCTTAAGAGAGAACTTCCAAATGGTGCGAAAGATTTATTTGAGGAATATGTAAATATGTTTTCAAATGATATTGATAATTTTTCTAAATTTATTAACTATTTAAAATTAGAATCAAATAAAAACTTATTTACAAATAAGGATAATTTCGCAGTGGATATAAATAAGGTTAAAAATTTTTTATTGATTAATTAGATCATCAATATTTAGGCGGCGCGCCAACGAAGTTGGCACGAAATTCGGCGGTGGCGGAAAAATCGGATTCGGAAAGAGAGGGCGGGCAAAAATTCCTTTTCCCAGACCCTTTCCCTTTTTGCCCGCCCGAGCGTAAAATCAAAAATTCTTTTCAAAAAAAGTTCGATCTTCTGAATAAAAACAGCTCCAGTAAAAAATCCCGATTGCTCGGGATTTTTCGCTTTTTTACTTGTTTTTCCAGAGTCCGTGAACATTGCAATAACATCTCGCGGTAAAATTTTTCGGTCTGGCTTCGAACTCTGCTTCCGGTTTTTCTCCAGGATGAAGAAATTTTTTTCCTGATTTTCCGTCAAAATTTATTTCAATCCATTCAATATAGTGATTTTCTTCCATTGGATGTTCAATGGAGCCAATTTTTACTCGGGTTCCCGTTTCTGTCTTTTCAACAATCGGGACATGTTTTTCCATGCCCTCGTCATTATTTTTTTCAACTAAAAGTTCCATTGGTTTTCCACAGCAGATAATTTCTTTTTCGTCATCATGAAGCAATTCTATGACATTTCCGCAAATAGAACATTTGTATATTTTGTTCATTTTTTTTGAAATTAATAGTTTTCACTCAATATTTCATAGTAGGCTTGGGGATGTTTGCAAGCAGGGCATTCAATGGGCGCTTCAATTCCTTCATGGACATATCCGCAATTTCGGCAATGCCATTTAACCGGCTGTTCTCTTTTAAATACCATATTTTTTTCCACATTATCCAGCAATTTAAGATACCTTTTTTCATGTTCTTTTTCCACTTCGGCAAGTTCTTTAAATAGATCAGCAGCTTCAGTCTCTCCTTCTTCTTGGGCAATTTTTTCAAAATTAGGATACAAAGTTCCCCATTCGTATTTTTCTCCTTCAGCGGCATGTTTTAAGTTTGCTTTCGTATCACCGATTCCCGCTCCGACGCTGGTTGGAATATCGACTGAAACTTCCCCCAAGAGCTTAAATAGTCTTTTGGCGTGTTCTTTCTCATTGTCTGCGGTTTCCTGAAAGATGGCGGCAATTTGCTTTAGTCCTTCGTTTTTTGCAACAGATGCAAAGAATGAATATCTATTTCTGGCCTGTGATTCGCCAACAAATGCTTTGGCGAGATTTTCTTGCGTTTTATTGCTCATAACATTTAGCTTATTAGTTACATTAATTATTACCCCGGATAATAAAATTTATTTCTCTATTTTAACAGAAAATCTCCATAAGTAATCTTTGCAATGTTTGGCGTAATCGATTCCAACTCGCTTATCTTTATGAATTTGAGTTTTTTTAATTTTTATTCCAGATTCTATCCATAGTTCTTTATTTTTTGTTATATCGCAATTATTTAACTTTCTGTCTATTTTCAGGAGTCTGCAAAGTTTTCCCGGACCGTTGGTTTTCTTATATTTAATATTTTCTATTTTTATTTCTCTAATCAGTACGGCTGCCGGAAAATCTTTTTTTTCAGTTACAATATTCAAGCAATGATACATTCCATAAATCATATAAACATAAGTATATCCCGCTTCTCCATACATAATTTCAGTTCGCGGGGTTCTGCCCTTGGAAGCATGGCTGGCCAAATCATTTTCACCCACATAAGCTTCTGTTTCGGTAATTATTCCTTTGATAATTTTATTGCCAACTTTTCTAATCAAAAAACAGCCCAAAATATTTTGGGCAACCTTGAGGGTGTCTTTTTGATAAAATTTCTTAGGTAAAATCATGAAGATAGTTTACTTACTGTTTTTTCTATAACTTTTTTGTATACAGCAATCATTTTTTCGGCGCAGATTTTATCGGTAAAATTTTCGTGGGCGATTCTTCTGGATTCTTCGCTGAATTTTTTTCTAAGTTCGCTGTCTTTTATTAATTTTTCTACAGTTTCAACAAATCGGTTTTCAATCTCTGAAACCAAAAACCCATTAACATTATTTTGCACCAAATTACAAATACCCGGAGCTTTAACCGCGACAATCGGAAGTCCGGAATACATAGCTTCAGAAACGATCATTCCTTGAGTTTCGGATTTGGAAGAATAGACGAAAATATCTCCAGCGGCATAATAATTTTTAAGTTCTTCTTTTCCCACAATTCCTTCAAAGGTTATTCTTTCTTCAAAATTTTCTTCTTGGACTATTTTTTTTAATTTTGGAAGCAGATAACCATCGCCAACAATTAAAAACTTAGTATTAGCATTGTTTTTTAACACCTTGATGACAGCGCTGAATAAAAAATAAATATTTTTTTCCTGAGTCAACCTGGAAACCAAAAGCAACAATATCTCGTTTTTCTTAATGTTGAATTTGCTTCTAACTTTGTTCCGGTCGGGATTCTGATATAATTCTTCTTCGACACCAGTGGGAATAGAAGCTACATTTTCATTAATAACACCCCAATTTTTAATTATTTTTTGAACGGAATCGGTCGGGGTAATTATAAAATCGCTTTTGTTGGCATATCTAACTGCCTGATTAATAGCTATTTTTCCGGATAATTTTTTGGGAATAATTGGAAGAAAATGCGTGTATTGGTCATACAAGGTATGCCAGGTAAAAACTAGAGGAATATTTTTTTTCCTTGCCCATTTTTTGGCGACACTTCCCAGAAGATTGGGATGCTGAGAATGAATAACGTCTATTTTCAGATCTTTTATTAGGGAATTTATTTTTAAGGAGTATGGAATAACAATTGGAAACTTTATTTTATATTGGATATCGATAGCGGGGTAGCGAAAGACATTTGAATTTTTATCCTGATATCCCTTGCAGCCTGGAGCAAAAATATACACGGTATGACCGAGACTTTCAAATTGCTTCCGAAAACTTTCAATCGAACCGGAAACGCCATAAGGGTTAGGAAGATAATTATTAGTGAAGATTGCAATATTCATTAATTTGTATCAAGAAAGTCTAATATTTCTTTGAAAATACTTTCATTTTTAATATCTGAAATAAAAGTATGGTAGGCTCTTTTGATGTATTTTTTCTTTTTTATCTTTGAGCCTAATAAATTATAAATTTTTTCTAAACTTTTTCTAGAAACGACATGATCGCTAAGCGACTGAATGAGAAAAGCTGGTTGGCTGATGCAAGAAATATTCTTTCGTGCTTCCTGAACCAGCTTAAATGTTTCTAGGGCGCTGTCTAGCGAATAGGATTGATAACTAATAAGGCGAGTAATGGTACTGATTGCTCCAAAGGTAGGTGGATAATATTTTCTGTTGTATTTTTTTATTTTTTTTGACAGATGAGCAAAGGGTATTAGGATTCTCTCAAATTTTATTTTATAGGGCATCGCCATAAGGATGAGTCCAGAAATATCGGGGTGATTTTTAGCTAGCATAATCGTAAGGCAAGATCCAATTGAAGTTCCACCAACATAAATCTGTTGGTAATTTTCCTTTAGTTTCACATAGGCAGCCTCAATGTCTTCCATCCAATCTTTCCACCGGACGTTTTCCAAGTCTTTGGGAACGGTCCCATGTCCTCGAAGAAGTGGGGCAAAAACAGTATATCCGGATTCATTTAGATATTTTCCTAGGCGTCTTAGTTCATAGGAAGTGGTTGTCCAGCCGTGAATAAGCAACACTCCCTTGCCATTGGTTCCTTTAAAATAAAAAGGTTTATTGAGAAGTTCTCGCTCTTTCTCATATAAAAGCCTAGGGTCTTCCAGGATAATACTGTTCGACTTGGATATTATTTTACTGGCTCTTTTGGTATTCATAACTATATAAATAACATATTTCCAGATAAAAAAACAGGGCTTGCAGCCTGATTCTGAATGTTATTTTAAGGGCAGGATTAATTGGAATTATTTATCAATATTTTTTTAGATTGATATTTTTTATATAACTGAACTGATGCAATCGAAACTATTGCTAAAGCAATTGCTATCCAGCCGGCCCATTCGATATAATTTCTTAATTCGAACCACATGTATCCGTAAAAATATCCTAAAGCTATTAGAAATCCGCTCCAGGCCATGCCTCCTATAAAAGAATACTTTACAAATTTTTTGAAATCCATTTTTACGATTCCGGCGGCAGTGAAAGCTGCCCAACAAAGTCCGGTGGTTGCTTTTACTGTGAAAATAGTTTTTCCTCCATGCTTTTCAAAATATTTTTCCATTTTCAGAACTAGTTTTTCCGTAATTCCCATATATTTTCCGACTTTTCGGACGAAAGTCATTCCGAACTTATATCCGAGTCCATAAAGGATTGCGTCACCAATCATATCTCCTAAAACTGAAAAAACAAAAACGAGAAAGATGTTAAAAGCTCCAAGCTTAGCAAGCATAGCAGCAATTATGGTTATCACCGGTCCTTCGATAATCATCAAAGGAAGCATAATCCAATAGCCATAATGCGAAAGGAAATCAAAGATTTGTTGTCCAGCTAAATCCAGCATAATTTTATTATATTACCAATAATCGAATTTAACAAAAGCTGCTTGAGGGAGCAGCTTTTGTTTTTAATAGATGAATCCTTTAATTACCCTGTTTGAGATGGACATCGTCCGGCGGCTAGTTTTCGCCCATCCCTTGTAATTCATCTCAGATATAGTAAAGGTGCTTCCCTTTACACTTTCCACAATGGCTACATGACCCCACCAAGATTCCGAAGAAACCATAATAGCTCCAACTCTCGGAGCTTTCCCGGTCTGATAACCGGCTGATTTTGCGTGATAAAGCCAGGTTCCAGCGTTTCCTCCCCAAGGAACATAGCGTTTTTGGGCTACATACCAAGTGCAGTATCCGTAAGGAAACCTGTGTCCAGTTCCGGCTTTACCATCAAGTTTCCTGAATCCGGAAACTGTCGGAGTTCCTCCGGTCGAAGTAGCATATTGTCTTCTGGCTATTCCTGTTTCTGTCGTTCCGGTAGTTGATTGAGGAGTTTCTTTCTGGCCGTCTGGAATAATAATTTCTTCTCCTTCTTTTAATTGCCCGTCAGCTGGAAGACTATTAAAGGATATTATTTTTTGCTTTTCTGATTTATATTTATCTGCAATTGAATCTATAGTATCTCCACTTTTTACAGTATAAGAAAGACCGGCAACTGGAAGGATAAATATTTTATCTCCCGGCATTATGGAGTCAACATTATCAATGTCATTAGCCCAAAGTATTGTATTTACGGTAATTTTATTGTTGGCAGCTATGGCACTCATGGTATCTCCTGGCTGGACTTCATATATTTTTACTCCCCCATCTTCCTCCGGATCCTTAAGAGGCGTTCCGAAACTAGCAGTCAACGCTTGCCCTTCAACTAAAGAGAGATTCCCATTATCTGCTTCTTCTTTCATATTAGGATTAACAGCAGTAGGAGCTTTTGACAGAGGAACAAAGGCGAGATTGTCCTTTCGGCTCTCCTGGCTGTTCATTTTTGTGTCTTCCTTGATTTCCGTACTACTTTTGAAGTATTCAGACAAAAAACCATTGGAATCACTGCTTTTAGCTAAATTGGTGGAAGTCACCAAAAGAGAGCTTGAAACCACCACCATGAGAGCTGAGTAATTTCTAAGTATATGAAGGATTCGTATTGTTCGGTGTCGTTTAATAAAGTCGGTCACTTTTTTCTGATAAAAGTGCGCTCTTGATTGGATTTCGTTTAAATCAATTTTTCTTGGAATTTTAGAAAAAGGGTTGAAACTGAATTTACTAATAGTTTTAGTCCTTTCAAATGATTGAAACCACGGAACAAATTAAAAAACAATACCTGGCATTGTTCCTATTGGCTAAAATCCTAATTTTTACTATTATAAGTATATGCATGGGAGGCTATAGTTGTCAAACTAAAATGCCAGTTTTTGGCTAAAATAAAGCAAAAAACTTTTAAATAAATTAAAAAAAATGAATATTCGCCAGCTTTTAGTGGACTTTTTGGAATATTTGGAAATTGAAAGGAACCGTTCTCAGAAAACGATAGAAAATTATCATCATTACCTAAACCGTTTTTTGGACTGGTCAGGAGTCAAGACGCCTGAAGGCATTACTTTAGACGCAGTAAGAAAGTACAGGATTTATCTCAATAGATTTCAGGACGAGAAAGGCAAAGAACTCAAAAAAATAACCCAGAATTATCATATTATTGCCCTGCGCAGCTTTATTAAATATTTATCTAAAAGAGATATTCTAGTTCTTTCGGCGGAAAAAATAGAGGTAGGCAAGAATCCGGCTACGATGGTTGAATTTCTTGATCCCCCTGAGCTTGAAAGATTATTGGGTTCAGCTAGCAGTAAAGATGCTAAAGCCTTGAGAGACAGAGCAATTTTGGAGCTTCTTTTCTCTGCTGGCCTTCGAGTTTCGGAACTTACCAGCATAAATCGCGACCAGGTTAACCTTAAAAATCAAGAATTTAGCGTTAGAGGAAAAGGAGGAAAAGTGCGAATTGTTTTTATTTCAGATACTGCTAAGGAGGCATTGGGGAAGTATTTGACTAAAAGGACTGATATTGATCCAGCATTATTCGTCAGACTTCCCAAGAAAGGCGCCAAAGAGACGGACAAAAAAGGAAATTTGAGGATTACGCAGAGAAGTATCCAGCGAATAGTTAAATATTATGCGACTAAAGCTGGGATTGTGAAGGATGTTCATCCTCATACTTTGCGCCACAGCTTCGCGACGGATCTTTTGGCCAATGGTGCCGATATCCGAAGCGTTCAGGCTATGCTTGGACATTCTTCCATTACTACTACGCAAATATACACGCATGTGACCAATCAAGGACTCAAAGACATCCACAAAAAGTTCCACGGGAAACGGGGGAAATAACACTTAATCTCAGCAATGCACCTTGGTATGTTACCAAGGAATATATTGACTTCTTGCCACATAGTAGTATCTTTTAGCTACCTTCCTGTATGGGTTGGGAGCTGAAGCTGTATAGCTTTTGCTTATGTTATTTTAAGGAGGTGCTGTATGGCATCTGAGAAAATTGTGGTTCAAGTAACAAATGGTCCGGGAAAAGACGATATTAAAAATATTCTTTTCGAACCCGTGGTATCGTTGCGAAGAGGCAATCGCATAATCAAATCAGTAGAAAGAGAAATAATGTTTGAATTCAGGGGATTCTCTTACAGTGAATTCGGAATTATTGACAAAGCAATTGCGATAATTACGCGATATGGGAAAAACAACAAGGGAGAAAAAATAGACGGAGAATTAAAAACCATACATAGTCATCGCTTCAATGAATGGATCGTGGTCCCTGACATTAAGAAGAATCCACATCTAATTTCTCTTTTCCCTTGTCATGTTCAAGTTGAAAAGCCAAACCCTCTTCCTCTTTATTTCCATGGACCCTATTCACCCAATATTAGATTAGGAATCCTTACTCTTAGTTGGGAAAGCTGGTAAAATCGACAACTGATAATAAAAACGAGGCGGTTTTCACGACGCCTCTTTATTTTTGACAAAACACTTTAAAAGTGATAGTATTAACGGAGTAATTTATAAATAAGCAAAAGCTATTGCTAGTAGCTAACAGGCACTGTAATGAGGTCAAAGTTTATAAAGTTATAGAGTTCATAAAGTTAAATTGATTAAACTTTAAGAACTTTACAAACTTTCTACTTTTAACTTATTGTCGTGTTTATTGGCGTTACTAGAAATAGAGCGCTATCTTATGGAGCAAAAAAAATGGTCTCTCCAAATCGGGGGACGGATTCTTGAGGTTGAAACCGGACTGCTGGCGGGACAAGCCAATGGTTCAGTAACTGTTCGTTATGGCGATACGGTTGTTTTGGCAACTGCCGTGATGAGCAAGGAAGCCAGCCGAATATCAGGTTATTTTCCGCTGATGGTGGATTATGAAGAAAGGTATTATGCGGCCGGAAAAATAAAAGGATCAAGATTTATCAAGAGAGAGGGACGGCCTTCTGATGAGGCTATTCTTACCGGAAGAGTGGTAGACAGAACCATTAGACCGCTTTTTGATGGACGGATGAGAAATGAAGTCCAGGTTGTGATAACCGTGCTTTCTATCGACGGAGAAAATGACACTGATATCATCTCGATGATTGCTGGATCTGCGGCTCTTCATATTTCCAATATCCCGTGGAACGGTCCGATTGGGGCGGTGCGGGTTGGAAAAATCAACGGAGAACTGATACTTAATCCGGTTAACGGAGAAGTAAAAGAAAGTGAACTGGATTTGGTTATTGCCGGAACAAAAGATAAAATTAACATGATTGAAGTTGGAGCCAAGGAAGTCCCGGAAGATGATATTATCAAGGCTTTTGAATTTGGCCAAGAAGCAGTCAAGAAAATTGTTAATTTTTTGGAAGACATTCGAAAAGAAGCCGGAAAAGAAAAATCAGAGCCAGCCTTGCTCCAAGGAGAACCCGAATTTGAGGAAAAGATAAAAGAAATGCTTCTTAAAGAAAATTTGGAAGATGCTCTTTATGATGCTGACAAAAGGATTATTGCGGAAAAAGTCGATGCTATAAAGAAGAAGGTTTTTGAATATATTGAGCAGGAAAACGAAGAGGACACTTCAAAATTAAAAGAAATCGCTATTCAAATCTTAGAAGAAGTTTCCGACGAGATTGTTCACAAAAATATCTTAGATAAAGAGAAAAGACCGGACGGAAGAAAATTGGATGAAATCAGAAAAATCGAATGTCAGGTGGGAGTGCTTCCAAGAACTCATGGAACTGGTCTTTTCACCCGTGGAGAAACCCAGGCCCTGACCGTGACTACCCTTGGATCGCCAGGAGATGAACAAATTATCGATACCATGGAATTGGATGTAAAGAAAAGATATATTCATCATTACAATTTTCCTCCATTTTCAGTGGGAGAAATAAAACCAATGAGAGGACCAGGAAGAAGAGAAGTTGGACATGGGGCTTTAGCGGAAAAGGCATTAGTTCCAGTTCTTCCTTCCAAAGAAGATTTTCCCTACACAATACTTTTAGTTTCAGAAGTGCTTTCTTCGAATGGTTCATCTTCTATGGCTTCTACTTGCGGATCAACTCTTTCCCTTATGGATGCTGGCGTTCCCATCAAAAGACCGGTAAGCGGAATTGCAATGGGAATTATTGTTGATTCTAATGACAACTTCAAGATTCTGACTGATATTCAAGGAGCGGAGGATCATTATGGAGATATGGATTTTAAAGTGGCTGGAACGGAAAAAGGTGTCACAGCGCTTCAGATGGATGTTAAAGTCGATGGCGTTACTATTGAAATGCTAAAAGCTGTTTTAGCGCAATCTCATGGTAATAGGATGGAAATACTGGAAAAAATAACCGCCGCTATCTCTTCTCCAAGAAAAGAGATGTCTCAATATGCACCTCGTATTATCATTATGAAGATAAACCCGGACAAGATTAGAAATGTTATTGGAACCGGAGGAAAGATTATCAATGAAATTATTGATGAAACCGGAGTCCAAATTGACATTGAAGATGACGGATCGATATTTATCACTTCAGCAGATGCGGAGTCAGCCAGAAAGGCCCAGGAATGGATTGACAATCTTACTCATGAAGTTAAGCCTGGAGAAATGTTCAAGGCAAAAGTTACCAGAATAATGAATTTTGGCGCTTTTGCGGAAATTCTACCCGGACAGGAGGGACTCATTCATATTTCAGAATTAGCTGACCATCGAGTAGAGAAAGTGGAGGATATTGTCAAAGTGGGAGATGTTGTTCCGGTTAAGGTGATTAAAATTGATGAACAGGGAAGAATTAATCTTTCCATGAAGGCTGTTGCCAAAATAATGGAATAGAAAAACAATTAAGACTTTTCAAAAAACATAGTTTGTTGTAAAATAGAGATGCATTAGCGTCTCTATTTTTTATTTTAAAAACAAAAAAATGTTAGATTTAAAAAAAGAAAACACAAGCACTAAAGATAATCCGGAAATAGTCGAAGAAGATATTCCCATTCATACCATGCAAGAAGACCTGGATGCTTTAAGCGGTATTTTCCCTAAAAACAAGCAAACGAATGTTTCAGAGGAAGAAAAGAGAGTTACATTTAAAGAAAATAAGCCGGAAGTTAAAAATGGCCAGTATTTTAATCCATTTTTAGAAAAACAAACCGAGCAAGAAAGAAATAGAATAGTTGATTTTTCCGATAAAAAACCTGTTTCTAATCAAAATATTCCAAATAAGCAGGAACCAAATAAGCAGGAACCGCAAGAAAACATACAAATAAAATCTTCTTCAAAGAAATGGATTTGGATTACATTGATCATCGTGGTAGTGGCGGGGGCTTCTGCCTATGGAGGATATTATTTTATCAATAAAAAAAATATTGCTCAGAAGGAAGCACAAAAATTAGAAGATCAAAAGCTTAAAGAAGCTGAGGTTCAAGCGTCTCAGGATAGCGAGGATATAAAGGTAGAAGAAAAAACGCCATTAAAATATTCATTCGATAAGCCAAATTATCTTTCTATAGATACAGAAAATCCCAGCTATGAAAATTTTAAAGAGATCATGTCTGGAGCATTTTCAGACATTAAAGATCCGGAAATCAATAAACCGGTAGAGTTTATTATTACAGACAACAAAAATAATCCGATAGCCTTTCCGATTTTTAGTGCTATTACCAAGCTGAAGCTGTCCAATGAGCTGTTGAAAAATTTGAGTGATGATTTTTCTATTTTTGCTTATAATGATTCAGGGAATCCACGCTTAGTTTTGCTAGTTAAGGTGCTCGACAAGCTAAAAGCCAGCTCTGTCATTAAAAGCGAGGAAGTTAAACTTCCCGGGGAGCTGCTGCCTTTATTCTTGAATGACATTTCTTTGCCTAAGGAAAAAGTTGTTTTTCAAGAGGCGAATTATAAGGGAGTCAATGTCAGGTATTTTAATTTAACTCCAGATCAAGTAGCTACAATAGATTATTCTTTCGATAGCACACATTTAATCATTGCAACAAGCAAAAATAGCATGTGGGCGGTATTAGATAGGATTTTGGATGAAGGAGAATAGGCGTGAAATTTCAAGTTCTGTTGATAACCTGTGGAGAACTGGAGATTATTTTGGAAAGTAAATTACTTTTTTAAATAGCAATATTTCTATTTTTTGATATTTTTCTGCAAAATGTAAATTAACATCTTATGAAATCTTTTATTTGAAGCATTTTTTAAGGTTAATTGTATTTTTGTTTTGACCCGAGGATATTTTTTTGGTATAATAAGAGTATAAAGTTATTTGAAATCCAAATATTTCAAATGGTGGAAGAATTTCCAATCACAATTTCCCCCTATTTGTGATTGGAATTCTTCTACTATTCAAGCGTTTCATTCAATGAAATGGAACCGCCTCCTTATCTGACAGGAGGACCCTAAAACAAAAACAAAAAATGGCATGTCCACTTGGGAAAATAGATTATCAACTGCTTTTCCGAGTGGACATGTCAAAAAAAACTTTTTAAAATAAAAATAAATAATAAAAAGTTAGTTCTTTCTAAATAAAGGCGAAAGCCAGAGAACGGTAGAAGGAAAATGATAAAAGTCAGAATTATCATTAATAGATAAATCATGTATCTAAAATACATGTTACTAAATAACACAAGAAATTGCCTTTCACCCGGGCTATAGTGTTTTCAGTTAACATGTTAATACATGACAAACACTGGGCGCTACAGCTTAAAAATTTTATTTTGTGGGCGTTAGTAGCGCCCGGTTTCCAAACCTTGACAGATACCGGGTAAAAATAATTGTTATTCGATATTTGTTAAGATTTAGCCGGAAAATTCCCCGAAAGGGGTTTTTTGGTTGAAATAATATGATTTTTTGGAGAAAAAAAGCAAGTAAGAGCACTGGCGCCAAGGGAGAAGAAGTAGCTGCCAGATTTTTGGTGGGAAAAGGGTATAAGATAATCGGGAGAAATTTTAAGAATTTTAAAGGCAGACAGTTGGGGGAAATTGATATTATTGCGGAGAAAAATAAAGAAATAATTTTCGTAGAAGTAAAAACAAGAAACTTAGAAAGGTATCAGGAAACACTTCCAGAAGAAAATATTACCTTCCAAAAACTAAAAAAACTCAATAAAATTGCCACTTCATATATAAAAATTAATAATCTTTGGGATTACCCTCATCATTTTGATGCTATCTCCGTGTGGCTCAGTCGAGATTTCAAGAATTATAAGATTAAACACATTGAGAACATTTTCATTTAGCCTCTTAAAGATCAATTACAATAGACAGTTGATGATATATTTGTTAATATTTATATGTAATTTGGTAAGAAGAATTCTATGATTAATGAAGAAATAAAAGCAGAACTTAAAGCTAAGCTAGAAGAAGAAAAGACAAAATTGGAAAAGGATCTTGGCAATATTGCTGAACCGACTGAAACTCCTGGAGATTTTGAGACGAAGTTTGATGAAATAGGAACCGATAAAGATGATAATGCAACCGAAGTTGAAACTTATGCGGATAATCTGTCGGTAGAAACCAGTCTGGAAAATCAGCTTAAGGATATAAGAAACGCTTTGAAGAGAATGGAGGACGGAACATATGGGATATGTGAAAACTGCCATCAGGAAATTGATATTGAAAGACTCAAAATTTATCCGGCAGCCAGGGTTTGCATTAAATGCAAATAACCCCGATTTGAATATGCGAATTTACAAATATATTCTAGTAAAATATCTATTTTTTTTCAGCCTTCTTGTTTTCTTTGATCAAATTTCCAAATATTTAATCCGCCATTTTGGCGGATTTTATGTTTGTAATTCTGGAATTTCCTGGGGGGTGTCTCTTCCTGGCTATATTTTTTGGCTATTTTGGGTGGTTATTATGGTTTTTTTGATTTCTTTTTTTATTAAGAGAATCATAATGCAAAAAACAACTGATAACAACCAAGATAATATCCTTATAATCCTGATATTATCTGGGGCATTTTCCAATATTATTGACAGACTAACATTTGGATGCGTAACGGATTTTATTGACTTGAAATTTTGGCCAGTCTTTAATTTAGCAGACATTTTCATAGTCTTGGGAGCTGTTTTTTTGCTAGTGAGATGGAAGAAGTTATAGTATAATGTTTGTATGAAACAAAAAATATTTTCTATTTTTAATAAAGAAGATGCTATAACTGCGGCTGTTATTTTTTTCTGCCTTTTGTTATATTCTGTTTTCCCAACTGATAATGTTTTTCAGCAAATCGTTTCCAGTGCGACTTTTTTATTGGTGATTCCGGTTCTTTATGTTAAAATAATATTAAAAAAGGATCTGAAACACCTTGGAATCAGAAAGGGAAATTGGCAGACTGGTATAACTTGGTCAGTAATTTCATTAGTAATATCAATATCAGTTGCATATATTCTTTTTAACTATTTTGGGCTTGCACAAAAATATTTCCTTCCTCGCCATATAATCGATAGCTTCGCATTTTTTCTCCTTTATGAAATTATTCTGTTTGGTTTTTTCACTTTTCTTTATGAGGTTTTCTTTCGTGGGTTTCTGATGCTGAGTTTTTCTAAAAAGATTGAGCTTTGGGCAATTCCCTTGCAAGCATTAATTTTTTTGGCACTTTTCTTTTTTTCCAGAGGAGTGCATTGGACTCTGACGCCCTATCTGATTTTTCTGATTTTTTCTGGAATAACCGTGTATTTTAGTCGATCGATATTTTATTCTTTTATCTCCTTTTTAATTTTTAATATAATTTTTGATTCATTTTATATTCATCTCGTCAAATAAAAAAAATAAAAATATGTTTGGTAAGAAAATTAAAATAAAAATAATAGCGCTTTTTGTTTTAATGTTTCAAATATTATTTCTGAACTATGCTTTTGTTTCGGCTTATGATACAACCATGTATGGCGTAGAAGGTGGAGCGGTTGGTGTTCCGGAACCGATATCAGTCGGGGCTGATATTCTGAATCAATACAATATCAGTTCAGATAGTCTGTCGGATATGGCACAGAGTTTTAATGTTTCCGCAAACAAGATAAATACTCCAGAAGTAACGCTTTCTTTTAATCCTTCAGATCCAAAAGAGGGAGAAACACTTACTGCCAGTGCTCTCCCGATGTATTTTGGTAATTCCAAGGAGAATCTTTATTTTACTTGGTATTTGGTGCGCAAGGGATGTGAAGATTTGGATAATAATCCCAGCAGCACAAAAGAGGAATTGTGCGATGCAGATGGAAATGGAGAAATTGAGGTTAATGATTGGAAAGTGGCAGCAATGAAGTTAATTGCTACCCAAGGCTACGATAATCAGGAAGAACCAAAGCCGGATTATTCAAGGAATGGTGATGATGATGGATACAAGGCCTACTTTGGCGGGGGTGATAAAGGAGCAGATGGCGATGACAACAAACATTGTTATATATACAATGCTGATTCAGGACAAACCCATGAATTACCAGAATGTAAACATTTATTTCCTAGCACTAATGGCCATGGGAGCGTGGGAGATAAGGATTTTGGGCATCAAGAAGAAAGGTTTTGGGGAACCAATCCTCAGGATGCAAATACGGCTGCAAATGGACAGATGGATGAAGCCAATGTAGCCGGGCTAGGTCAAAATACATTAAGTTGGATTTATCAATCTGGAGATAGGGTGGGAGTAGCAGTTGAAGGAACATCAATTATTGCCACCAAATATGATGATGCTTCATATATGACGATGTGGGCTTTTCCCAAAAATAAATTTATTATTAGTCAATCATCAACTAAAATATATTGCCAGCCAGCTTCAAATGCAACTGATCATTCTCCTTGTGCCGATGGGTATTTTGATGTTTCTATTCCAACAGCATGCAATACGATGTCTAACGATTGTGGCGAAGATGGAGAAGAAGAAACTTTCAAGGATAATTTAATTGATCCGGCAGAAAAGACGAATGAAAAACTGGATGTTTCTCTTTCCTATACTCCGGAAAATCCGATAAACGATACAAGCGGTGACAATTTAGGTGATGTATTAATTGTCAATTCTTCAATATCTAATCCCTCTCAGGATTCATCTCAAATTTACAATGAGTGGAAAATATCTGCTGGCAAAAGCGTGTCAGGAACTTTTACGGATATCTCCCAAAGGCTTGATAATGACGGATTGATAAGCGGAAAGCTTTCAGGGATAAATAATCCAAAAATAGGGGTGAGTCTCAATTTGGGAAGCGATTATGATAATTATTTTGATAATGATATTGGGTATCTAAAAATAAAGGTTAGGGCAAAGGAAGTGATTCCTGAAAAAACCAGAATTGGAACCGGAGAAGTCATTATAAGAATTAACGCTACTGGAAACAGAATAAAAGCATATCTCACCAGTAGTTCTGATGGCGATTCATTAAGCAAAAAAAGCCTTATTTGTAACGAAACAACAACCGTGGAAGATAGTATGTCTTATTACATTTGTCCTGTGGTCAAAAATCAGATTTTAAGGCTGGAAGTTGATAAGGATGGAATGAGTGATTTCTCGTGGAGTGTTGATGGAACAAACATTTCTTGCGACAGCTCTCTTTCCGCTGATTGCTCTCAAGGAAACATTGTTTTTTTACCAATATTAGGAACACAAGGAGACGAATTTGATGTGAGAATGACTGCTAAAAATATTTCAAATGGGAAAAGTATTGAACTTTCAAAGAAGTTTCAAATAGTTAAACCTTACATAAAAATTATTTCAAACGATGCGGAAACTTTTTGGCCAAAACTCTTGGGAACCTATAGCGACTTAGATGGCAAACGATATGCTGATTACAGTGATACGCTCTTTGAAACTTATGTTGGGGCGGGCGCATCTCTAATGGCAGAATTTCATCCTGCCTGGCTTCCTGAAACAGGAATTTTAAGTTTATCATGGATGTTGGACGGGGAGGAAAACACAGACGCCGAAACACCTGCTGAGATTAATTTTCTTGTAACCAAAAATATTGGAGAAATTCATAATGTGACTTTTAATTCTTTCTACGTGATGCCCAATGAACTAAGGAAGGTTCTTAAAAATTATTGGGGAGTTGCTCAAGCAGAGAGCAGTGGAGAATTAATTTCCAGTTCGATAAGAGGAGAGGTTGTTTCTGAAGATGCAGTAGAAACGCTTTCATTTAAAAGTCCAAAAAAGTTTTTAGCCAGTATAATTTCAAACTTACCCAGTCAAACCCTTTTCCTTTTAAAAACGGTATTAGTTGTTTTTATGATAATTTTGATGTCAGGACTTGCAATGAGTTTTTCTCCTGACTTTAGCAGAAACAAAAAGTAAAATTCACCCTGTTGAATAGTTTCGATAAATCGGAACAATTTTTCAGGGAAAAATTTATTCAACAGGGTAAATATGAAAAATAGAGTTTTGGGGTTTAAAATACTGATTTTTTTGGCGATTATTTTTTTTGCTGGAGCGATTTTTGATTTTTCCTTTTCAGCTTATGCTCAAAATACATATGACTACATCCAGTTAGAAAGCATTCCTGGTTTTGAAGATTCAGGCAGCGATCTGAAGAGTTTCATTGAATCAATCTATAAATTTGGAATTTGGACAGTAGGAATCGCTGCCGTTCTTATGATTACTATTGGAGGATTCATGTATCTCACCAGTGCTGGAAATACCTCCAAAATGGATGTAGCCAAAAAAGTTGTTACTGATGCCATTATCGGATTGGTTGTTGCTCTTGGCGCTTATCTCATCTTATATGTCATTAATCCTGATTTAATAAAGATAAACATAAGCATGGATCAGCTGGGAACCAGTTCGGGAACAGGAGTGGGGATGACGGCAAATTCTACTGCATCAAGCAAAACATGCTCAGATGGAAAATGTAGCAAAATAGATAGCGCTATCGCAAATAATACATCTGGAGTTGATGCGGCCATTCTAAAATCATTGATAGTTGGAGGAGAAGGTTGCGATAATAATCATTCAAGCGATGGAAAATCATGCGGTTATGGTCAAGTTCAATATCAATATATGAGAAGCGTTTGCGGTCTTTCCGGGTCAAATGAGCAAATTTGTTCTCAGATAAAAAATGATACAACCTTAGACATCAATTGCACGGCAAAGTTTGTAAAAACGAATACCATTCCTTGTGCTAAAAAAGTTTTTGGTAATACTGACGCAAAAAGTATAGGCTCATGCTATAATGCTGGATACACAGGAAAATGCGGAACGAAAAACTATTGCCAAAGAGTTGCTACTTATTATGCAACTTGTAATTAAAAAAAATATGAAAAAGAAGTTATTTTTTTATTTTTTTTCAGTAATTTTACTTTATGCTGGTGTTTTTGGTAATGCTAAGGCTGATGTTTTTGTGTTAAATTTCAAATATGATTTCAATAAAAATGTTTTGAGCTTCGATGAACAAGAAAAAGTAATACTAGATAAAGAAAATGATATTCCCATTTTAGAGTTTATGACAGGGAAAAGGCAAGCGGGTAGCTATGTTCTTAGGGTATTTGACGTAAAAGACTATGAGCTTTTTGATGCAGAACTTCAACCAAAAAATGGATCATTTCAATTGTCAATTCCTTATGCTAGTACTGCTAAATATCTAAAAATTTATACAAAAATTGATAATCAGGAAATTTTGAGTGTTGATTTATCGCAATTTATTACGTGTAATTCTAATGGAATTTGTGAATTTGAAAAAAGGGAAAATATTAATACTTGCATTTCAGACTGCGCTTCTGGCAATGTGACATTTAGTCAGCAAACAAAAGAAACTCTTGATAAAAACAACGGAATATTAAAAGATGAAAAAACTGGAGCGATATTATTGAAAGAAAATATCTTCAAAGAACAAGTTGCAAATGAAAATGTCCAAAGCTCAAGCAGTAAAGTGTGGAGCATTGTTTTGATTGTGGTTATGTCATTAATTATTATTGGTGTTGTTTATTTTATAATAAGAAAAAAAATAATAAGAAAATAAAATTATTATCATGTCAATTGCCAAGAAAATTTTTATAATTTCTGCAGTTCTGCTTTCAGCGGTGCTTTTTTTCTTGGGAATTTATAACGTTTCTTTTAAAAAAGAAAAATCCTCAATTCAAACTGGCACAGAAACTAGCCAGAATGATGGAAAAAACGAAAACAGCAGCGCTCTTGATAAAATAAAAATAAAGAAAGAAAAAATTTATTCCTTGTCAGATGAAGCGATAACAGGTCCAATTTCCGTTGATGGTGGAGAAAGTGTGGAATATTATTCCAAAGCGAGCGGAAATGTATTTAAAGTTTTTTCGGATGGAGAGGGAAAGGAAACAGTCAGCGACAAAAACATTTCGGGACTGAAGAATGTTTTCTGGTCTCCTGATGGGAGCAAAGTAATAACGCGCTTAAATGAAAGCGGTAAAATACAATACTCAACGTATGATTATAAGGAGAAAAGAGGATATAAGCTTTCTGATGGAGTAGAATATGCCATTTGGAATAATCTTGGAGATCAGATATTCTATATTTATTTTGATGGGAAAAACAAAAAAAGAACTCTGAATATGGCTAATTTTGACGGGAAAAACTGGAAGAAAATTGCGGATATCAATTTTAACAATACTTTTATCTCAGTTGTCCCTCAATCTTCCCTTGTTTCTTTCTGGAATAGTCCGAATGCTTTCGAAGAGACATCTTTGAATGTTGTAAGCACTGTGGGGGGAGAGGCGAGAAAAATATTTTCTGGAAGATTTGGAGCTGATTATCTGTGGTCGCCAAACGGCTCAAAGGCTCTGGTGAGTTCAACTGATTCTAAAGGAGGATCAAAAATTAGTCTGGGGGTTATTAATAGCAATGGAGGGGAATTCCAAAATCTAAATATACCGACATTTGCTTCAAAATGCGTCTGGTCAAAGGACAGCAAAACAATTTATTATGCTGTTCCGAGTTTTTCTTCCGAAAATAATATTCTTCCAAATGATTATCAGACTGGAAAAGTTTCCACTAAAGATACTTTTTGGAAAATGGATATTGCTTCTGGAAAAGCAGAAAGAGTAGTGGAAATAAAAGATATTAATAATTCTTACGATGTGACTAATCTATTCTTGTCGCTTTCTGGAGATATCCTGTTTTTTACCAATAAGAGCAATGAAAGGCTCTATGGAATAAGCATGTAAAATTCAGCCTAATGAAAAAAATAGCAAAAATAATAATTTCTGTAGCAATTCTTTCTCTCATTCTTTCGTTTTTGTGCTTTGAAACTTCTCATGCTCAGTATAACTACACCCAGTTAGAAAGCATTCCTGGTTTTGAAGATTCAGGCAGCGATCTGAAGAGTTTCATTGAATCAATCTATAAATTTGGAATTTGGACAGTAGGAATCGCTGCCGTTCTTATGATTACTATTGGAGGATTCATGTATCTCACCAGTGCTGGAAATACCTCCAAAATGGATGTAGCCAAAAAAGTTGTTACTGATGCCATTATCGGATTGGTTGTTGCTCTTGGCGCTTATCTCATCTTATATGTTATTAATCCTGATTTGATAAAGATAAACATAAGCATGGAACAGCTGGGAACCAGTTCGGGAACAGGAGGAGCGGGAGTGGGGACGACTGTTCCCTCTGCATCTGGGGAAGCTAATTCTTCAAGTGTAGGATGTGGAAAAGTAGTAGACGCGGCAATAGCGAAAAAAAACAATGGCTGCGTTTATAGTCAGCAAAATAGAAATGGATGCACAGGAAATCCTGCGTATACAGATTGTTCTGATTTAGTTAACACTAGCTATTTGAAAGCAGGATGCAAAAGTCCAGGTAGCACTTCTTCGGCTATTTATGCTAATGCTAAAACGATTGTGAGTAAGAGCTCTTTGAAAGCTGGAGATTTGATTGTTCGTCCTGGGCACGTGGTTATGTGTGAAAATGATGGGTGCAGCACCATTATCCATGCGGCGGGGAAAAATAAGGGACTTGTTGAGAGAAGCTCAAGTTATTATTTAGATTCTAGTTGGGGAGGAAAAGTTGTCAATGTATCTGATTTTTGCACGTCTTGCTAATTATTTTTTTAGTTTATGTCAAGAAAAAAAATTATAATTATTTTAATAGCTAGCTGCATCCTGATTTTAGTAGGAGTTTTTTACTTTATGCTAATTTTCGGTAATTCAAATAGCGTTTTTAATGACACAAATCAAGAAAATAATCAAAAAGGAACCATAAGCGATGTTCCAGAAAATTTTGGTCTCAGTCTTGCTCAGGATACCCAAAATGCCGAGAGTTTATTTAATAAGCTAATGGCTGATATGTGGGGAGCAAAAAATAATCCAGAAACCATTAGTTTCTGGGCTTTCGATAATGAAAAAGGAGAAAGAATTCCATTTAGCAAATTTTCAGAAGTTTCCGGGTTAGCTGTTGATAGTGATTTCCAAAAAATTATTGATGAGAAAAATTACAATCTATTTTTTTGCACATCGAAAAACAATGAAAAAGACTTGGGAGTGTTGTTTAATGCCAAGATAATAAAAGATTATTATGAAGATAGTGTGAAGTTTATGAAAGAATGGGAAAAAACACTCATCGCAAATTCTCAAAAAATTATTTTTTCCAATGTCGATATTTCGAAAGATGTATTGCAGGGGCAGAATGTGAAATTTATCAACAACTTCTACGGAAGATATGCAAAATTTGTTTCTCTGGACGGGGTGCAAAGAGTTATTTTTTACAAGGTTCTTGATGACTCAATCTATATTACTAGCAGTTTGGAATGCGCTCAGCAAGTTTCACGCGGTCTTGAATCAGAAGAGCCATAGAAAATATTATCCAAAAAACAAGAGAAAGGTCATTTTTCCAATAAGTAGTGTCAAATATTCCGTGAATTAATATATAAGTCATAATTCCCAATGAAACAGCCAAGATATGGCTGTTTTTTTGATTATTTAATATTTCTTTTGTGATTTTTTTGAGCCAAGAAAAAATAAGAATAATAAATCCGGTGAACCCAATGATTCCGCTTTGGAGCCAAAAAGCCAGGTATATATTATGCGGCTCGGGAACTGCCCATTCCAAATAAGGCGGAAAATATTTTTGATATTCCAAATATTTATTTTGAAAATTTCCCGGACCGATTCCAAAAATGAAATTATTTTTTAGCATCAAAGCAGATGATTTCCAAATCATTATTCTTGAACTTAGAGATGAACGCTCGGAAAAAATATCTTTAAGTTTGGGATTGCCAAATTGGGTCAAAAAAGCGAATAAAATTATTAAGAAAGAAATAGTTATAAATTTTTTGTTTATTCTTTTTGTTATCAATTCAGCAATTAGCAATCCCAGAACTATCGATGCCCAAACTGAATAAGAATGAGTCAGGTAAATTATAAAAGCGATTATAATCAGTGAGAAAATCATTATGACATTTTTATTTTTTGGCTCTTGTTTGTTACTTTTTAAAAGATGTATTCCAATAAAAATTGCTGGAGCTAAAAACATTGCCAAGTAGTTAGGGGAACTCCAAAAAGCCGAAAGTCTTCCGTCATAAGAAAGATTTCCATAGAAAAAATATTCAAGAGCTATAAGACTCACTGTAAAAGCTGAAAAATAAAGGATTTTAAGGATATTTTCAATATTCTTTTGCTCCTTTATTTTCTGGATCAAAACGAAGGAAAAAAGCAGTGGATCAAAAAACCAGCCCCTGATTACTCCGAATCCGACTTGGTAATTTTTGTTTATCAAAGTTGATAACATGAGTCCGAGAAATATCAGTAAAATGGAAACGATATATATTTTATATTCTTGAAACAATTTTTTCCAATTTACTTTTTGTTTTTCAAATATCCAGGAAATGAATGCTAAATAGATTAATATCTCCAAAACATTAGTCGGAATGCCAAAGATACCGAACTTTATTAAATAAGTGGGAATCAAAAAAACAGTAATGTAGATTAGGATTTTTGTAAACTTATTCATTCTTAGTAGCGCTTAGAGCAAAAATTATCAAGAGCAAGGGTAATATTTGAATTGAATATAAAGGAGTTTCGAAAATCGAATGAACAGAAAATATCGTAAGACTAATTGCTCCGGCTAAATAAAATTTATTTTTGTTTCCTAGCTTTATGAAGCTAAAGACGGAAATAATTATCAGCCAAATAAAAATCAATGCATTTATAACTCCTGTTTCGGCGGCGATATCCAGGTATGTGTTGTGAGAGTAAATAGGTTCTCGATAATCAGCGCTCGGCTTTATTTCCAAGGAATAATTTCCAATCCCAACTCCTAGAGGATTTTTTTTAATTACTTCCAGTGATTGGTTCCAATTTTTAAATCTTTCCATGTTTGACCCTTCACTTGTATCAAAACTGGAGAATAGTCGATCACTTGCTGGGTTAGGGATCATTATGCCAATCGCAATTAATAAAATAAAGATATTTAGGGCAATAAATTTTTTAAGCGAGAAACTTCCTATTAGCTTGTTTTTGAAGATGAATAGCGCAAAAATTAATCCGGCAAGCAATCCTAGATATCCTCCCCGGGAAAAGGTTAGAATATCGGCAACCAAAATACTAGCAGAAATCACAAGAAACCGGTTTCTTTTTGAGGTTGCATATAGGGCAATTGAAAATGGCAAAAGCATTCCGAGATAGAAAGAAAACATATGCGGATCCGGAAAAAAAGCGATGGCGCGCATATAAGTGCTATCAGCAACTCCGACAAGCCAACTTGGGTATTGGAATACGGATTGGGAGAAGCTATTTCCCAAAAATGGCGCAATGATTCTTTGCCAAAGCGAAAGAGCTTCATCTATTCCAATAAAAAATTGTAAGATAAATTGAAGGATTCCCACTAATGAAATTAATCCGGCTCCATAAATTAGGAATTCGATTATCTTTCTCGCCCTTTCTTTAATCTGGGCAATATCGGCAACAATAAAATATAATGGAATAAAAGACATCAAGAATAACAGTTTGCGATAAGCCCAATCAATATTCTGAGCGAAAATAAAGGAAAAAGCGCTTAAAAAGAGGAAGGAAAGAAGAAGTAAAGATTGAATCCGGTTGGGAATAAGAAGTTTTTTTTGAGTCAAGCTTTTGAAAAGCCATAGGATGCCCAGGATCAGTGCGAAAACCCGCCCTGCTGCCAAATCAAAGCCCTCAGAGGCATTGAGAGCAAGTTGGAAAGGAAGGTAAAGACAAAATAGTAAAAGTAGTTTGTAGAGCATAATTATTTAAAATTTCTAATTTCTAATAACTAAAATTAAAAAAGGCTTAAGCTACATGACTAATTCTATCAGATTAACTGTTATTTTTCCAAGTTATTTTTTTATGAGCTATTAAAGTTAGATAGAAAAGGAGGAGTAAACTGGCGTGTTTGCTCCTCCGAGACTGTATGTGTGTATTAGTAGCTTCTTTTTGCTATTAAGATTGATAGAGGAACTGTGTAAAATCCAACGATCTCTTCTGAGATAGGAATTTTATAGAAAGGATGAACTTTCGGTACTATTTCTATTTGCGCGCAATCCTCGAGAATCGCAATGATTCTCACTGGAATCGGATGAGATGCAAATCCCAAAACCATAATTTCATCTGCAGGATTATCATCTGTTCTATCCAATAAACAACCATTAAGAAATGTTGACATGTAAACCTCCTTTGCTTGCTATATTTGTTGATAAACTATCATTATTATTTCAAAATGTCAATTCTCTTATTATTTTTATCATTAAAGAATATATTTTTCCAAAATGCTTTTGAAAGTAATAATCTTGCGAAGAATAGTAGTGTTTTTTTTGCTCTTTTTTGCTTCCAGAACTTTTCCCGCCGAAATGTTTAATGATGAATTTGGGAAAATATAATATTTTATAATTTAGATTTATTGCGCGCTTGCAAAGATCAATATCCTCGAAATACAAGAAAAATTTTTCATCAAATCCTTCGAGTTCTTCGAATAATTCTCTTCGGATGAAAAGGCAAGCTCCGCTAACCCAGAAGCATTCAACTTTTTCTTTACTTTCCCAAATTTTTTTACTTCGCTTAAGCCCTAGATTATTCCCAATAATATCCCAAAGATTCATTTCTTTTCCGGCGCTCCACTCCTGTATCTTTTCATTTTCTTTCTCGAGCCTTATTCCAATAACTCCAGTTTTTTCATTATTTTCAAATTCAGAAATAATTTCCTGAAAATTATCTGAAACAATTTCAGTGTCAGGATTGAGAAAGCAAAGATATTTTCCAAGGGCTTCTTTGGCTCCCAAATTGCAAGCGCTTCCAAATCCAGAATTTTGGGAAGAAGTTAATATTTTGATGCGACTATCCGCACTTAAAAGGAAACCATCGTTGCTGACGATAATAATTTCTTTTTCAATATTTTCAGATTTAAGAAGAAGCAAACTCAAACATCTTTCAATATAATGAGTGCTATTGTAATTTACGATGATAAAGGATATTTGCGGTTTTGTTTCCATATTTTAAAGTCAGTATGAGCCTTTTTGACGATAGGTGCGTATTTGTTTTTGTTATTCAGATTATCCAGCATATTTTTTACCTTTCGAAGATGTAGATATGGTCGAACCCAAAACTTTAATATTTTCGGGGTATTTTTTTCGAAGAAGATGAGTCCAGAAATAACCAGCCAGTAAAGTTTATTGGATAAGTCCGATTCGCTTTTTTCAAAATGAGTCGATTTTGCGTTTGGAATAATCATACATTCAAATCCATTCTTTCGAGCTCGGACGCAAAAGTCGGCGTCTTCATAATAAAGGAAATAATCTTCACTAAAGAGGCCTATCTTCTTGAAAACCTCTTTTTTAACAAGCATTGCGCATCCGGAAATATAGTCGGTTTTGTAGGGATGGTTTTTCTCTGAAATATGGCCTTCGTGGATCGCTTTCATTTGAAGCCATTTTATTCTTCCTCCGGCAAACCAAATCCTATTTTCTCGATTATAAATTAACGGACTAAAAATGCCAGCCTCCCCTTTTTCTTTCTCTGCCGCTTCGACTAGTTTTGAAATAGTATTTTTTTCTATGATAGCATCATTATTAAGGAGAAAAATATAATCGGCCATTTTTTCCAAAGCAAAGCGAATACCAATATTATTTCCTTTGGAAAATCCAACGTTTTTTTCATTTTTTATGAAATGGAATTTTGGAAAAATTTCCTTAGCAAGTTCAAGGGACCCGTCTTTTGAATCATTGTCGACTATGACGACTTCAAAATTTTGATAATCAGAATAAAAAACGGAGTCGAGACATTTTTTAATGGTATCTCTTCCGTTGTAGTTTAAAATTATAATAAAGACTTTTGAATTGTTCATATAAAGTTTTATCCGATTGGTTCTTCGGGAAACACTTCTTCAATTTGAACCTTATCTCTGTTAAAAAGACTTTTGATTTCTTCTTGGCTTATGGATTTGGTCAAATAGAGAGAGGCGAAATAGACTATGGCGCTAGCTGGAGCAGCTAAGAATAAATTCCATTCCTGAGAGAAGAAAAGAAACGCAGCCATGGCCAATCCTGAGATAAGCATTCCTCCTAAGTTGTTTACTCTGGGAGTATATTTTAGATGTTTTTTTGTCAGATAAAATCCGAAAGAGGCTACTAACATTTCAGTGAAAACCGAAGTATAAGAAGCGCCCAAATAGGAGTAATGCGGAATCAGGTAAAAATTAAGAGAAATGTTAAAAACAGCGCAAAATCCCAAAGCTATCATCAATTTTTTTTGAAGATTTCCGGCCAGAAGAACATTATTGAAGAAGCTACCGAAGAAAATGAAAGCCAAGGAAAAAATTATGATGCGAAGCACATTGGCTGATTCTGCGAATCCTCCACCGCCAATCAATCGAATTATTCCATCTGCTAAAAATAAGGCTCCAATTACGACAGGTATTATTAAAACCAGAAGAACCTTGAATGTCTTATCGGAAATATTTTGGAACTTTTCTTTGTCGGTGAAGATATAGCGTGCAGTTAAAGGTAAAATTAAACCGATCAGCATTGCTGGGAAAAAGGTGATATTTTCAATAACCTTATAAGCGGCATTGTAAATTCCCACATCGGAACTGGATTGCATCATGGAAAGCATTATAGTATCGGTCTTGAAGTATAAAAAAGTTATAACAACGGCGATTCCCATTGGAAGAGATTCCTTTAGGAATTTTTTCCAGTAATCAAAATCAATTTCAATTTTAAATCTGATGTATTTTCGGCTAAGAATGAGAATTACAACAAAATTGAAAATCATGTAGAAAAGAAGCGAAGAAATAATCACTGAAAATCCCCAGTCCATTTTGACAGCCAGGATGATTATTGAAAGCTGGATTACTTTTCCAATAAGCTCGGTTATTGCCACTCTGTCCATAACCAAATATTTTTGGAATATTCCGTTGAGGACTGAGTATGATGCGGAAAAAACGAAAGAAGCAGCGGCAATAATAATCCCAATTTTAAGTTCATGGGAATACGGAAGGAGAAAAACAAGGGGAGAAAAAAGAAAAACCGTTAAAGAAGAAAATAATCTTAATGAAAAAACGTTTCCCATTATTTTCTTTTCGTCGGCTCCCACTCTTGAAATTTCTCTGGTGGCGATTGAATAAAGTCCTAAGTCCGCCAAAGATCCGAAAAAAGAAAAAAATGCGAGAACGGTTGCATAATCTCCGAATCCATCTCGACCAAGATAGCGGGTGATAAATCCAATTGAAACTAAGGCTAAAACAGTGGCCAGGATTTTGGCAGTAGCATTGAAAAATACATTATAAGCGATTTTTCTGACAACAGCCATAGGCGGTAATTTAAAAGGCTAAATTTTAAATTAAATTACAAAATGACAAAACCAAAACATTTAATCATTTATAAATTTAAAATTTATTTAAAATTTAGAACTTAAAACTTAAAATTCTAAATAAGGTTTACGGGTTTAACTAAGATTTTTCGGTTTTCTCCCTCTCCGACGCTTTCAGTTGCCACTTTATCATTTTTTGAAAGTTCCATATGGACCAATCTTCTTTCGTAAGCAGACATCGGTTTCATTATGATTACTCGTCCTTCATTGATTGCTTGTTTGGCAGCTTCATCGGCCTGTTCAATGATGGCTTGGTTTTTTTGGTCTCGGTATGAATTTACGTCTAAAGTAAAGTTTACTCTCTCTTCAGAAAGTTTTTTTCTTATCACTAGTCTGGCAATATGCTGGAAAGCCTGAAGGTTTACTCCGTATTGTCCAATAAGCAAATTGGAATCTTCGGTTGTTTTTACGTTGCAGATTATGCCATCTTGATCATCTGAATGAGACTCGGTTATCTCCACTTCAGAAGGAAACCCGGCTTTTTCCAGAAGTTCCTTAACAGATTCTTGGATTATTTTTTTACTATTTTCTTCCATATCTGGCAAGAGAATTTCAGATGGATTTTTTATGAAAAATCCAAAAGAAACCTTTCTATTATTAAAATCTTAATTAAAACTTTATAAATCTATTTTTTTGAAACTACTTTTGCAGTATTGATTTTTTTGAAAAACGGAAAATCTTTTTCCAAATACATTTGTTGTCCGATGGCAAACAGGGTAGAAACTAACCAATAAAGTGCGAGTCCTGCGGGAAATTTTATTCCAATGAAAAGGGTCAGTGCTGGCCCGAGATAAAGCATCTGCTTGTTCATAATCTGGGAAAAATCAGGATTCTTTCCATCTTTGCTAGGGGCGGCTGGTTTTTGTTTAGCCATTAGCATCTTTGTCTGATAGAACTGTGCGGCAGCAGCCATGATTGCTAGCGGAATACTTGATTTTGCCAGGTCGATAATGCCAATAAACATGTTGTTAATTTGCCCCGGATTGGCTACAAAAGAATAAAGAACTTCACCTTGAACGTTTAGGTTATTGGATGAAATTCTGAAGAATACCTGGTAAATTGCAATTAAGAAAATCAATTGGATTATCATCGGAAGGCATCCGCCAAATGGGTTGGTTTTATTTTCCTTGTAGAATTTCATGAGCTCCTGAGATTGTTTCTCTTTATTGTCTTTGTATTTGTTTTGTATTTCCTTTATCTTTGGTTGCATCTCCTGCATTTTTTTCTGGGACTCGATCTGTTTTTTGGAAAGCGGAAGCAAGATAGTCTTGAGAATTAAGGTGATAATAATTATGGCAATTCCAAAATCATGAAAAGCAAAGTGGTTATAAAGAAAAATCAGAATATTATACAAAGGTTGATAAATTGTCGGATAAAAAATTTGAAACATTTTATTATTTTATTTTATTGATTATTTTTTCAACTAACTTCAAAATTGCTTTAAAACTGGGATTTTCTTCGCTTTTTTTGTAAAAAACGACAATATCAACCCCTTCTTTTATTTTTTTAAGATTTTGGTAAAAGGCTTCTCTGAGTAGCCTTTTGATTTTATTTCTTTCTACTGCTTTTTTGAAAAATTTCTTTTCAATGGAAAATCCGATTCTGGCTGTTTCTCTTTCGTTGGGAGTTATTTTCAAAGAAAGCGGACCTTCGGAAAAAAAAGCGCCCTTGCGGTAAACGTTGTTAAAATCTGTTCTTTTAATGAGGCGGTTTTTAATTGGAAGCATATAAGCATTAAACATAAAACATGGAACATGAAACGATTTTTTAAAAAATATTTATATGTTCTATGCTATGTGTTATATGAACCTATACTGTTAATTTTTTTCTTCCCTTTCTTCTTCGGGCTTTAATTACATTTTGTCCGTCTTTAGTGCGCATTCTTTTCTTAAATCCGTGTCTTCGTTTTCTTTTTAACTTTTTTGGCTGGTAAGTTCGTTTCATGACATGAAACATAGAACAGGGAACAGAGAACAGTTTGTAAAAATACAAATGTTATATGCTCAATGCTATGTATTTTATGTGTAATAAACTATTTAAGAGTGTATCAGTTGGGAACGAAAAGGTCAATATAAATAAGCAAGATTACTTGTTTTCGGAGTTTTTCTGTTATATAGTCCTAATATGATTTACAAAGACGAGATTTATGGAAAATATAATATCAAAGAACCGGTGATTTTAGAGCTGATTAAATGCTCATCGATGCAAAGACTCAGGAAGATTAATCAGCAGGGATATATCAGATCGTATCTTTCGGGAGCAAAAACTAATAGGTTTGAGCATTCAATGGGTGTTTTTTGTTTGCTTCGAAAACACGGAGCCACTCTTGACGAGCAAATAGCCGGCCTTATTCATGATGTTTCCCATGCAGCCTTTTCTCATTGTGTCGACTATGTTTTAAAGAGAAAAACGGCCGAAAAGCAAAGCCATCAAGATGATATTTTTGAAGAATATGTCAAAAAAACAGAGATTCCCAGCATACTCAAAAAATATAAAATAAATTTAAGCTACATCCTTGATGATAAAAATTTTTCACTTAAAGAAAAAAATCTTCCGGACATTTGTGCTGATAGGATTGATTATTTTTTTCGTGATGCCAGATGTTTCAATGTGATAGATAGGAAAAAAATAGATTATTTTTTAAAGAATTTGGAGACGAAAGATGGAAAATGGTTTTTTAAAAATTATCGAAGTGCGAAAATGTTTGCTAAAATCTATCAACATATGAATAAGAAATATTACGCCGGACCTTCAACGGCATTAATGTTTAGAACTGTGGGCGATTGCCTAAAATACGCTTTAGATAAAGGATATATCAGTGAAAAAGATTTATATACTACTGATAAAGAAGTAACAAATAAAGTTAAAGAAAAAATCAAAAAAGATGAAAAATTGAATCTTCTTTGGAAAAGGATGAATAAGGAGATAAAATATAAATTTAGCAAAAACAATGGCCTCAGGGTAATATGCAAATCTAGGGCCGTCAATCCTCTATATCTGAAAGACGGGAGATTATTAAAAGTTTCCAATATTGATAAAAAATGGAAAGAAGTGATTAAAGAAGAATCAAAATCCAAAGAATATTTTATTAAGTTTCTAAAATAGTGTGTATAAAATAGCTATCGAAAAATTATTGAATAATGGCATTGGCATTTTACCAACGGATACTTTATATGGATTAGTCGGAAGCGCGCTTTCCAGGGAAGCTTTCGACAGGATTTTTGAATTAAAAAAAAGAAATTCTCAAAGCCCGTTTATCATATTAATCAATTCAATTGAAGATTTGAAATTGTTTGATATTGAAATCAGCGAAGAATCCAAAAAAACATTGAAAAAATATTGGCCTGGAAAAATAAGCGTAATTTTGCCTTGCGATAGAGAAAAGTTTTCGCATCTTCATATGGGAACAAAAACATTGGCCTTCAGGATGCCAGATAAAAAAGATTTATTGGATCTTTTAAGACAAGCTGGACCGCTTTTAGCCCCCAGTGTCAATTGTCCCGGCGAAAAACCATCTTTAACTATCGAAGAATCCAGAAATTATTTCGGTAATAATG
>CAZXKY010000002.1:0-7969 GCA_964641975.1 uncultured Bdellovibrionales bacterium | reverse complement strand
GGCGAAAAACCATCTTTAACTATCGAAGAATCCAGAAATTATTTCGGTAATAATGTCGATTTTTATGTGGATGAGGGAAAACTGGAATCTTTGTCTTCAACTTTAATTAAAATAGAAAACGGGAAAGTTGTGGTTTTGAGAGATGGGGCAGTTGACAAAAAAACAATTTAGGAGTAATATTAATGCATAAAAAAGCCCCCAAAGGCTTTTTAAAAAAGCTCAAAATTCACCCTGTTAAATAAATTTTAAACTTGTTAAATTTAAAATTAGATTTGAATAAGCAGCAGGGAATAATTATTGAGGAATTTAAGAGGTTATAGTAAATAGGATTGATTCTTTGGAAAAAAGATTCAAATCTTATTTAACAGGGTAAATGAATAATATTATCACATTTTTTAAAGAAGCGAAGGTAGAGATGACCAAAGTAAACTGGCCTTCCAAGAAACAGACCATCAACTATACTTTGGTTGTGATTGGTTTGAGTTTGTCTGTGGCAGCCTTTTTGGGAAGCCTGGACTATATTTTCAGCCAGGTCTTGAAAGGACTTATAAAATAAAGTTTTAAAATAAATTGATGCGGGATGCTCATGATTGTGGCTCTCGCTTCGCTCGTAGACAATTATGGCAAAGCAAACACAACATCACGGACGAGCCTGGTATGTTCTCCATACCTATTCGGGTTATGAAGATAATGTGGCTCGAAATTTAAAGCAAAGAATTGAATCAATGGATATGCAGGATTCGATTTTTGATGTAATGGTTCCGAAGGAAAAGAAAATTAAAATTAAATCCGGAAAAAGAGTAGTCATTGAAGAAAGGATTTATCCAGGATATGTTTTGGTGGAAATGATTGTAACTGACGCTTCTTGGTATGTGGTGCGAAATACGCCTAATGTAACAGGATTTATCGGGCTTGGAACGACTCCAACTCCGGTTGATCCCAGAGAAATTGAAGCGCTGAAGAAGAGAATGGGAGTAGATGAGCCTAAATATAAGATTGATGTTCGAGAAGGTGATGCGGTAAAGCTTACCGACGGACCATTTAAGGATTTTGATGGAAAAGTTCAGGAAATAAATGAAGAAAAAGGAAAGGTAAAGGTGCTGATTTCTGTTTTTGGAAGGGAAACGCCAGTGGAAATTGACTTTTTGCAGATTAAGAAAATATAGAATATTTATTTATAGCTGATTTCGATATTGTTTATAAACAATTGCTTCTCGAAATCAATCAATAAAATTATGGCGAAGAAAATTAAAACTATCATAAAATTACAGATTCCGGGCGGACGAGCTAATCCGGCTCCTCCGGTCGGACCAGCTTTGGGACAGCATGGACTTAATATCCAAGATTTCTGCACCCGGTTTAATGCTGCCACTCAGGATAAAAATGGTGATATTGTTCCGGTTGAAATTACTGTTTTTGAAGACAGGACTTTCGATTTTATCATGAAAACAGCTCCAGCTGCCGAACTTATTAAGAAAGCAGCCAAGGTGGAAAAGGGTTCAGGAAATCCACTCAAAAACAAGGTGGGAAAAATTACCAAGGAACAAGTCAAACAAATTGCTGAAACCAAAATGGTGGATTTAAATGCCAATGACGTGGAACAAGCAATGAAAATCATTGAGGGAACAGCAAGAAGCATGGGGATAAAAGTAGAATAATTATTTAATTTAGTGGGAGTTTCGAATACTCGGGACGATTGCACCACAAAAAAATATGTTTAGAGGGAAAAAGTATAAAAAGGCGTTTGAAAAAGTTGAAAAAGATAAGAAATATACTGTTGAAGAAGCAGTAAAATTAATCAAAGAAAACAAGATTGCCAAGTTCGACGAGTCAGTGGAAATTCATGTAAAAATGACGATTGATCCAAAAAAAGGCGAACAGCAAGTTCGAGGCGCAGTAGTTCTTCCGCACGGAACCGGAAAAACCAAAAAAGTGGCAGTCATCACTTCAACCAAAGCCAAAGAAGCCAAAGATGCTGGGGCAGATATTGTTGAAGGAGAAGAAATGATTGAAAAGATAAGAAACAACAAAATTCAATTTGATATTTTAGTAGCCACTCCGGAAATGATGCCAAAAATAGCTCCGATTGCCAAGATTCTTGGACCGAGAGGCTTGATGCCAAGTCCGAAAACCGAAACAGTGACGGATAAAATCAAAGAAACCGTTGAAATGCTCAAAAAAGGAAAAGTAAGTTTCAAAAATGATGACGGTTCTAATGTTCATCAGATTGTTGGAAAAATTTCTTTTGACGAAAATAAACTTAAAGAAAATATCACAGCATTTCTAGGAGCGCTTCAAAAAGCTAAGCCGCAGGCGCTTAAAGGAAAATACATTATCGGAATATCTCTTTGCTCAACGATGGGTCCTGGATTTCGAATCAGCTTATAGCTTCATCAATGTTTAAAATTTCGAATCAAGCCCTGGATTTTCCAGGGCTTGATTTTTTTATGTCCCATTTTGACTAAATACAAAAAAAACCATAGAATAAAAAAGCACCCTTAACTTTTAGTGCCACTCCAAGCTTTTGTAGCTATGGCGCATATAAAAAATTATGAAAAACATCAAGCGGCAAGACCCGCAGGTTTTTAAAGCAATTTTAGGGGAAATTAAACGCCAGCAGGAAGGGATGGAACTTATTGCCAGTGAAAACTATGTTTCGCAGGCGGTTCTTGAAGCTTTGGGATCGGTGTTCACTAATAAATACTCCGAAGGTTATCCAGGGCACAGGTATTACGGAGGACAGATGTATACTGACGTGGTTGAAAAACTAGCCATTGAACGAGTCAAAAAACTTTTTGGAGCCCAGCATGTAAATGTCCAGCCTCTTTCTGGCGCTCCGGCTAATATGATTGCCTATAGCGCTGTATTGAAGCCAGGAGACAAGGTTTTGGGAATGGATCTTTCTCATGGAGGACATCTTACCCATGGACATCCTGTGACTCTTTCTGCTAAGATTTACAACTTTATTCGGTATAAAACTGACAAAACAGGAAAAATTGATTATAAAGAACTGGAAAAAATGGCAGTTAAAGAAAAACCGCAGATGATTCTGGCCGGTTTTTCTGCTTATACTAGGCAATTGGATTACAAAAAGTTTCAAGCTATTGCCAAAAAAGTGGGAGCGATTACCATGATTGACATTGCCCATATCGCCGGACTCATCGCTGGAAAAGCGATTCCCAATCCAGTTCCGTATTTTGATATTATAACGACCACAACCCACAAAACTCTTCGCGGACCGCGTGGAGGGATGATTATGTGCAAAGAAAAATATGCCAAGGCAATTGATAAAGCGGCTTTTCCCGGCTTTCAGGGCGGACCGCATATGAATAATATTGCGGCCAAAGCAGTGGCTTTTGGAGAAGCTTTAAAACCATCCTTTGGAGTGTATGCCAAACAGATACTTAAAAATGCCAAGGTTTTGGAGCAAGAACTTAAAAAATACGGATTTAAATTGATGTTTGGTGGAACGGATAATCATATGGTTTTGGTGGATGTTTTTGGATCGAAAGGCGTAACAGGAAAAGAAGCTGAAGTGGCTCTCGATAAAGTCGGAATCACTCTTAATAAAAATATGATTCCGGATGACACTAGAAGTCCGTTTGATCCAAGCGGAGTTAGAATCGGTGTTCCGGCTATCACAACTCGCGGAATGAAAGAAAAAGAAATTCGAATCATTTCCCAATGGATTAACAATGTGATTGAAAACCATAAAGACGAAAAATATTTGAAAAAAATCCATAGTGAGGTTATTAAACTTTGCAAAAAATTTCCAATTTATAAGAATTTAAAATAATTTTTTAGGGGACTAAAAAATATGAAAAAGGGAAAGAACAAAAAGGCAGTTAAAAATAATAAAAAAATTAAAGAAGGGAAATATATAAGACCTTCTTGGGATCAATATTTTTTAGATATTATTAAAATTATAGGAGAAAGAGGAACGTGCGACAGAGGAAGAAGCGGATGCGTTATTGTTAAAAATAAAAGAATAATTTCAACTGGCTATGTCGGTTCTCCTATTGGCATCGCACATTGCGATGAAGTAGGACATGAAATGCATACAGTTATTCATTCCGATGGGCATAAAACCCAGCACTGCATAAGAACTGCCCACGCTGAACAGAATGCAATTTCCCAAGCAGCAAGATTCGGAGTAGCTCTGGAAGGATCAACTTTATATATGCACATGACTCCTTGTTATACGTGCGCTAAGATGCTGATCAATGCTGGAATAATAAGGGTGGTGTGCGAAATGGATTATCATGCTTCAGAAAGGAGCAAGGAAATATTCAAAGAAGCGGGAGTAGAATTAGTTATAATGGACAAGAAAATCGAAACTTATAAAAACATGTAATTATTTAAAAAAATAGAAATAGATGCAGAAAATTATTATTGGGCTTGCTGGCGAAATAGCATGCGGGAAAGGAACAGCAGCAAAACATATCGTAGAAAAATATCAGGCCAGTTCCTATCGTTTTTCAATAATGTTAAGAGATGTTCTCAATAGGCTATATTTGGAACAGAATAGGGATAATATGTCGAGAATTTCTACGATTTTAAGGCAGAATTTCGGAGAAGATCTTTTTGCTAAAGTAATGGCAGAAGATGTAAAAAAAGATAAAAATGATGTCATCGTTATTGATGGAATCAGAAGATTATCTGATATCGAATACTTAAAAATAATACCAGAGTTTAAATTTGTTTACATTGATGCTGACATAAAAAAATGCTATGAAAGAATCACTCATCGGGGAGAAAATGCGGATGACAACAATAAAACTTTTGAAAAATTTTTGGAAGAACACAACTTAGAAACCGAACTTCAAATCAAGGACTTGAAAAATTATGCCGATTTTGTGATTGACAATAATGGAGATTTTAATCATCTTGATGAACAAATTGACAAAATAATTAAGGAATGCAAGGATTAATCAACTAGTCCTTGCTCTTTTACAGGATAATAAATTTCCAAGGAGGAAAATCTATATGAATATGCTAGATGTAAAACTACTTTCTTATAGCAATACGAAGCCATTGGAATTATCTTCTCACGCGGCAATGTCTTGTTATCAGGCAGAACCTCCAGTGTGGGGAAAAATTCTCAATGTGAAAGATCGTCTATTTGATGTTGGCCATCATACGACGCTAGAGCATACCTATTTCACTTTTAGCATTGAAGGCATTTCGGTTGGCGACATTACTTTTGGCATGCATTTGACAAATCCTTTCTACAACAGTGACCAAAGAAGCGGAAGATACTGCGCCAAAATGTTTTTGGAACCAGATTTTTCAGAAATTGAGGAGTATATTAAAAAGTTTTGGCCAGAAGTAAAGACCAAAAAAGGAAAAGAGATTCTGAAATATATCAAAGGAGGAGTTGAAATATATCATAAAAATATCGCTGATGCTACGATAATTTCCGAGAAATTTATTCAGAAAGAAAGGCCGTTTGTTTCCAAAGAAACTTTAGAGATGAATGCTCCGAAGATTGCTCAAGAACAGATGAGGATGTTTGTTCCAGTGATTTTCCCCACTGGATTTGATTTTACTATCGATCTTATTGCATTGGTTTCGATGTATCTATCCGCTTGGAGTCCATCAATGAAGTATGTTCTTTCGAAGATGGTTGGGCAAGTCTTGGAAAAATTTCCAGAAATCGGGTTCATGTTTAAAACAGAATCAAAGGCGGAATGGCACATCAAGATCCCTTCAAAAAATACAATAAAGATTAAATACAAACCCATGCTTAAGCTTTTGGGTATTGAAGGGATTGAAGATTTTGTTCTTCCAAGGCCTGAAATTATGCATCCAGTCGACCTTCTTCATTTTCTGCCAGAAGCGATGGATAACAACACCGGAACCATTAGAACGGAAGTGGAAATATCCACAGCCACAATGGGCCAAGATCAGCGCCACCGAACAATTGGCAGAAGCGAACCAAAATTTACCGGAAGTTTCTATTTGTCCCCCATTGTTCGAAAAATGAAAATGGAAGAAGAAGCCATTGGTCTTATGAGACAATGGATAGAGATTTCCAAGGGAATACCAGGAACACTTGCGATGGTGTTGGCTCCTTATGGTGCGATGGTGACATATAAAAAGCGCGGATCTTTCAATGCGATTGCGCATGAACAGGGGAAAAGGTTATGCTGGTGCGCTCAAGAGGAAATATATCATCTGGGGAGATCTTTGCGCCTGGCGATTCAAAAAAAAGGAGTGAAATACAAAAAGATTCTGCAGATATTTGAACCGCCCTGCTACAAGACTGGAAAATGCGCCGAAGGAGGAAGATATTGCGGTAGGAATATGAATTTACGCAAATCGGGAGAATATTTTCCAGAAAGAAAAGTATAAAAATGCTCTCAAAGGGCTGGCAATTCCAAAAGATAGCCAGCTCTTTTATTTTTACTTTTGCTATGTTAAAATCAGCTTATGAAAAAAGGCAAATTTATTGCTATGTATGGCACTAATGGAATTGGAAAGACCACTCAAACCGAAAGACTAGTGGCTTTTTTACAGGCACAGGGTAAAAATGCTTCCAGGTTAAAATATCCAATTTATGATTTGGAAACAGAAGGACCATTTATTTATAAATATCTTCGTGATCCAAAATTTCGCGCTAAAAATGAACTTTCTACTCATGCTCTCCAGAAAAAGTATGCGGATAACCGGAAAAGATATGAAAAAGAATTAAAAAAAAGGCTTAAAAATGGTGAATGGATCGTGGCGGAGGATTATCTCGGAACAGGAATAGCTTGGGGACTTACTTGGGGAGGAGATTTGGAGTATTTAGAGAAAATAAACGCAAAGTTGTTTCAAGCTGATCTTTCAATTTTAATGCACGGAGATAGATTTATAACAGCGATTGAAAAAGACCATCGCAATGAAATGGATGCAGACCGTATCAAGATTTGCAAGAGTTTTCACTTTATGCTTTCGAGATTGCACAAATGGAATATTGTAAACGCTAACCAATCTGTGCAGAAAGTGCAGTATGATATCAGAAATATTATTAAGAAAAATTTATTGTGAAAATTCAAATAAAAAAAATTGATCCAGAGGCAATAACTCCGAAGTTTGCTTTGAGGGGGGATGCGGGAATGGATCTGTATTCATCAGAAGATGTTATTTTAAGTTCGGGAGAAAGAACTTCCTGTAAAACTGGAATTGCGATTAAGATTCCAGAAGGATATGCGGGACTTATTTGGGACAAAGGAGGACCGTCTCACAAGTTTGGAATCAAAACTCTCGGAGGAGTTTTTGACAGTAATTATACGGGAGAATATCTAATTGGACTTATAAACTTGAGCAGAGAAGATTTTGAAATAAAAAGAGGTCAAAAAATTGCTCAGGTGCTTTTTCAAAAAATAGAAATTCCGGAGATAGAAGAGGTTAATGAATTATCCGAAACTAATAGAGGAAGTGGAGCTTTTGGAAGTACGGGAATTAATTAATTTTTGTAAATTTAATTTTATGAATAAATATACTCCAGTTATCGGAATGGAAATTCATGCGGAACTCAAAACAGTTTCCAAGATGTTTTGCGATTGCAAAAATGGGCTGGGCGAGGAAAGAGAGCCGAATCTACATATTTGTCCGGTTTGTAGCGGACAGCCTGGAACCTTGCCGTATCCCAACAAGCAAGCGATTGAATTTGTCCAACTAGCCGGGTTAGCTCTTAATTGTGAATTGAATCTTCAGAGTAAATTCGATCGAAAGAATTACTTTTATCCCGATCTTCCCAAGGGTTATCAGATTTCCCAATATGACCAGCCTTTTTGCGGAAAAGGCCATCTCAAGGTTGATGACAAGGAGGTTGGAATTACCAGAATTCATCTGGAAGAAGATACCGGGAAGTTGGTTCATCCAAGCGGAACTGATTATACTCTGGTTGATTTCAACCGGGCGGGGGTGCCTCTCATGGAGCTTGTTACGGAACCGGATATTGAAACCGGGGAAGAAGCCAGAA
>CAZXKY010000001.1:39033-42398 GCA_964641975.1 uncultured Bdellovibrionales bacterium | reverse complement strand
CAGAAGCAGGTCAAGTTCCTGAAAATAATATTCCGGAAAAAACAATCGAAAAAGCTGAAACCGTTCTGGAAGTCCAAAAAGGAAGTAGTTTGGAAGGAAGTATTATCCAGCACATTAAGGGACATCCGGAATTTATTGAAAAATATAATGAATTAAATGGCGGAAGAAGTTTTAATGCCGGGCAAATTGCTCATCGGATGGCCTTGGATTATGCCGATAAATACCCTGAATCATTTCCGCAGGGCCCGCCAAGCCTTGTCCATGAAGGAACCGAAATAAGGATAAATCCGGAAACGATGGAAATTGAAGATATCCAAAGCGAGGAAAAACTCGGTTATCTTCCGGAGAACGACACAGACAGCAAAATCAGACCGGAAGAAATGAAAACCCCATCATTTGAAGAAAATCAGCAGGAAATTTTGAATAAAGAGTTGTCTGAAATGGATGCTTCGGACAGGGAAAAAATTATGCGAAATTTTCAAAGAGAACTGGAAGAAAATGAAAGAGAAACAAGCGCAATGGAAGATCAACCGGCGTCTAAATATAATACCAATGAGCCCTGGAAATACGATGAAGATCTTGAAAAATTAAAGGAAAAAAATAGAGAAATATGGTCGAATATTTTTAAAGAAGATTCAATACCAAATATTCTAAGCAAAGCAAGAAAAGAAATTTGTATGGGAAATATTGGGAATTGGAGACAAGTTAAGGATCTGGCCATTGATAATCCGAATGTATTTTCCAGTGTGGATGAGGAAATTAAAAAAGGGATCAGCGGATTCTATGCCCAAAGCTATAATCTAATTGGCGATTCGGCCAAACCAAAATCAGGAGAATCTATAGCCAAATGGACGGAAAGGGTTGTGAAACTTATCGTAAGAAGAAAATAATTTCAATAAATTTAAATTTTATGGATCAAAATCAAATACAAAAAACGCTGATAGAAGAGCTGGGACTCAATGGCTTGCCGCAGGATAAGCAGGAAGAGTTGGTAATTAAGATGACTGAAGTGCTTCTCAAACGGATATTTTTGGAAACCATGGAAAAATTAGATGATAGTGGAAAGGAAGAATATCAAAAGATAACAGAAAGTGAAAATGCTAATCCAGAACAGATGGAGGAATTTTTGAAATCAAAAATCAGCAACTATGACCAATTAGTGCAAAAAGTAGTGGATGAATTTAAGGAGGAAATGAAACGAAATATAATTGAAAATTGAAATCTCAAAATGCAAAATGACAGCGCAAAATTTAAAAATGAATTTAAAAAGAGAATATACAAATGGGTTTTGCGGTTAATAAAATTCATAGACAGGCTTTCCAAGGATTCTGTTTGCCTGGTTATGTCAAAGCAATTGCTTCGAAGCGGAACTAGCATTTTGGCGAATTATATTGAGGCCAATTCAGCAAGCTCCAGGAAGGATTTTATTAATTTTTTTACCTATTCTTTGAAATCTGCTAATGAATCAAAAGTATGGATTTGTTTGTTGAGAGATTCTAATAAGGGAGATAAAAAAGAGATAGAATGGTTACTCAAAGAACTTATCGAAATATCAAATATAATTGCATCAAGCATAATTACATTAAAAGGAAAAAGATAATTTTAACATTTTAAATTGTAATTTTCAATTTTGAGATTTGCATTTTAAACTAAATTCTATGAGTAATTTAGAGCCTATTGAGGAAAAAGATCTCGACCTGGCGTCAAAGTTTGGAGAAGTTAGTAAAATGGAGCACGAAGGTGAAAAAAAAGCAGAAGAAAATGTTTTGAAGCCTGAAAAGGAAGTTGCCAAGGAAACCATTTCAGCCGAAAAAGACAGCGCTTATAACCAGATCTTGTCTAAGCTAAAAACCCCAAAAGCACCAAGTCCTAGCGTTGAGGATGTCAAAAGCGATGCTGCCAAAACCGCATTAAAACAAGACGCAGAGAGCCAGATCCAGCATCTAGTGGATATTGCTCTGGAAAAAGGAGTAATCCATGCAGTGAATGTTGCCAAACACCTGGAAGATAATTATGTTTTGGATATGTTTCATGATAAACTTTTATCAGATGAACTTCATGAAGCGCTGATGAAAAAAGGCCTGATCGAAGAAGCCTAATTGTTTAAAAGCAATATAAAATAAAAACAAAATGAGTTTTAATTTGAATTTAATTCTTGTTCCTCTAGCTTTTGTTTTTGGAACGGTTTGCTTTTTTAGCGGAGCCTATTTTATGCTGCGGAGTTTTTTGAATTTCAGAACGCAGATAAAAAGATCGGTTAATTCTGATTTGGAGGTGGTGAGAGTTTCTAAAATATACAAAAGAGAAGAAGATCGTTCTCCGGAACGGGATGCTTGGAAGGGAGAAATCGGATCAATGGAACAGCTGCTTCTTTCGCTTTCCAGCATTAAGAAAAATTTGGGAATTTTTCAACGCATTTTTTATGGATATCCCCATATTTCATTAGAAATTGCCAATCCGGTAGGAAGCGAAGAGATTTTTTTCTATCTTTCTTTGCCGAAAAAATTCAGAGAAAGGATTGAAAAGCAGGTTCTTGGTTTTTTCCCAAACGCTTCAATGGAAAAAATTCCTGATTACACCATTTTCCATCCTGGAAATTTCACAGCTGCTGCCATGCTCAAGACAAAAAATAAATATGTTCTTCCTCTTCGCACCTATCAGACGATGGAAATGGATCCCTTGAGTGAAATTTCAAATTCTCTTAGCAAGCTGGACGAAGGAACGGAGGGAGCGGCGATTCAAATCGTTCTTTCGCCGGCAGAATTGGGTTGGAGAGCGGAGGGTAGGCGCGTGGCTCACGAAATGCAGCAAGGAAGGAGATTGGACGACGTTTTTTCTAAATCTTTTACGCATTCAGTTGGAAAGGGAATTGGAAAGGGAATAAGCAATGTTGTCAGCGCTGCTTCCAGCAAAGACGGAAAAGCTTCCGGAGAAGACAAAACCGTCCAGCTTACTCCTGAAGAGCAGGAATTGGTAAAGGCTATTGAAGGAAAATCCAGCCTGGCCGGATTTAGGGTTAATCTCAGGATTATTTCTTCGGCCCAGACCCAGGAAAGGGCAGATGAGCTTTTGTCTCATCTTGAGAATGCTTTTTCCCAGTTTGAAAATTCGGATATCAATTATTTTCAAGTTCAAAAAAGAGTCAAAGGAAAGAAAGTCTCCTTTGATTATATATTCAGGAATTTTGATGAGGAAAATGCCATCATCTTAAGCACAGCGGAAATTGCCAGCATTTTCCATTTTCCGATTTCCACCACCGAAACCCCGAGGATTAAATGGCTGAAATCCGGAGCGGCTGCGCCTCCGCCTTGTCTTCCCAAGGAAGGCGTTCTTTTGGGATACAATGATTATCGGGGAACGAAAAG
>CAZXKY010000001.1:31926-38933 GCA_964641975.1 uncultured Bdellovibrionales bacterium | reverse complement strand
GTCTTCCCAAGGAAGGCGTTCTTTTGGGATACAATGATTATCGGGGAACGAAAAGTGAAATAAAGCTCACAGAAGAAGATAGAAGAAGGCACCTCTATATTATCGGACAAACCGGAACCGGTAAATCCAATCTTCTCAAGGAAATGGCGAAGCAGGATGTTCGAAACGGAAAAGGGCTTTGTGTTATTGATCCCCACGGAGATTTTGCGGAAGATGTTCTCACGGCCGTTCCCAAAGAGAGAGCGGAAGATGTTGTCTATTTTGATCCGTCTGATATGGAAAGGCCTTTTGGGCTTAATATGCTTGAATATGATCCAGCTCATCCGGAACAGAAAACTTTTGTTATCAATGAAATGATCAATATTTTCGATAAACTGTATGATCTGAAGCAGACAGGAGGGCCGATGTTTGAGCAATATATGAGGAATGCAATGCTTCTCATTATGGATGATCCGGAAACCGGCTCGACGCTTATGGAAATTTCCAAGGTTTTGGCAGATGAGGAATTCAGAAAGATGAAGCTATCCAAATGCCAAAATCCGATTGTGAGGGATTTTTGGACCAAAGAAGCGGAAAAAGCCGGAGGAGAAGCGGCTTTGGCGAATATGGTTCCCTATATTACCTCCAAGCTCACCACCTTTATTGCTAATGATATGATGCGTCCGATTATCGCCCAGCAGAAAAGTTCTCTGGATTTTCAGGATATTATGAATAATGGAAAAATTCTGATTATCAACCTTTCTAAGGGCAAAATCGGGGAAATAAACAGCCATCTGCTGGGAATGATAATGGTAGGAAAACTTTTGATGGCAGCCCTGGGAAGAGTAGATGTTCCGCAGGAAGAAAGAAAGGATTTTTATCTTTACATAGACGAGTTTCAGAATGTTACCACGGATTCGATTTCCCAAATTCTTTCCGAAGCGAGAAAATATCGTTTGGATCTTATTTTGGCGCATCAATTCATCGGACAACTTTCCGAAGAAATTTCCAAGGCGGTTTTTGGAAATGTCGGTTCAATGGCGTCATTCAGGGTTGGACCGGAAGACGCGGAATTTTTGGAAAAACAATTTGCTCCAATTTTCACGGTTAATGATTTGGTTAATGTTGATAATTACAATTGCTTCATCCGTCTTCTTATCAATAATGAATCAACCAAGCCTTTCAATATGAAAACTAATCCGCCGACAAGCGGGGATCAAGAAACAGCGAATCACCTCAAAGAATTATCCCGTCTGAAATACGGCAGGGATGCGAAAATTGTGAATCGGGAAATCATGGAAAGGTCAAAAATATCTTTGTCATAATAAAAAAACAATAACATTTTTTATTGAACAGTTCTTTTAAGTCGCAGAATAACAATTTCTGGCAATTTGTCGAAGTGAGCTCTTTTTGCCCGAAAGGACTTGACAGAATTTTAAGGGGATGCTAAATTCTTTGTAAGGAGGAAATTTAGATATTTGACAATAAAAATAAGAAAAAAGCAAACAATCTCCCAGATAGGGAAGGAGGATAGAGTGAAAGCGTCATCAAAGATGATTATTGTTTTGTTTTTTATTGCAATACTGGCTTCCTGTTCTCAAAAAGCTGATTTTTCGCTGAGAGTGAACGGGGTGTCGATGCCAAACGAAGTTCAGAACGTTATACTATCGGATGCACAAAACAGAAAAATTCAGGTTTCTTGGTATTTCTACCGAATGCACAACAAAACGATTCGGTCGCAAGGAATGTCCGAGGTGGTTTCAGAAAAACAACCTCTCGACTTTCAAATGCCGAAGAAGCTATCGTCGGATACCACGCAGGTGGGAATAAACATCCTTGTTTATAACCCATATTTTTTGCGGTTTCGGATTGTGATGTCAGACCCAAAGGAAAGAAAGGTTTATGAGGGAATCAGAGATTACTACGAAGTGACTCTGAATGGCCCTATTGCTAAAGATCGTCAATGTCAAGTTAATGCCAGGGTGGATTTGATGGGAAAAAACGGATCCTTTGTTGCCGATTCGGCAAATATCGGGGATCTTATGTATTCCATTGATTCTTCCAAGGCGGATTGACAATTGGCAGTTATGGCAACCTTTCAAAGGAAGGGGGTGAGAAGGTTTAGTATTGAAGGTTGCTTTATGTTTTAGCAACAAAGGCAGCAAAGGCAACAACCTTACTTGTGGTGTTCAGAACAGACGTTCTGACGCGAGAAGGAATCTTGATTGAGGTGAAAGATATGAAGAAGGTTATCCTTACAGTTCTGTTGGCAGGCGTATTGATGGTCGGAGCCCCGGCAATGTCGCAGGCGTGTGACAGGTTCAACTGCACTCCTCAGGTGACTCCTACAGAGGGGAGCGCCGAAACGCAGGCGTTTGAGAACATAAGCGTCGAATATGGTCAGAGTGCCGGCGTCCAGGACATCAACCAGGTCACTTTCAAGACGGAAGCCGTCAAATCCTATGAAATCGAAGGAAACGCTTCCGGCAGCATTCACACGAACCCGGACATCCTTGCCTTCGGTAATCTTTCAGGAAAGATCACAGAGACCACATCAAACTCGACCTCAGTCTCTTGCGTGGACGCGACAGTTAATACCATGAACGGCAACGTTGCCATGGTGAGCGACGCGGGCGCATCAGCCGCGAATATTTATCTGGCAGGCGCTTCATCGAGTGCCGGCAATTCGGGTCTTGTGACTCAGACGCAGGTCCTTCCCTTCGCCAATGGTGGCGTAGGCAACCAGTTTGCAACGGTCAGCGGTTTCACCAAAGTAGAGGCCAGCGCCGGAAACTAGGCAACTCGCTGAGAAAAAAAAGAGGGAGACAGAAGTATTTGTCTCCCTCCTATTTTTACAGAAGAGAGGAGAGGAATATGAAGTCAAAAAAGTTTGTTTTGATCTTGACGGTAGTTTCGATGTTGATTTTCATGTCGTCATTTGTTTCAGCCCAGACCACCAACGCGTCTTCAGCACAGTTGCAATCGACCTACCAGTCACAGAATGTCTACACGGGCGGCGAAACTAAGGATGACAGTAATCTCCAGCACAAAAATTTTTCTTCAGGTGGAGTGAGTTATCCTCAAGCTAACCATCCTTTCTATTATGGTCCAGTAAGGACCGATGGTCGGTTTGAGCCCGCACATGATACCATTAGTTTCAAGAACTCGTGGTCGGAAGATGAAGCCAGGGCTCTGGCTGGACAGCCGGGCGGAGAAGTAAAGTTCAGCTTATCCGGGATATTCTCGAAGGCTGTTCCTCCGACGAAATCCATCAAGTTTGTGATCATGAGTCCGCCTGATGATAAGAACAAAATGTCCCAGTATGAAAAAACGATGGATGATTTCAAGGATAAGTATGAGCTCATCCGGACCGGGTATTTCTACTCCGATGGCAAAATAGTGTCCTCGAAGATTCTCGGAGAGGTTGCTCTTCAGGGTCTGAAAAGCGGTGCAGACGTGATTCTTTATACAGAAGGATACTTCCTGAGACTCGAAGCAGAATCCTGGGCAATTGGAATCGGAACGACTGTTTCCGCGGTGAGCGGCGGAGGACCCACTTCAAACGGAGTTGGCGCTGTCGGAGGCGGAGGAATTGGTTGGGCCAATGCTTGGGCAGAGTATCAGACAAAGCCCTGGCTGAGGGTCAAATACTTCCGCTTCAAGGACAACTCGATCAGCATCAGGAATCTGGGAACTTCGAAAGAAACTGCGGGTGCCCCAGAAGCAAAAAACGGAGAGATCTTCAAACCAGAAGCTTCTCCTTCCCAATTACAAACGGGAGCGAACGGAAATAAGGACGGGAATCAGCAGATAAGAAAGCTGAACCCAGGAGCCGTTCAGCAACCCTGAAGAAGAGGATAATCATATTCGCCTCTCCTCTGGCAGTGAGTTTAAAACAGCGTATCTGTTCACACGGAACGCTGTTTTTCTTTTTCCAAATTTTTGGCGGTTATTGATTTTTTTGTTTTTCCATTCTAGAATCAGGGTGCTTTCTGAATGAAATCAAGGAGGTGGTACTTTGAAAAATAAGCTGAAGAAGGTAATTGTGTGCATTTCTTTTGCTTTTATGTTTTTGCTTATTATCTGTTACCTTCCTTTTCTCAACCGGTTTTTTGACTCTTTTTCATTGTCGTTTGCCAGCGGAGAAAGTATGTATCCGAGTATAAAAGATGGCGATTTGATAGTTAGTTGTTCCTATGAGATTGAAAAAGACAAACTGGGAGTGGGAATGATAGTGGGGTTCTGGGATAATTATGACGGGGAGATAGAAAATGTTCATCACCGAATTATTGATATTTCAAACGAGGGAATAGAAACACGCGGAGACAATAATGATACTCCCGATGAAGGAATCAAAAAATATTCCCAAATCAAATCCATCTACTGTTTCAAAATACCTTTTCATTATTGCGGCATAGGAAAAATCAGATCATTTTTACTTTTGTGCCAAGGAGGATTGGCAAAAGAAATGATGGGTTATCCTTCTTTTTATTTTCTCCTCTTTTTTCTTCTGGTTTGTCTCATAATAGCAAACAGAAAAAGGTAAGGCGCTTGGAATAAATTTCTAGGCGTCTTTTTCTCTGCAAAAAACCACTCCGCTTAGAGAAGCATTCTATTTTAAGGTGTAGCGCGTAAAACTTTTAATAATTCACAAATCTAAAATCAAATGTCATTCCGCACTTGCCTGTCCACCTTTGGCGGGATGCGGAATCTACGCTATTGAATTTCACTAATCTAATATTTATACACTAAACTTATGATTATCGTTTGCGTAGATTCCTGCCCGCCTTGATGTCGAGACAGGCTTTCGCAGAAATGACAATAAAATTCAAAGAAAACAAACCCGCCTCACTTTGGCGGGATAAGATAGAAACCACTAACACTGACTAGTGTTTTTTTATTGAAGATTAAAGGAGATTAATTCCTCAGAATCGATCAAGTAGGCTTTGCTGTTTTTTTCGTCAATTGCAAAATCAACGGTATTTTTGATATCTTCATGGAAGTATTGGCCAATAAGGCTTCCGTCTTTGCCGAATTTTATTATTCTTCCGTTAGTTTTGTCCAGGACATATAAATTGGCTGTTTCACTATCGGTAAAGATTGCTTCCGCAGCAAAGGAAACGGAAGTTTTTTCCAGATTAAAATCTTGTTTTTCTCCCTTGAATAATTTTATAACTTCGCCGCTACTCGCGAGATATACATTTTCATCGATAGCCAGGCAACAAGAATTATTGAAACTGACGCTTCCCTTGATCCAGTTTGTTTTTTCGCCGAATCCTCCTTCGGCTCGGGGATAGCGATAAATTTGATTATTGGCTGAATCAAGAAGATAAAGATAGGTGAGATATGCTCCGGCTCCGGTTATTTTTGAATCGCTTGAGATGGTGATAGTGTTTTCTTTGAGCTGTGAAGTGGCTGAAAGGAAAGAAATAACTTTGTTTTGGTCGGTATACAAAAGCGCCAAATTCAAATCTTTCATCGGAGCTACCTGAGTTATTTTTCCATAATCCTGAGGCCAGGAAATTTCTTTTGTTTCTCCGTTTTCGTCCTTGGTAGTTATCTTATCATTGCTGATGGCGATGAGCTTATTATTTAGAAAAATCAACTTTTGCGGATTTTGGACGGCAAACGAACTTTCGAGATTATCCAAAAACACGATATTTTTTTCCTGAGAGAGAATTTCTCTTGCGTCCGGGATTTGTTCTTGGACTACGGGAGCTGCATCATTTTTTTTCATCGAATCCTGGATTTTGATGAAAGCATACGGGAGCACGAAAATTGCCAGGATAACAATCCCGGCATAAATTTTTTGTTTTTTGCTGAGCGATGAGAAAGTTTCTTTTGCTTTTCCCAGATGGGGAATCACTTTGCTCATAAAAGACGGACCTTTCTCTTTCTTCGGTTTTTCCTCTGTTTTTTCTTCGGTTTCCATTCCTATCCTGTCCAGTTCCTCCTTTCGTTTGGCTAGCTTTTCCAGAAATGAATTTTTTCTTTCGCCAAGATCAAATTGCGGAGCGGTTTGCTCCGGTTGGATTTCCGGAATCGCTTCAGGCTTTTCGATTTCTTCTTTTCTCTCTTCCTCAAAAAATTTGGTTGAAATGTTGGCGCTTGGAGAGGCGACAGGCTTTCGTGCGTCTTCTTCAGCTTTCTGGGCGATTTTTTCCAACTTAATGCGTTTTCTTTCTTCTTGTTTCGTTTTCAGGTTGGATATCGCCTGGTCTTTCGTTTTTTTCAAATATCTTCCAAAATTTGTCGCGCTCCTTTTTATTTTAGTCTTGGTCCAAAAAGAAGCATCGGAAATACTTTCAATGAAAGACAGCCAAATAATTCCCAGCTGGCTCTCTTTTTTTATTTCCTTGTCTTTATCTTCTTGGATGTAAATATGTCCGGTCTTTCCGTCAGTATAGGCGGTTTTTTCTTCTTGGCTGAGAACTTCGGCTAATCCCTTCGGAACGGATTTTTTCTCCTCAAAAACTTTTTTGCTGAAAACGTTATAAATTTTTTCTTCGCTTTCAACCGCAATCGGCTTTATCTTTTCTTTTTCAAATACGTCAATAATAATGGTTCCCACGATTTCCAATTTGTTGGTGAGGGCGGTTTTGATGAACTGGATGAATTTTTCCCCGGGGAAGCGAAGGGCTCCTTTTTTTATTTCTTCTTCGGAAAAAACTTGAAAAATGTCATTTTCACAGATCAGAAGCTTGTCTTCTTTCTCTAATCTTCCGCTGGAAACATTTACAAATGTTTTAATGGGATTTGGTTCCTCATCTTCAGGCGCCATTTCGATGCTAATTTCGGAAAGCAGCTGATTTCTGAGCAGGAAAACTTTTGCTTTTCCGCATACGCTGAAATGCAGATTATTTTTTTCCAGTATGCAGACGGCGCCGTCTATTTTCCCGAGCCAGTTAACATTTCCCTCCTTGGCAATTTGCGAAAGAGCTAGGTTAACCTTTCTTAGCGCTGAATCAAAACTGCTCTCGATATTTTTTTTCGGGAAAAAATCTCAGGCGGAAATTTCTTTCTCTTAC
>CAZXKY010000001.1:16695-31916 GCA_964641975.1 uncultured Bdellovibrionales bacterium | reverse complement strand
GAAAGGAAATTGACAATATAAGCGGATTCTTCGCTTGAATCGTTAATTTTGAAAAATCCCGTGAGGATTCCAAGGTTTTGGAGAAGAATATTTTCCGGGTAATGTCGGAACACGTCTAAATAGGGACCCAGCTTTGGGTTATTAACTGCCGAAATGACATTAACGCTTTTTTCCAGAATGTTGAAGTTTTTTTCTTTTTCGTTATTTCTTGGCATATTTAAGCAAATTTCCGGGCCACGATTTGAAGCCTTTTTATACTAATATAATATAATAATTCAGGCTAAGAAGCAATTCTTCCTTTGAATTTGATATTTTTAAGCGTTGATGTATACTGGAATAAACAGGAGGAAGCTTAATTTAACCAGTAATGTTAACGTTTTTATCCCTTACCTTTCAGAAAATTTGCAGGAAATATACAGGGATAGAATTCTAGAAATAAATTCTTTCTATAGAGCTTAAACCTCCATAGAAAGGCGCGGGATTATGGCTGAAATATTGGAATTTTTGTTTGGTTCAAAAACAAAAGCCAGGCTTTTGAGGTTCTTCCTTATGAATCCGGATCAGGAATTTAAAACGGCGGATATCAGTGAAAAAAATATGATCAAAAGTTCCCAAACCAGGAGCGCTTTGAATGAATTCAAAAGAAACAGGTTTATTCTGGAAAGAAAAAAAAGCGGGGTAAAATATTATGTCCTAAACCAAAAATTTCCCTTTCTGGTGGAGCTTAAAGGCCTTTTTGTTAAATCCAATATTTATCCGCAATGCAATAGTTTGGACAAGCTTAAGACAATAGGGGATGTGAAGCTGGCTCTCATAAGCGGAGTTTTTCTCAATTATGCCAAAAGCAAAGCGGATATGGTTCTGGTGGTAAATAATGTGAGCCGCTCGAAGCTTAAAAACTTGATGAGCAACATTGAAGCTGAAGTGGGAAAGGAAATAAGCTATGTGCTGATGAACAATGAAGAATTCAAATATCGTCTTGATATGCTCGACAGATTTCTTCTCGATTTTTTGGAAAGTCCGCATGATGAATTGGTGAACAAAATACCAAGACTTAAGCCTTTCATTGCGGGATTAAAGAGATAGTTTCTTTTATGAAGTTATTCCTTAAAAAACAATAAATGCTTTATGTAATTTTTACCATATCTATTATTCTTCTGGCCATCATCATCTGGCTTGTTTTTGATATGAAGAAAAAGATTGATAGCAAAGGAGGAGAAAAAGAAACGGCGATAATTCAGGAAAAGTTGGCAATGCTTCTGGAAGAAAACAGAGAGCTTCGAAGGGCGATGGACAGCAAGCTTACGGAAACCCATAGCGCTACCCAAAGGCAATATGCCCAGTCGTCAAAGATTATTGGAGATATAACAGAAAAATTAACTAGTCTGGAAAAAACCAACCAGCAAGTTATCGGATTTTCTGAACAATTAAGCAATTTGGAAAAAGTTCTTAAGCATCAAAAACAGCGCGGTAATTTGGGAGAGGCGGGCTTAAAAATGGTTTTGGAAAATATTTTGCCTCCGGATTCTTTCAAATTACAATATCAGTTTCCGGATAACGATACTGTTGACGCCGCTATTTTTACCAAAGAAGGGATTATTCCGGTTGATGCAAAATTTTCTCTGGATAACTATGAACGCTTGATTCATGAGGATAATGAGGACAGGAAGAATGAACTGGAAAATGAATTTAAAAAAGATTTAAAGAAAAGAATTGACGAAACAGCGAAATATATTAAGCCAAAATATAATACCCTTGAATTTGCTTTTATGTTTATACCCGCTGAAGCTATCTATTACGATTTGCTTATAAATGAAGTGGGGGCGGTAAAAGTTAACACGCGAAGTTTGATTGATTATGCTTTCATTGAGAAAAAGGTCATTATCGTTTCTCCAACAACCTTTTCGGCTTATTTGCACACTGTTCTTCAGGGACTTCAGGCGCTCAAAATAGAAGAAGGCGCCAAAGTTATCAGAAAAAACGTTGAGGCTTTGCAAAAACATATAATATCTTACGATGATTTTATGAGGAGGCTGGGTGTGAGTATGACAACAACCGTAGGTCACTATAATAATGCTTACAAAGAATTTAAAAAAGTTGATAAGGATGTTATGAAAATTACCGGCGGAGAATCCGTAATAGAGCCATTAATGATTGAAAAACCGGAAGTTGAATAAAAACTAACTCATAAATCCAAGGGGTTATGTTTGCAAACAGGCCTAAAATTGAATTTGAAAGTAAAAAAACCCTGAAACAAAAGCTGTCAGGTTTTTTTAACCAGGAATTTTGGAGAAGCGCCCTGGTCCAATGGATTTTGATCGGAACGCTATTTTTAGATGCGGCCAGCTGGGCAGTCGTCATATATTATATTCGTCCTGTTGACCTTCCTATCGTTATCCACTATAATGTTTATCTTGGTGTGGATGTTATCGGAGACTGGTGGCAGGTCTATTTTCTGCCCATAATATCGAATATGTTTTTGATAGTTAACACAATTCTGGCTCATACTTTTTATCAGAAAAAAGAGAGGCTGGCTGGGTATATATTTTTACTGGCGTCTTTCTTTGTGCAGGTGGGAGCGCTTGTCGCTATATTAGGATTAATAATGATAAATTACTAAAGAGTTTATAAAGTTTTTGAAGTCCGTAAAGTTAAAAGGCCAAAACCCGCAATAATTACAAGATCATAATTTTCTTATAAACTTTATAGACTTTATGAACTTTGAACTATTATTTTATGTTTAATTTCCCAAACCCCAAAACTGAAATTCCAAGCGAGCGTAGAGTTCAAAGAATGCTGGAAGTGATTCCGGGAATTTTAACCTGGGCAACTCTGTTCGGAATGGTTATTTTTTCTTTCCTGCTGCCCATCTGGGTGTCGATTTTTATCATCGTATTTGATATTTATTGGATTTATCGCACAATTTTTATTTCTTTTTATTCAGTTAAAGCATATCGGAAACTTAGTGAAGGAAAAAGGACGGATTGGTGGGAGAGATGCCAAAATATCTCTAATCCGAAAAAATACTTTGATGATCTTGAAAATAGAATAGGCTTGATGAAAGAAACTCTCAAAAATGGAATGAGTTGGAAAGAAAAGAAAATTATCAGGAAAGAAATGGAAAAACTTGAAAAATATCAGCTTGAAGTTAAAAATCTTCAAAAAATAGAAGATAAAATTTGGGATTGGAGAGAAATTGTGCACGTGGTTTTTTTACCGACAGCTAATGAAGGAGCAGAAATCATCGAACCGGCAATTCAGGCTGTGCAAGAAAGCAACTTCCCCAATCAACAGATAATAATGATGCTGGCCACGGAGGAAAATGAACCGGAAGACAAGAGAATGGAAAAAGTAAACTATCTAAAAAATAAATTTAAAGGAGTATTCCGGGATTTTTTGGTGACTACTCATGCTGTTAAGGGCGATGAGCTCAAGTGCAAGGCTTCAAATGCTACTTTTGCCGCCAAAGAACTGATGAAATATTTGAACGAAAGAAAGATTGATTATGAAAAAGTAATATTTTCCAATTTTGATTGTGACAGTGTTTGTCATAAGGAATATTTTGCCGCTTTAACATACGTTTACATCACTGATCCCAAAAGGCTTCAGAGGTCCTATCAGCCTCTCCCGATGTATCATAATAACATTTGGGATACTAATGCTTTTGTTCGAGTGATTGTAACCAGTTCTTCTTTTTGGCATATGTTTCAGAGCACCAGGAGGGAAATGGTGACTTTTTCATCGCACAGTGAACCCTTCAAAACCTTGGTTGATGTCGGATTCTGGCCGATAAATATGATCAGTGAAGACTCGATAATTTATTGGAAATGTTTTGCTTTTTATCATGGAGATTATGAAGTAAAACCGATTTATCTTCCAATTTCCCTGGATGCGGTTTTAGCCCAAACCTACTGGAAAACGATCAAGAACCAATACAAACAGAAAAGGCGCTGGGCTTATGGAATTGAAAATTTTCCAGTTATTATGAGAGCCTTGTGGCCGGATAAGAAAATAAAATTTTTGAAAAAAATAAGGACTGCTTTCGAAATGCTGGAGGGGCATCATTCCTGGGCGACGAATGCTTTTATTCTGGCTTTTTTGGGATGGCTTCCTTTGTTTTTCGGAGGAGCGCAGTTCAATGAAAGCGTTTTGGCGCATAATTTGCCGATGGTTACCCGATACCTAATGTCGCTGGCGATGATTGGCTTAATTTCTTCGATGTTCCTGAGTTTTCTCCTGCTTCCTCCCAAGCCCGCCAAATATACCAAAAAAAGATATATCTATATGTTTTTTCAATGGTTTTTAATACCGATTATTTCTCCGACTCTCGGTTCAATTCCTGCCATTGATTCCCAGACCAGGATTATGATTAAAAAATATTTTGGGGAGTTTTGGGTAACCGAAAAAATTAAGAAGTAGGATTTTTTGATTTTTTAATTTTAATAATCGATTATCATTCATGTCGCTCTACCTTCTCCCATTTCTATATTCTTTTCTAATCACAGCAGGCGTTATTTCCCTAATTCTCTTTATTTGTAAAAAAGTCAGTTTTCTTAAGGTCGGAATTGGAAAGTTCGGAGAAAAAACAAAAAGAAAAGTTTGCAGATTGGGGGGAGTTGCGATTATAATCGGATTTTTGGCGGCTATTTTTTTGGATGGGAATCTGGTTATTTCCCAGAAGCTTTGGGGGGTGATTGTGGCATCTTTGTTCATTCTTATTTTTGGAATCTTTGATGATTTTTTTGAACTTGATTGGAAAACTCAGCTATTATTCCAAATAGCGGTTGCTATTTTGGTTTTCATTATTGGGGTGAGGGTTGAATATGTCACTAATCCTTTCGGAGGAGTGTTTTTTTTGAATCTGGGAAAATATCTTGTTCCTAGCTTTTTATTTGCGCTTTTTTGGATCGTCTTGATGATAAATTCCATGAACTGGATTGATGGAGTGGATGGACTGAGCGGAGGAGTCTCTTTTATTGGTGCGCTTACGATTTTTTTCCTTTCTCTCAAGCCGGAAGTAAATCAGCCTCCGGTGGCAATTATTGCGATGGCTCTTTCCGGGGCTGTTCTTGGATTTCTGGTTTTCAATTTCTATCCTTCAAGAATCTTAGCTGGAACTTCCGGTTCGATGTTTATGGGATTTATCCTGGCGGCGCTTGCTATTTTTGCGGGAACAAAAATAGCCACCGCCCTTTTAATAATGGCAATTCCCATTATTGATGCTGTCTGGGTAATAGGGGAAAGGATGAAATCAGGGAGTTCCATCTTCAAGTCGGATAATCGCCATCTTCATTACAAACTTCTCGATTTAAATTGGTCGCAAAGAAAAATAACCTTATTTTTTTGCTTTATTACTGTTTGTATCGCGCTGATTGCGGTAAATACCAGGGCAATAGGCAAAATGGTCACTATGGCGCTTGTGGCGATTATTATGCTTTCGACTCTCGTATTTTTGAACAGGAAGCTGGCTCAAAATAAAAAAGCGTCAGAATAAACTTAAAATTATATGAAATATAAAAAATTATTGCCAATTTTGTTTTTCCCGATTGTTTTGATATTTGCATTCATTTTTTTCCAAAGTTATTCGATTCACGGAAATAGACTGGAAAATGTCAAAATCAACGAAAATAAGTTTAAAATTGAAATTGTTAACAGTTCTGAAAAATTGTCCAAAGGATTGGGGGAGCGGGACGGGCTATGTGATAAATGCGGAATGCTTTTCGAGTTTTCGGAAAAAGAAAGGCATTCTTTCTGGATGAAAGAGATGAGATTTAATCTGGACATAATTTGGATAGACGGAAATGAAATAGTCTATATCGCTAAAAATATTTCGCATAATTCTTCGGAAACAATAAATCCGGAAGTCAAAGCGGACAAAGTTCTGGAAATTAAAGGGGGACTTGCGGATAGAATTGGAATAAAAGCGGGAGATGTTATAGAATTTAAGTAAATAATTAAGTAATTGTTTACTTAACAATATGCCAATAAGAAAATTAAGAGACAAAAACATAAGAAAACTTACCAGAATCGGCAATAAAGGTGCTAGCCTGGGACTCACTTTGCCCAAGGAAATGGTTGAAAAACTTGGTTGGAGGGAAAGGCAAAAAGTAATTGTCAAAAAAGTCCGAGGCGGGGTGTTGATTAAAGATTGGAAAGAGTAGAAACCGGAACAAACTTCATAAGATTTCTAGTTTGCTGAACTGAGAATTTACTTAATATTTTACTTGACACTTTAAACAAAACAAAAACTCCGATGTTATCGGAGTTTTTGTTTTATTTAAAGGATATAATTTCCTTGAAAGAGCAAACAACTTTTTTGTTTTTTGCCAAAGGCGGATCAGCCTATGGCCGTATTCACACATCCTATGATCATGCGAGTGAAGGCACTCGAACAGCATACTTATGAAGGTTTTGGAGTTGTTTGTCGTTTAGCTTCTTGGAATTTTCAATTGCATTTTTAACTAAATCTTTGGAAAATTCTATTGATGTTCCGACGTGAACGCCCTTCTTGAATCCTGAATTTTTTCGGAGATAATCTTCGATATAAATTTTGTGTTCTGCGGTAAGTTCGGAATCAGGATTTTTTTCAAGATAGTTCGCCAGCGCTCTGCGAGCTAAATGCGTTTGACCATCTCCTTTTCCAGCTGTTTCGATGAATGAACCTTCTGTTTCTTGGCTAGTCGCGGTTTTTTCAACTGCTGGTTGTTTCTGCTGAGAAGTTCCCGCTATCTCTTCATCATTTTTTTGCACCTCTACCGATTGCTCGTTTTCTGCTATTTGTTCATCAACAGGATTACTTGCGGGAGCTTGATTTCTTTTCGAGTAGGAATAAACTCCTCCGGCAATAGCCACTACGATTATGATGCTGATAATAATTCTGAGGTTGTCTCTCAGCCAGCTGCCAGTTCCTTCTTCGTTATCTGTTTCTTGTTCATATTTTTCTTGATCTTCCATTGTATTCACCATCCTTTCTAGTTTTGTCCCACCCAAGGCCTATAAAAGCTTAAGCGGGCTTTAATATTAATTTATCAAGGTACAGCTTTCGTTGAAACCGTTTCCTCGCAAGGCTCAAAAGCCTCGTCGTCTCTTAATTTTAACAAGGTCGTTTTTTGGCGTCAACTAGACAAAAAATGGCGTTTGGGGTGTAATTTTTTCCGATTTGCGAAATTGCCCTAATGGCTGCTCAAAATGGGCCATAAACCAAAACCGCCCTATGTTAAAGGCGGATTTTGGATTGATATATTTGACTCGGAAAAAGTTCCGAATCAATTAAAGAAAACTTAGCTACAAACTACATTCTCTTTTTTGTTTTTTTAGCTTTCTTTGCTACTTTCTTTTTTGCTGCTTTCTTTTTTGCCATTTTGATTCACCTCCTTCTAATGAATTCGTTTTGAATCTTTTTAGATCTATACAAATTCTTTTATTTTTATATTTTCTCGACGCTTATATTTCTTTTTGTGATTGAAATATTTTATTGTGATAATATTTTATCACACTGCAATATCTTTTACAATGTAAAATTTATTTTATTTCAATCAATAACTTAATTATAAAGTATATTTTTTAAAATGCAATAGCAAAAAGTTATCCACAGCCCGAAAATAAAATTAAAAATTTTATTTTCGGGAATTTTAAAATCTAAATTTTAAGTTTTAAATCAAATCCAAATTTCTAAATCCCAAATATTAAATTTTAGAAATTAGGTCAATTAGATTAATTAGAAATTTTCAATTGGCATACTCTCCATCTTCCAGCCAGGTCTTTGTGAAAAATAATTTTCACTTTCGGAAAGTGTTTTTTGATGAGCTTGCTGATTTTATTTTTTTGTTCAGGGCTGATTTCCATGAAACATGAAACATGGAGCATAGAACAATTTTGTTTTAAAGCCAATATTTGTTCAAGTAGTTTGTTGTAATGCGCTAATCCTTCTTTTTGGCTAATTAAAGCCGATTTTGGTTCATATTTTTTGATGTCTTTTGAGCAAGAAGCATATATTTTCGGAGAAAGATAAGGAAGGTTTGCCACGATTATCATGGAACATGGAGCATGAAACATGGAACATTTTTTTCCCAATGGTTTCAATAGATTCCCGTGTAAAAAATTTATTTTTTTGTTTAATCTATGCGACTTTGCGTTTTGCTTGGCAATATCCAACGCTTTTTTTGAGATATCGATTCCAAAAAAATCGAAATCCGAAATTCTAAATTCAAAATTCTTTAATTGCGAAGCAATTGAAATTATAATATTTCCAGAGCCTGTTCCTATGTCGGCAATAATTATTTTATTTTTTTTGTTTTGTGTTTCATTTTCTATGCCATGTAAAACTAAATCTATCATCATTTCTGTTTCAGGGCGGGGGACAAGAGTATTTTTGTTTACTTTAAATTTTAATCCATAGAATTCTTTCTCTCCCAAGATATACGCTAATGGTTCACATTTTATCCTTCGCGATAAATAGCTTTCGACTTTCAACTTCGGGCTTTTGGCTAATTCATATTCCGGATGCGATAAAACAGATTCACGCGATTTTCCAATTGCGTGAGCGATGATTAGTTCAAGATCCAAGTAATCTATTTTTCCTCTGTATTTTTTCTGAATATCTGAGATGGTTGCCATTATTTTGCCATTTTCCTCTTCACATCCTCCTCTTGCAAAGCGCTTATTATTGAATCCAATTCGCCATTAAGTATCGTTTCAATGTTGCTCCAGGACTGCTTGATTCGATGGTCGGTAATCCGGTCCTGGGGAAAGTTGTAAGTCCTGATTTTTTCACTGCGGTCTCCAGTTCCAATTTGGCTTTTTCGCTCATCTCCCAGTTCTTTGGCTTTCCTTTCTTCTTCTGCTTGCAAAAGGCGGGAGCGCATCACTTTCATAGCTTTTTCCTTGTTTTTTATCTGGGATTTTTCATCTTGGCAACAAACAATAAGTCCGGTCGGAACGTGAGTAATTCTAACAGCCGATTTCGTGGTGTTTACCGATTGTCCTCCGGGTCCGGAAGAACAATAAGTATCGATTCGAAGGTCGCTTTCGGCTATTTTCAGTTCCACCTCTTCAGCTTCAGGGAGGACGGCAACAGTAGCGGTAGAGGTGTGGACTCTTCCGACTTTTTCCGTTTCTGGAACTCTTTGGACACGATGCACTCCTGATTCATATTTCATTTTTCCATAGGCGCCTTTTCCGTTTATTTCAAAAACAATTTCCTTGAATCCGCCAACCTCCGTCTGGTTTGAGTTCATCACGGAAGTTGCCCAGCCGTTCTTTTCAGCGTAGCGGGAATACATTCGAAAGAGAGAAGCGGCAAAGAGAGAAGATTCATCTCCGCCCGCGCCGGCTCTGATTTCCAGGATAATATTCTTGCTGTCATTGGGATCTTTGGGGATGAGCATGGACTCCAGCTCTTTTTCGGATTTTTCCTTTTCCACAGAAAGTTTGATGTTTTCGTTCATGGCCATCTCTTTCATTTCCGGATCGGTTTCGGAATTTACAATTTCTGCATTTTCTTTCATTTCTTTCTCAATTTTTTCATATTTGGCGATAAGAGTGATAATTTCCTGGAGCTCCGACTGTCTTTTGCCTAATCCCGCCATTTTTTTCGGATCAGAAACAATCTCAGGGGAGCTGAGCTGATTTGTGATATCCTGGTATTCTTTTTTGATTTCGTCTATTTGATTTTTCATATATTTGCTATACTTTATATATAGTATAGCATTTAGGCGATAAGTCAAAGATATGGAAAACAAGAAAATTTGCATTGTTCTTCCGGCCTATAATGCCGGAAAAACACTGGAAAAAACCATTAATAATCTGCCAAGGGATCTGGAAGCGGAAATAATTCTCGTTGACGACAATAGCGCTGATAATACATTGAAAATCGCAGAAGATCTAAAAATAACCGTATTAAAGCACGATAAAAATCTTGGTTATGGCGCTAACCAAAAAACATGCTACAAGGAAGCCTTGAAAAGAGGAGCCGATATTGTAATCATGCTCCACCCAGACTGCCAATACGATCCTCGAATGATAAAGGGTCTTTTAATGCCCTTGGAATTGGATGTTTGCGATATTGTGCTGGGAAACAGGATAAGGACCAGGCGGGAAACTTTGAAGAATGGGATGCCGCTAATAAAATATATTTTCAATAGATTAATGACGATTTTACAAAATGTGGTTCTGGGGCAGAATTTGGGAGAATTTTTAACCGGCTATCGAGCATACACCAGGAAGGTATTGGGAACGGTAAATTTTGAAAGATTTTCAAATGATTTTGTCTTTGACTCTGAATTTCTAATGGCAGCCGCTTATCACGGATTTCGGATCGGGGATGTTCCTGTTCCAACAATCTATAATCAGGATTCTTCCCAAATCAAATATGCAAAAGGGGCAAAATATATGGCAGAAACAATTTTAACTTTAATAAAATATTTTTTCCAAAAAATTAAGCTTTTTAAGTTCAGGATTTTTAAAAAGCGTTTAGATTGAATTTATGCATTGTAAACACGAAGAAAGAGAAAATATTTTGAAAGCAGGAGATTTTTCTCTTTCAAAATGCTTTTTATGCGGGTTGATTTTTTTGAAGAGAGAAGGCAAAAGTGTTGATTTAAATGTTTACAAAAATTATTACAAAAAAGAAACAGGAAAAAGATTTGGAGCAGTTGCCGAGCTTGCGGTCAAAGTTTTTCGATTTTTGCGGGCCTTAAAAGTATTTATCTTAAAGCCAAAAGGAAAAAAAATTATCGACATTGGAAGCGGAAGAGGATGGATGCTTTATTTTCTGAAAAAATATTTTGGGTATAAAATTGCTATTGGCACTCAAATTTCCGAAAATGCTTATCGATTTTCCAAGGAAAAGCTGGGATTGGAAGTCCATAATAAGGATTTACTCGACTTGGAATTCGATGTAAAATTTGATGTAATAACTTTGTGGCATATTTTAGAACATGTTCCCGAACCGGAAGATTACGTCGAGAGAATAGCCGGATTGATTGATAATGATGGTTTACTTCTGATTGAAATTCCTAACTTTAATTCCTGGTCCAGAATATTGGCAAAGAATCGCTGGTTAGCCATGGATCCGAAGCATCATATAACTTTTTTTACTCCGGATTCCTTGAGAGATCTTCTTGAGAAATATAATTTTAAGATTGAGAAAATGAGAACTTTTTCCTTGGAATATTCAACTTTTACATCCGTCCAAAGCGTGATTAATTTTATTACGGGAACTAACAATTATTTTTTTGAATGGCTTCAAAAAAAAGATTTTAATCCAAAAATAATTTTGCACGCGCTTCTTTTCGCGGTATTGTTTCCTGTATGCTTTCTGGTTAATTTGGCGTTATATTTTTCGAAAAGAGGAGAGGTGATAAATGTTATAGCGGAAAAACAATGAACAACAACAGAGAAAATTGGTTTCAAAGCGTATTTTTAAATTCATGGCGCCCATTTTTCTGGATCGCTGCTGTCATTTTTTTGGTTTACTGTTCGACTTTGTTTTATGGCATCGTTTATCTGGATGACAATGTTTTAGTCGTGGGCCATTATCAATTCAACAAAAATCTATCGAATATTTTTCAGGCTTTCAACGAGGATATATTCCGTACTTCTATTGGAGGAGGATCTTTCTATCGTCCCATTCTAAGGCTATCTTTCATGTTCGATGCTCAATTTGGAGAAGGAGCCATTGTCTTTATGTCTCACTTTTCCAATTTGGTTTTGCATATTTTTTCCGCTTGCTTATTTTTTTTGCTTCTTTTGAAGCTAAACATTAAGAAAGAAATAGCGTTATTTTTGCCCTTAATTTTTGGGGTCCATCCTTTGACTGCCCAAACAGTATCTTTTATAGCTGGAAGAAACGATTCTTTGCTGGCCATTTTTGTTTTTCCAAGTATCATGTTTTTTCTTGATTTTTTGGAAACAAAAAGAATAAAGTATTATGTTTGGCATTTGATTTTTTTCTGCCTGGCACTATTCACCAAAGAAACGGCTGCCATTCTTCCGTTCTTATGCGCATCTTTTATCCTTATCTTTGTAAATCCAAAAAAAATAATAGCCGACCTGAAACAGTGCGCATATCTCTTGGCTGGATGGGGAAGTGTCGGAATTTTTTGGTTTCTTGTTCGTCGTGAAGTCCTGCATAATTTTATCGGCAATGCTGATTATAATGTTTTGCTGTCAATCTATAGAAATTTTCATGCTCTTTTACCAGCAATCGGAAAAATAATTTTACCTTTTGATTTGTCGGTTTTTCCCGTTATGAAAGATATGATGATGATTTATGGGATTATTTCTTTAATTTTGCTGGCAGTTTGGTTTATCCTGGCGAAAAATAAAAACTACAGGCTGATAATTTTTGGCGCAGTATGGTTTTTTCTGTTTATTTTACTCACCCTAATTAAACCTATGGATACAACTCCGGAATTCTCCGAAAATAGGATCTATCTTCCTATGTTTGGTTTTGCTTTCATATTTTTGGGATTGGGAAGAATTAAATTTTGGGATAAATTCAACAATATCGCGCAAAAGAAGATTTTTTTGGGAATAAGCGTGGCGCTAATAATCACTTTCTCTTTTGTGACAATTTATCGCAATAAATATTATAAAGACAAGCTTAATTTTTGGAATAATGCAGTAAAGACATCTCCAAGCTTTGCTTTTAATCACAATAATCTTGGCGCGATGTTTTTTCTTGATGGAAGGAAGAATGAAGCGGAAAAGGAATTCAACAAAGCCCTGGAGATTAATTCAAGGGAAAGAATGGCGCATAATAATCTCGGGCTTGTTTATTTGGAAAAAGAAGATTTTAGCAAGGCCGAAGAAGAATTTAATAAAGAGCTGGAAATTAATCCGTATTATGACAACGCCTACGCTAACAAGGGTCTTCTTTATTACAGAATGGGGAGAATGGATGAGGCGGTCGATTCTTGGAAAAAAACTTTAGAAGTTAATCCCGGTTATTCCCAGGCGCTTTACAATCTTTTCATTTATTATTATCAAAATCAAGATGAAGAAAATGCAAAATATTGGGCCGAGGAAGCTCAAAACAGGGGAATCCCGCTTCTTCCTGAAATGCAAAAGATGTTAAATTCGCTTGATTCTATTCTTTTAAATAAATAACAAAAAACAGCTTTGCCAAAACGAGGCTGTTTTTTTATGTGCCGCTGATCGGAGTCGAACCGATATGCCTTTGGGGCACACGATTTTGAGTCGTGCGTGTCTGCCAATTCCACCACAGCGGCTTTTTCATATCCGGATTATATTGTATACTATAAATAATTATGGCGAAAATAATCTCATTAGTCAACCAGAAAGGCGGAGTAGGAAAAACAACGACGGCAACGAACTTGGCGTCGTATTTGGCGCAGGCCGGAAAATTTGTTCTTCTGGTCGATCTTGATCCACAGGGAAATGCTTCCTCGGGGCTGGGAGTAGACATTAGGAATCTGGAAAAAGGACTCTATCATTCAATGGTGAGCGGAGAACATCCTAAAAATGTAATTGTGAAAACAGAAGTTTTCGGGCATGATCTTATCCCATCTTCACAAGATTTGGCTGGAGCGGGAATTGAGCTTGTTCATTTTGACAACCGTGAGTTTAGGTTGTATGACGTTCTTCGCCAAATTAGGACTGATTATGATTATATTATTATCGATAGCCCGCCTAGTTTGGGACTTCTCACGATTAATGGACTGGTTGCCAGTGACGAGGTTATTATTCCCGTCCAGACGGAATATTACGCGCTAGAGGGACTAAGCCAGCTTCTGGAGACGATTAATTTGGTCAAAGAAAATCTCCAGCCGTCGCTTAAGATTATGGGAGCAGTGCTTACAATGTATGACAAGAGGAATCGGCTCTCACGCCAAGTGGTCCGTGAAATGCGCGATCATTTTCCGGGATATGTTTTTGACAGCGTAATTCCACGCAGCGTCCGATTGGCGGAAGCGCCCAGTTTTGGAAAATCAATTTTGCAATTTGACGCTTTTTCAAAAGGCGCCCGATCGTATAAGAATTTAGCGAGAGAAATAATAGAATTAGAAAGAGAAAATAAAAAAGGATTTACAGTATAATTAGAATTTTAAATTATAAATTTTAAGTTTTAAATGAATTTTAAATTTCTAAATATAAAAGTTTTAAAATTTAGCATTTTATATTTAATTGAAAATTTAAAATTGAAAATTTAAAATTACCAAAAAAAATATGCCTCAAAATTATGGTTTGGGAAGGGGACTCTCATCTCTTATTCCTAAAAAAAATTATTCAAGCGCTTCGCAAAGCCAGCCAGCAGCAAATGTTTTTGGCGATCAAACTAAAAATGTCGGATTTAATCTGAAAGGAAAAAGTATTATTGAGGTGGATATTAGTCAAATCGTTCCTAATCCTCAACAACCGAGGCTTCATTTTAATGAAGAAAAAATTAATGAACTGGCAGCTTCTATCAAAGAACACGGCGTTATTCAACCGCTTATTGTCACTCAAAGTGGAGCAAAGTTTGAATTGGTGGCGGGAGAGAGGCGATTTGAAGCTTCAAAAAAAGCCGGACTTTCAAAGGTGCCGGTAATCATCCGAGAAGCGGGAGAAAAAGAAAAATTGGAATTGGCAATCACGGAAAATGTCCAAAGGCACGATCTTGATCCGATTGAGGAGGCCAAGGCCTATAAAAAACTGATGGATGAATTTGAAATGAGCCAGGATGAAGTGGCAGTAAAAATGGGAAGAAGCCGAAGCGCGATATCCAACAAGATGCGGCTCTTGGGCCTGCCGGTAGAAATTCAAAAAGCTTTAATTTCAGGAGAAATAAGCGAAGGGCACGCCAAGGCTATCCTTGCTCTTCCTAATCAGGAAAAGCAAAGAGCGCTTTTCGAGTTAATCAAAAAAAACGGACTCACTGTCCGCCAGGTAGAAGAAAAAACCAAAGAAGTTTCTGTGCGTTCCCATAACAGAGTGGTAAACGTTGACCCGCAAACAAAAGAATTGGAAAACAAGCTGATGGGAATTTTTGGAACCAAGGTGAAACTTTCCAAATCGGGTCGTGGGGGGAAGATTGTTATTGAATATTATTCAGATGAAGAATTGAAAGGAATATTGGGAAGAATTTCTGTCTGATAGTTTTTTTAATCTTTCTTTAATTCTCTTCGGATGTGCGCTTTAGCGTTTGATGTTTTTACGAAATTCAGCCAGTCTTGGCTGGGTTTCTTTTTATCTCGGGAGGTCAAAATTTCAATTACTTG
>CAZXKY010000001.1:0-16685 GCA_964641975.1 uncultured Bdellovibrionales bacterium | reverse complement strand
ATTTTTCTGTCCGCTTTAGCTCCCATCGTCCGATCGCCGATTTCACTATGGATCATATAGGCAAAATCAATTGGAGTAGCGCCTTCTGGAAGATTAATGATGTCTCCTTTGGGAGTGAATGCAAAAATCCTATTTCTTAGGAAGTCTATTTTTAGTCCGGAAATAAATTCATCATCATCTTTTCCTAATTCTCCTTGCCATTCACGCATTTGCTTTATCCAGGCGATTTCTTTCTCGGGATCATTCTTTTTATTTTTTAGGAAATATTTTTTCCATCCCCTTTTTTCATTCTCACTGTAGATCCAATGAGAGGCAATTCCAAATTCCGCCTCATCATCCATTTTTTTGGTTCTCAGCTGAACCTCCAATATTTTTCCTTCCGGACCAAAGACAGTGGTGTGGATCGATTGGTAGCCGTTGGGTTTTGGCAGAGAGATATAATCCTTGATTCTTCCGATCAGTGGATGATATTTTTTATGAACAATTCCCAACGCCTCATAGCAATCAGCAATACCCAAAACTATGATTCTAATCGCTGCCAGGTCATAAATCCGGTTGATGTCCATATCATGATGCTGCAGCTTCTGGTATAGGCTATGAAGTCTTTTGGCTCTTCCTTTTATTTCAATTATTTTTACGCCTTCTTTTTTTAAATCTACTTCCAGCTCCTTGATTGTTTTGTTGACGTATTTTTCAATTTCTTGATATTGCTTTTCCTCGAGGTTTTTTACACGTTGGTAATTTCCCGGATCAAGAAACTTGAAAGACAAATCTTCCAAATCTCCCTTCATTTCTCCAATTCCCAGACGATCGGCAATAGGAACGAAAATCTCCATCGTTTCCTTGGCAATTCTCTCTCTCTTTTCTTCCGGAAGATATTCCAGTGTCCTCATGTTATGAAGGCGGTCGGCTAGTTTTATGATAACTACCCGGACATCTGCTGCCATCGCCAGAAACATCTTTCGAGTATTTTCCAAAAAATATTCTTCCTTTGATCCTCGAAGTTTTATTTTTCCAAGCTTAGTAACTCCATCAACCAGATTAGCAACTTCTTTTCCGAATTTTTCTTCTATTTCGGAAAGTGTCACGGAAGTATCTTCTGGAACATCGTGGAGAATTCCAGCTGCGATAGTTTTTGACCTCATTCCGACTTTAGCAATATTAAGCGCTGTTTCCAGGGAATGTTGGATGTAATCATCTCCGGATTTTCTTTTTTGTCCTTCATGCGCTTTTTTGGCAAATTCAAAAGCGTCCAAGATTCTTTGCTTTCTCTCCCGATTAAGGTTGAATTTAACTGATTTTAGAACATCATTGATCGTTATCATAAGAAACTATTTTTCGTATTTGCATTCCTTACCTGAGCATTTAATAACTCCTTTGGCGGCGTATACCAAAAGTGATCCGCAATCAGGGCATTTTTTCCCAGTTGGTTTGCTCCAAAGGGCAAAATCGCATTTTGGATAACTGCTGCATCCATAAAACAATTTGCCTCGCTTGGATTTTCTTTCCACGATGTCGCCAACGCTGCATTTCGGGCATTTGATTCCGGTCTTGTTTTCTATTCTCTGAATACCTTTACAATCGGGATACCGGGAACATCCCAAAAACGCTCCAAATCGGCCTCGTTTTACTACCATCGGCGCACCGCATTTATCGCAGATTACTCCGGAATTTTCATCCTCCACTTTCTTTTCGGCTTCTGTTTTTTCGGTATAGCGGCAATTGGGGAAGTTTACGCAAGCGATAAATTTTCCAAATCTTCCGAATTTGACCAAAAGATCTCCTCCGCACTCGGGGCACTTCTTGTCTAATTTTTCCAAAAGATCCTCTTTCTTTACGTCCTTAGTTTTATTTTTTAGGTTTTTGTGAAATGGCGTGTAAAATTCTTTGATGACCGGGACCCATTCCTTTTTTCCTTCAGCGATTTCATCAAACTCCTCCTCAATATTAGCGGTAAACTGCATATCAACAATTTTCGGGAAATGTTCTACCAGGATGTCGTTTACCAAAAATCCGATTTCCAAAGGAACGAGTTTCTTTTCTTCATTTTTTTCGACGTATTTCCGGTCAATGATGGTAGAAATGGTTGGAGCGTAAGTCGAAGGCCTTCCGATTCCGTTTTCTTCCATAACTCGGACTAAGGCAGCTTCGGTATAGCGCGGTGGGGGAGTAGTTGACTTTTGTTCGGTGTCGGCGCTGACCAGAGCCAATTTATCTCCCGTTTTCATCTTAGGGAGAAGATTTTCATTTGCTGGAATTTTGTCGCCATACATCTTCAAAAATCCATCAAATTTAATAGTCGATCCATTAGCGCGCAAAAGATATTTATTTTTCCCTCCCGTTGCTTCAATGTCAGCTCGCACGGAATCCATGATGGCTGGTTGCATCTGGGAGGCGAGCATTCTGGTCCAGATTAGTTTGTATAATTTCCTTTCTTTTTCATCCAAGGACTTAGGAAGTTCATCGGGATTTTTTTCCGGATAGGCTGGTCGGATAGCTTCATGAGCTTCCTGGGCTCCCTTGGATTTGGTTTTGAAAAATCGGGGGTTTTCCAGGGAATATTCCTTTCCGAACATTCCAGTAATGGCCTTTTTGGCGGCAATCATTGATTCCAGCGACAAATTGACACTGTCCGTTCGCATATAGGTAATGAATCCTTGTTCATATAACTTCTGGGCGGCCATCATTGTCACTTTGGCAGAAAATCCCAGGGTGTTGATGGCGGCTTGCTGGAGTGTCGAAGTAGTGAAAGGAGGAGAAGGATATCGCAAAGTTTCTTTTTCTTCGATGTCCTTAACATTGAAAGCGGAAGATGTTAGCTCGGAAATAATCTCATCGGCGCTTTTCTTGTCGCTGATGATGGTTTTTTTAGTTTTATAATCTCCGGCAAAAAGTTTGAGGGTTATTGTTTGCTCAATTTTTTCTCCATTTTTTTCGATTAAATTAGAACCAAATTGATCCTCGTTCTTTTTTAGTTGGACTGTGATTGTCCAGAAATCTTCCTTCTTGAATTTTTCAATTTCTCTTTCTCTTTCAGCGATGATGCGAAGGGCTACCGACTGCACTCTTCCGGCGCTAAGTCCTTTTTTGACTTTGCTCCAAAGAAAGGGGGAGAGTTCATATCCGACCAATCGGTCCAGGACTCTTCGTGCTTGCTGAGCGTCTACCAAATTGATGTCCAAGTTCCTCGGATTTTCCAAAGCTTTTTCAATAGCGGTTTTGGTAATTTCGTGAAAAGCAATTCTTTCATATTTTTTGCTCTTTTTCTTCTCGAGTCCGAGAGCGCTGATTAGATGCCAAGCAATGGCTTCTCCTTCACGGTCTTCGTCAGTTGCTAGAATAATTTCTTTAGCGTCTTCCGCGGCACTCTTAAGAATGGCCACTTTGTCCTTGGCTTTCTTGGGAACAACATATTTCGGCTCGAAATTGTTCTCGATATCAATTCCCATCACGCTGGTCGGAAGATCTCGGACATGTCCGTAGGAAGATTTGACGGAATATTCTTTTCCCAGAAATTTACCGATGGTTTTAGCTTTAGTTGGAGACTCAACGATGATTAGTTTCATAGATTGAAAATTTTAAATTATAAATTTTAAGTTTTAAATCAATTTTTAATGATAAAATTTTAAAATTTAGTAATTTAGCATTTCATTTAAAATTTAGAATTGAAAATTTAAAATTATAAGACGATGTAGTTCTGTCCTCCGATATTTTTTACCATTCCTTTCATTTCCATCATTGAGAGCGCGGAAAGGGCATCGGATGTTTTAAGTTTAGTCAGTTTGACTAGCTTGTCAATGTGGACCGCTTCGCTCCCCAGATTTTTGAGAATAATTTCTTCTTCGGGAGAATCCGGAATTATCTCCCGGGCTTTTTGTAATTGCGCTTTTTTCTCAATCTGAAGTTCTTCCAGAATATCCTGCACGCCCAAAACTAGTTTTGCGCCTGATTTCAAAAGCTGATTGGTTCCGGTTGAGCTTTCGGAAAAAATCGGACCGGGAACAGAAAACACTTCTCGATTAAATTCCAAAGCTAAATTTGCGGTAATGAGGCTTCCGCTTTCCAGCGCCGCTTCAATTACCAGGGTTCCGAGTGTGAATCCGGCCATGAGGCGGTTGCGGGCCGGAAAATTTCCGGGAACAGACTGGATGCCCAAAGGAAAATCACTGATAAGCGCTCCGTTTTCGATTATTTTTCTTGAGAGATTATAGTTGGCGCGCGGCCCGATATTGGAATCTTCCAAGCTACTTCCCAGAACTGCAATAGTTTTTCCTTTGGCTTCCAGGGCTCCACAGTGCGCTTCGGCGTCGATTCCTAGGGCCATCCCGCTTACTACTGTTATTCCGCTTATGGCCAAATCCTTGGAGAAAATATAAGCGGCTTGTTTTCCATAGGGAGTCATTTTTCTCGATCCGACTATGGCAATCATTGGACTTTCGAATATTTCTCCGATTTCCAAATCGCTTTTTACATATAGTATTGATGGTGCGCTGGGAATTTCTCGAAGGAGCGGGGGATATAACGGATCACTCAAGGCTATCATCCTAATATTCTCCCTGGCGAGCTTTTCCATTTCTTCATCCGGATTTATTTTCTCTCTTTCAAAAACTATCTTGTTTGCCAGGCTTTCTCCGATTCTGCTTTGAATCATATCCTGAAAGTCGGATTTCCAGGCATTTTCCGGAGAACCAAAAAAATCCAAAAGCATTTTCATCTTTTGGGGACCAAGTCCGTTGATTTTATTGAGAGCGTTAAGATATTTCATTTTACTCTCTTGAATATACCAGTATTTTCGATGCTTGACAAAAGCTTCGATATTTGCTATACTGGACCGTTATAGTAGTTATTTCACATAGTCAAAAAAGTGCCTATTTCAGGCATTAAAAAAAGAAAAAATGGTTTTCGGTATTTCGTCTGCAGATCCAATCGGCGATCCTCCTTACGTCCGTGAGGTGAAATGTATCTGAACTTGATATTTCGGGAGAGGATACTGCTGTAGACGAAATTCTGGAAGCCATTTTATATTAAGGGGGTATCAATGGATTTAATAATTTTAGGACTCATGCTTCTTGTTAGTTTCTTGTTTATTGAAAGAAAGATGGAAAAGATGTTTCTTATCTCAGCCTTTCTTTCGAATTATTTTTATATCAAGAAGGATATCCATTCAAGAAAAAATGTCAATAAGGCATTAATAATTTTGGAGATGGCGACATTTCCTTTGGAGGATGGAAAGAAGGATATTTTTGATAGCACGCTGAAATGGTGCAGAGAAGAGCTGGAAAAAATAGACAAAGAAGGTTTTTCCGGATTAGAAGAAGTCAGTTTCAATAAATTCAGGTCGGAATCTTCAAAAGAGATAAGAAAGATTGAGGAGATATTGGGTGAAATAGAGAAAAAACAGGAGCAGCTATTTAATATGATTATTTCAAGCTAACCTGCGGGAGAAGATTATATTGTCGCGTTGCAGTAATTGCAAAACGCGGCGATGGAATCTTCTCCTGTTTTTTTATTGGAGTTTGATTTCTTTGGCTAAATTCTTGACAGCTTCCAATTCTTCTACCGAAAAATCTTGAAGCACGAAAACATCGCCGGGAATTATCCTGGTTTTTCTTTTTTCTTCGCCCTCAATTCCAACTCGAATCCTTTTGAAGTTTTGAGTTCCGATTTTATCAATAATGTCCTGCACGCCGTTGTGTCCGGCGGGTCCGGAATCGTTTGAAATTTTATAATTTCCAAAATCGATATCCAAATCATCGTGGATGACAAGGATATCTTCTGGGGCCAATTTATAAAAACTCATTATTTTTTGAACCGCTTCACCGGAATTATTCATAAAAGTCTGAGGTTTAGCTAAAATGATTTTGTCGCCTTCAAAAATTCCTTCAGAAATATCCGCGTTGAATTTTTTGGAAAATTCAAAATTAGAAAAATTCCAATTCTTCTTGAGCTCATCGAGAATTATAAATCCGGTATTGTGCCGGTTTTTTTGGTATTTTTCTCCGGGATTTCCCAGACCTATAATAAGTTTCATAAATTGGTAATTTTAAATTATAAATTCTAAATTTTAAATCAAATCAAAATGTCTAAATTTTAAAATTAGTTATTTGGGAATTTAATTAAAAATTTCTGCCAAAGGCGGATCAGCCTAAGGCTGACATTTAAAATTTAAAACTTAAAATTTATAATTTTTTTATTATTTTTCTATCAAATTAAAATATTCTTGTTTTTCTTCGGCATTTTTATAGTCTTCAATGTTGTCTTCATCGAACGAACCGATATCTCCAAGGTCGTTTCCGAGAACGAGAACCAAATCACTCTCCTGTTTTTCTATTATAGCACTATTTTCCCCGCTTAATTTTATTTTCAGTATTTTGATGATTTCATCCAAAGTGAATATTTTTTGCCCATTAGCTTTGTTGTAAACATAAGAATCACTGAGAGTTCCTGAATTTTTCAAGTAAGCGGTCTTGATATTTTTTATTTTCATTTTATTTTCCAGAATATCTCTCACCTTGGAATCCAAATTTTTGTAATGGCTTTGATTAATGATTGTAATGCTGGCATTTTCTTTTTCAATTTCCGCTTTTCTTCGGCGGATGGCATCTAGGTCGAAAATATTTCGGGACATATCTTGGATTTCGCTATAATTTCCCACGCGGGGGACTAAGACGAAAGCCCGAACTCCTACGGCAAAAACATGGGAAACCTTGAGAATACTATCACTCTGCCAGGCATCGACAACTACGTTGGCAATATTTTGGGTATCTGATTTTTTAGCAAGATCGATGAATCCTTCTATTTCTTCCATTCCGATGTCAGTTTTGATGTTTTCTCCGAGGTCGCTGAGCAAATTATTGAGAGCAATTGGATTAAGAATGGTCTGCAAAGAAAAAACTTTATTTTTTGCCGATTGCATGACTTGCTGCTGGCGTTTGGCCCTTCCAAAATCTCCTTCCGGGTCATCATGGCGTTCGCGGACATATTTAAGCGCAGTTTCACCATCCATAGAATGGAGACCTTTTTTAATCTCAAAAGTCTCATAGCTATAATTTGGTCCGGGATAGCGGGAATCATAGATGTCTCTTTCAACAGAAACATTAATACCTCCAATATCGTCGATTATTTTCTTGAATCCGTCGAAATTAAGAATAATAGAATAATGAATAGGAGCTCCGGTTATTTCTTCTATTGTTTCTTTGATTGGCTCTGCCTCCTGCTTATTGTTTATTCCATATTGATAGATGGAATTTATTTTTGTGTAGTAAGATGTGTCTGCGATTTTGGCGTAAAAGTCCCGGGGGAGAGAAAGGAGACCGATTTTCTTGTTTTCGGTGTCGATGCTCATCATCATTATCGTATCAGTGAGATTTTGTCCAGGTTTTCCCTTGCCGGCAGTTCCCAAAAGAAGAATATTTATTCTTCCGTCTTTTTCGCCCTGGAGCGTTTTTCTGCTATTGGGAATTAAAGAGGAGATTAACGATCCGACATTGCTGGCAATGGAAGAATTCTCATTATCAATACTGATTTTTTTCCCGGTGTCTCCGATTTTAAAAACAAAATATCCACCCCAGGCAAGGACCAGGATCAGCATGGTCCAAATAGTGATTTTCAGAAATTTATTTAGAAATTTTTTTTTGCTTTTCTTATTTTTTTTCTCAATAATTCCTTTTTTCGAATTTTGCCCGATAAAAGATTCGTATGATGAATACGGATCTTTTATTTTTTTGATTTCTTTTTTAATTATGTCCATAACAAAAAAATCTAGCGCTACATTCATTATTTCTTAACATTTTGAACAATTCGAACGCGAACCTATCCCTATGTTAGCCTATTTTGCCGGATACTTGCAAGGGGCTTTTATTCGTGTTATAATGGTTCTGTTTATTACTATTTCTCTATAATAATGGAAAAAGAGACTCCCAAGAGCAATATTTTCAACGGGAAAAAGGAGTCCTACTTCGGAGTGGGAAGTTTTTTGCTGGAAATAGTAAAAGTTTTCATTTTGGCCTTAGTGATAATAACGCCGATCAGAGTTTTTCTTTTTCAGCCGTTTTTTGTCCAAGGAGCCAGCATGGAGCCGAATTTTGAAAATGGAGAATATTTGATTATTAATGAGCTGGGTTACAAGGAAACAGATATCGGAATAGGCGGAAAAGAATTATTTTCGGTGAGTCCTTTTAAGAATCTGGAAAGGGGAGATACAATTGTTTTCAAATATCCGAAAGATCCCAAACAATATTTCATCAAAAGAATAGTTGGGCTTCCGGGAGAAAAAGTCAAAGTGAGTAACGGTAAAGTTTATATTTTTAACAAAGAAAATCCAGATGGTTTTGTTTTGGATGAGAGTGGATATTTATCCAAAGAGATAACTACTCCCGGAGATTTAGTTCAGCAGCTTAGTGAAACTGAATATTTTGCAATGGGAGACAATCGTTTTTATAGCCATGATTCCAGGGCATGGGGACCTCTCGACGAAAAATTTGTTATCGGAAAAGTATTGATAAGAGCCTGGCCGCTTAATAGAGCTTCGATATATTAAATTTTTTTATTTATGCTTAAAAAATCCAAGAAAATTAGCAAAAAAGTTGCAGTGAAAAAAAATTCTTCAAAAAAGGATGTTAAAGAAAAAGAACCGATTCTTTTACAACCTCCGCGAGGAATGCGGGATATTCTTCCGGAAGATCAACCGTATTGGGAACATGTCCGAAGAGTGCTTTCCAGACTTTCTTATGAATATGGATTTCAAAGAATTGATATCCCAGTGGTTGAATATGCTAATCTTTTTAGCCGTTCTATCGGAGATGGAACTGATATTGTGGAAAAAGAAATGTATACTTTCACTACCAGAGGAGGGGATAAAGTAGCGCTTCGCCCAGAAATGACTGCCGGAATTTGCCGGTCTTATATTCAGCATGGAATGAATGTTCTTCCTAAGCCCATAAAATTATTTTCCACCGGACAGATTTATCGCTATGACAGGCCGCAAGAAGGAAGATATCGGGAACACTGGCAAGCTAATTTTGATATTTTTGGCGAAGATAATCCAATTATGGATGCCCATCTGATCCAGTTAGCTCACCGAGTGATGACTTCCTTGGGGGTTAAGAATATCCAATTTCAGGTAAACAGCATCGGATGTGCCCAGTGCCGAAAAGATTATCGCAATCTCCTTATCAGTTATTTCGAATCCAGGAAACAAAAGCTCTGTCAGGATTGTAAAAGAAGATTAGAGATAAATCCTCTTCGTATTTTGGATTGCAAAGAAGATAAATGTGCTCAAGTCGGAGCCAATGCTCCTCAAACCGTTGATCATTTATGTCCGGAATGCCACACCCACTTCAAGAATTTGCTTGAATATTTAGACGAGTTGAATCTTCCATATATCATCAATAATCGCTTGGTAAGGGGATTGGATTATTATACTCGGACCGTTTTTGAAATCTGGGTAGAAGATGAAGGTGGAAAAAATTATTCTTTGGGAGGAGGAGGAAGGTATGATAGGCTGATAAAAATGTTGGGAGGAGAAAACACACCAGCCATCGGGTTTGGTTTGGGGCTGGATAGGGTAGTGATTGAAATGAAAAGAATAAACGCCAAGTTGCACAAAACTCCGACACCTAGAGTATTTTTGGCTCAGCTTGGAGAATTGGCCAAAAAGAAAAGCTTGAATATGTTTGCGGAATTGGAAAGAAACGGAATCGCAGTAGCAGAAAGTTTCGGACGCGGAAGCCTTAAATCGCAGATGAGAGTAGCGGACAAATTGAATGTTGAAATTACTCTGATTATCGGGCAGAAAGAAGCGCTAGACGGAACGGTAATAGTAAAGAATATGAAAACCGGATCGCAGGAGACGGTGACCAATGAAAAAATAATAAACGCCGTAAAAAAGATATTGAAGAACGATATAATAGTATCGCATACGTAATTAATGAATTTTTAATTATAGAAAGGGGGTTTTTGTGATCGAAGTAAGAAAAAAGGAAAAAGAAACGTCAGAAAGTTTAATTAGAAGATTTTCCCGCCGAGTTCAACAAAGCGGTATTTTGCCGCATGCCAGGAAGTCAAGATTTCGAAAAGATGAAAAGAGCAAGAGAGAGAAAAGAAACGAGGCTCTGTATAAGATTAAAATCAGAAAAGAAATCGATAAGCTCAAAAAACTTGGAAAATTTGACGAAGAAGCACTGAAAAATATTAAGAGAAAAATGGAAGACTAATATCGGAAATTTTAAATTTAAAATTCTAAGTTTTAAATAAATTTCAAATTACTAAATGTTTTAAAATTTATTCATTTAGATTTGATTTAAAATTTAAAATTTAGTATTTAAAATTAATCATATGTCTCTTAAGGAACAAATAATTTCTGAACTCAAAGAATCTCTAAAATCAGGAGATTCGCTTAAGCGCGATACATTGCGTTTTCTTTCCAGCGCTATCAAGAATGTTGAAATTGAAAAAAAGAAAAAAGAAGAAGGACTTGATGACCAAGAAACTCTAGAAGTTATTAAAAGGGCAATCAAGCAAAGAAAAGATAGCATTGAACAATATGAAAAAGGCGGAAGAGGTGATTTGGCAGAAAAAGAAAAGAAAGAATTAGAAATTCTTTCGGTTTACCTTCCGGCGCAGATGAACGAGGAAAAAATCAGGGAAGAAATCAAAAAAGTTATTTCTGAAACAGGGGCAGATTCTCAGAAAGATTTCGGAAAGGTGATGGGAATGGCAATGAAAAAGTTAAATGGACAGGCGGAGGGTGATTTGGTCAAAAAGATTGTCCAAGAAGAACTGAAATAGTGATTTTTTTAAGTTTTTTTGGTTTATGCTTGACTATCTGAATTTAAGTTTTCTTGAAAAAGGCACGACTGGCTACCAACTGTTGGTTTTGCTCATCCTTCTTATTGTTTTAAAATTTTTCTTTAAAGCGGTCGTTTATAGGCTTTTCTCTTTTATCTTCAAATCTTCTTCCAAATTAGCCGCAAAAACCAAAGGAAGGACTGTTGCCTTGCTTCTTAATACGGTTGGAAATATAGTGCTTTTGGGGGTGGCGGTTCTTTTGCTTCTGGAACTTCTTGGGATTGATATTCGTCCTCTTCTGGCCGGAGCGGGGATTATTGGATTGGCGGTCGGATTTGGATCTCAAACGCTCATCAAGGATTTTGTAAGCGGAATTTTTATTATTCTCGAAAATCAATATAATGTTGGAGATGTGATTAAAGTCGGAACTTATGCTGGAAAAGTGAAAAAAATCTCATTTCGTTCGACGGTAATAGAAGATGAAAAAGAAGGACTGGTGTATATCTCCAATGGTTCCATAGGAAGCATTGTCAATGTTAGCCAGGGAAAAGGAAAATGAAATTCAATTTAGAAATCAACAATCAAGCCAAGGCTCCTCTTTCCAAAAAATATTTTGAAAAAGTTATTTTGGAAACCATCAAATTAAGCAAAGTCAGATTTTCAGGAAAACTAGACCTGAGCCTGGCAATTGTTTCAGAAGCAGAAATTAAAAAAATCAATCGGATTTATCGGAAAAAAAATAAAGTTACTGATGTTCTTTCTTTTTCGGATTACAAAAAAGGCAAAAAAGATATTTTCTCAGAACTTATTATCTGTTATGATTATGTCAAAAAGTCTTCAGAAATAAGTGGAGTATCCGTAAAAAAAGAAATGGCATATGTTGTGTCTCACGGCATATTGCATTGTCTGGGTTTCAGGCATAGCAGGGCTATGTATAAATTGCAGGATGTTGTTTGTAAATTATTCAAATAAAAAATAAACATTATGCCCAGTAGTGATTTGCCAAATTCAATAACTGAGTATAAAAAATAATCTAACTAAAATATTAATAAATGTCTCCGTCTTTATATAAATTTTTTATAGGGCGGACAATTACTATGTATGACGGAAGAAACAAAAAGCGGGGTAAGAGAAATAAGAAAAAGTTTTTCTTGCGCTTTCAGAGGTCTTAAATATGCTCTTACTACGGAAAGAAACTTTCAAATAGAATTTGTCGTAGCTATCTTTGTTGGAACCTTGATTTTAATTTTTGATATCAAAAGCTGGGAAGCGGTGGTTCTTGTCGCGATGATAATGTTTGTTTTAATTGTGGAGCTTGCGAACACTGTGGTGGAAAGGGTGGTTGATATTTTAAAGCCAAGAGTTCATCCTTATGTTCGTCTCATAAAAGACATGATGGCTTCCGTGGTGCTTATTTCGGCTGTTTTTGCAGCGGCAGTAGGAATAATTATTTTTTATCCATATTTCGTGAAATTATTTTTTTCTTAATCACCTGAAAAATTTTGCGAAAAATCTGATTTTAATTTATAATTCAAGGAGATTTTTAATCAAGGGATTTTTCCTTTGGAGGTTTTATGTCTAAAGATAATATCATAGTTGGAATAGATGTCGGATCCGCAAATATCAGAACTGTAATCGCGCAGTCTTTTTCGGACGTGGAGATTCCCAGAATTATCGGAGTGGGAACCGTTTCTTCTTCCGGGATAAGAAGGGGAGTCATTTCTGACGTTGAAGAAGTGGTAAAAAATGTCAATGAATCAGTGGAAAAAGCAGAAAGAATGGCGGGGCTTACCGTAAAAAATGCCAACATTAATATTGGAGGAACAGAAATAAGCTTTCAGAATTCCAAGGGAGTCATTGCGGTCGGAAGAGCGGATGGAGAAGTGACAGAAGATGATCTTGAAAGAGTAATTATGGAAGCGCAAAATGTGATGCTTCCTCTTAATAAAGAAATAATTTATGTTATTCCCAAAAGCTATCGCTTGGATGATCAGGAGAACATCAAGGATCCTTTGGGAATGAGAGGAGTTCGTTTGGAAATGAACGCATTGGTGATAGAGTGTTCCTCTTCTCAAGTAAAAAATCTGACCAAATGTATCCATCAGTCAGGCATTGATATTAATGAAATAATATTGGAGCCGTTAGCGGCGGCTGCTTCTGTTCTGGCGAAAAAACAGAAAGAATTAGGTGTAGTTCTTATTGATATTGGAGGTGGAACTACGGGAATTTCAGTTTTTGAGGATGGAGATTTGATTCATACTTCAGTTTTGCCGGTAGGGGCGGGGCATATTACCAATGATATCGCTATTGGTCTTCGAACTTCGATCGATGTGGCAGAAAAAGTAAAATTAGAATTTGGAAGTGCGGTTCCCGGAGATGTGAACAAAAAAGAAGAAATAGATTTATCGCAGGTTGATTCACAGGAATCAGGATCTGTTTCCAGATTCCATGTTGCTGAAATTATTGAAGCGCGTTTGGAAGAAATTTTTGGAATGGTAAACCAGGAACTTAAAAATATTGGAAAAGCCGGACTTCTTCCGGCAGGAGCAGTGATTACTGGAGGAGGAGCTAATCTTCCTCAGATCGTTGATCTGGCTAAAAATGTTTTGGGCCTTCCGGCTCAAGTTGGATTTCCGGTTAATCTCGGAGGAATAATGAACAAGGTGGATGACCCCTCTTTTTCAACGGCAATCGGATTGATTATCTGGGATGAAGAGCAGAAAGTGAATTCGAAAAACGGAGCTAAGAAAACATTTGGAAATATTTCCAATACGACTGGAGAAACAGTCAAAAAAATGAAGAAATGGATGGAGAAGTTTTTGCCATAAAATCAAATTTTTGGCAATCTTGACACTCAAAGGATTAGTATGCTAGATTTAGATACTAAAATAAGTCAATTAAATTTTCCCGCCTTAGCGGGACCCCGCTAAGGCGGTGGCTAGTTTTTTAAGTATTTCTCGAGCCAATAATTGCCAAATAATTAATGGCTAATGCTGAATGCATAACAATATTTTATGGCTGAAATAAAACCAGATATAGAAACTTTTGCGAAAATAAAAGTTGTTGGAGTCGGAGGTTCCGGAAACAATGCTATTAGTCGGATGATTGAATCCAAAATCAAAGGAGTTGAATTTGTTGCGATCAATACCGATGCGCAAGCGCTTCATCATTCCAAAGCTTCTGAAAAAGTTCACATTGGAAAAAATCTTACCAAGGGATTGGGAGCGGGAATGAATCCGGAAATCGGAAGACAGGCAGCGGAAGAAAATCGAGACGAAATTCAGGAAGTTCTCAAGGGTTCCGATATGGTTTTTGTAACTTGCGGTCTTGGAGGGGGAACCGGAACCGGAGCCGCTCCAATTGTTGCGGAAACAGCCAAAGAGCTTGGAGCACTTACTGTATCTGTTGTGACCAAGCCTTTTGCTTTTGAGGGAGCCCAGAGAAGATCAATTGCTGAGGAAGGGCTGGATAACTTGAAAGACAGAGTAGATTCTTTGATTACTATTCCAAATGATAAGCTTCTTTCTATCATTGACCGAAAAACAACTCTTCTTAGCGCTTTTAGAATTGTTGATGATGTTCTAAGACAAGGTGTCCAGGGTATTTCTGACCTTATCACCAAGCCGGGAGTAGTTAATGTTGACTTTGCCGATGTTAGAGCCATTTTAGAAGATAGTGGCTCGGCTCTGATGGGAATTGGGATTGCCAGCGGAGATAACCGGGCGATAGAGGCAGCAAGACAGGCAATTAATAGTCCTCTTCTTGAACTTTCCATCGATGGCGCCAAAGGAGTGCTGTTTAATGTTTCTGGTTCAAGCGACCTGACAATGCTTGAAATTAATGAAGCGGCTAATGTTATTACGGAGAATATTGATCCTAATGCTAAAGTGATTTTTGGAGCAGTTACCGATGACCAAATCAGAAAAGGGGATGTCCATATAACGGTTATTGCGACTGGTTTTGATACCGCTAAAGTTAAAGAAACTTCTGAAAAAATTTCCAGAGCTTTTTCGGGAGCAACTATTCCGATAGAAACAACCAAGAAAAAAGAAGAGCCAAAAGAAACGATGACTTTCCCGACCAAGAAATTGGAAACCAAAATGATTATTGAAGAAAAAATCCAACCCCGCGGAATTTCTATGAGAGGGGAAACAGAAGAACCGGAAGAAGATGATCTTGAAATCCCGGCTTTCATAAGAAGAAAAATGGAAAAATAAAGCTGCGCAATTCTTTTCAATATAGAAGAAGCCATCTTGTTAGTCGGGATGGTTTTTTTATCCACGGTTATCCACTTCCTCCTTTTTCTGGTTTTGTGGTATAATTTCAGCATAATTAACAAAATCTTTAAAACAAAAAAATGAAAACAAAATCAATCTTCCTTGTGTTAGTCTTGTCAATTTTAACTTTGGCATCTCTTTCTTTCTTAAGTGTCAAGGCTGACACTCAACCAGCAGCCATCGGAGAAGTTCCCCAGCTAAAATTTATCAAAAACTGAGCGATATTCCCCAGGAAGATGTTTCTCAGGAGAATAAAACTAATATTAATACCTTGGTTTCTCCAGTTCTTTCATTAAGAATAAAGGACTTGAATTTGGAAAAAGAAAGCTTCAAGGCAGGAGAAACAATCAAATTTAATTTTAAGCTGGAAAATATTACTAACTATTATGGAGAAGGGATTTATACTCAGCTTACTCTTCACAAAAATACCGTGGAGGAAAACGGAGCCATTTCAATTAACCAAAATAATATCTACGATCTTGTCCGAAACACCGAAGTTATTAACTTAAAACCCCGAGAAGAAAAAAATCTAAGCTTCAGTTATACAATTCCATCCAATCTTCCTAATGGTGAATACAATATCAATCTTTCCGTTTTCAATTCCCGGGAAATGAATCTCGATTCTTTTATTAAAAAAATAACCATTACAGATTCCAAGGAGAATTTTAGTTTTGCCGATCCCAGGAATACCAGCGTTATTGCTGAAGACAAAATATATCGTTCTCAGGAAGGGGCAATCTTCGAATACGACAAAGAATATCTTCCTTTTGGAGAAAAAACCTATCTAAAAAATATAGCTAAAACTGAAGCTACTTTTGATAAATCTCTTCCGGAATCAGCTACTTTAAAATCCAAAATTTATCGCTATGGAAATCCGCTTAATGAAATTAAGGAAAATTCAAAGATCGGTCTTGAAAAGAATGGCAATGCAATCAGCTTTTCCCTTCCCCTCTTTTCTCAGCCGGGAGCTTACGAAGCCATTGTCCAGTTTTATCAAGGGGAAGAAAAAATTTCCAGTCCGATAAGGATGCGCTATATAATTTCTGGAGACAGTGGACTAATTTATAATTTTTTGGTTGAAAAGAAAGATAGTCAAAATTTTGTCCTGTATCTCCAGAATACCAGTTCCGCTGATAATCCAATCGGGGAAACGGAAGAAAGGGTCCAGCAGGAGAAATTAGCGAAAGAACGGGTTGGAGAAAATAATACTGATGGACAAATAGAAGAAGAAAACAAAAAACAAAACAATGCCCAGATTATTTTTGAAGCCAAAGAAAGAAATACTGGAAAAGTTTGTTTCCAAAAAACCCTGGATGTCAGTTCCAGGGGAGACGTGAAACAAGTTCCTTTTGTGCTGGGAGAAAGCTGCGGTGATGATCTTACTTTTTCCGCTAAACTGATGAAGGATGGAAAACAACTGGATGATGCTCGATTGTCGATTTCTGATTCCCAAAAAGGAAAAGGAATTTCTGATACGGATAGTTATTTCGGAAAATCAGGAAAAATTTTGGCTATCGCTTTGCTTCTTGCGGTAGGAATAATCGTTATTCTGTATCTGTTAAAAAAAAGAAAGAACAGTTCAGCGCTCTTAATTTTCCTGTCCATCCTGGCTGCTTCTCT